>CANIFU010000006.1 GCA_947466965.1 Bacteroidota bacterium
TATAACAATTCCCTTTACGCAACTCCTTGCATATTATCGGTCTTTTTGAGATATATACGAAACTGGTTTCGTAAATATCGGAATTAGTCGAAGCTAGGGAAAGGTTCAAATTTGATTCTAAAAAATTATATTTTATGCTTTTTCCTGCTTTCACTATTTTTTTGCTTCTGTTATTTTAGAGGGGGCGTAAGTATTTAGTAAATGTAATCTATTTCTAAAATATATCCAATTTATCTATCGGGCTAACAATCTGGTCTAAGCCCTTCGTTGTAATATGCGTGTATAGTTCAATTAGTTTGATAAATTTTATTGCTTTCAATACCCATAACTGCAGCTGTTTTCATTTTCTTCTTTCGGTTGAATTAGTTAAGATTTCATATTTAAAAACTGTAGCGGAAGATCATATTTCCCTTGTCTTACAAGTGAAATAACAGCTTGAAGGTCATCTATTTTTTTTGCTGTTACACGTACTTGGTCCTCCATCATTTGCGCCTGCACTTTTAATTTAGAATCTTTAATGTCTTTAATTATTTTTCTTGCAACATCCTTATCAACACCTTCTTTTATTTTTATGTCTTTTTTGATCATCATACCCGATGCAAATTGCTCTTTTCCAAAATCGAGGCAGAGAGGGTTCAAATGTTGTTTGATCATTCGTTGACGGATTATATCAATGATTGACTCCATTCGCATATCATTTTCAGTAAGAATATGGATAAGCATTGCTTTTTTATCCAATGTAAGCTCACTCTTTGAGCCGTGAAAGTCAAAACGGTTAATTATTTCTTTTCGTGCAATATTAATTGCATTGTCAAGCAGTTGCGCATCTACTTTATTTACAATATCAAATGAAGCCATATAATACTTTTAAATTTTCTGTTAATATTTTATTTCTGCGAGCATACAGCGCGCACTTCCACCACCATACTGTTCTATCGTGTAAAGCGGAATATGCAGCAGTTTCCCATATTGTTCAAGTTTTTTAATCTGATCTACTTTCAACGATTTGTAAGCTTGTTCACTAAGTACAATTAAACTTTTTCCTTCAAAATTATATAATTGGTATATATTTCCAGCGAATGAATTCATTTGTTTGTAAGAAATAGAAATGATTTCGTGATTGGATTCCTTCAATGATTTTTTTACTTTTTTAAGGTCATTTTTGTCTATGATACAATCTTCACAAAGAACTGAAAATCCATGCCCAATGCTCATCAAAACATTTGTATGATAAATATCTGTTTTTTTAGAATCAACTGCTTTAAACGTAATACTTTGATACCCTAATTGTTTACAAAGTTGATAAAAAAGCTGTTTGTCAGTCCTGGGAGAAATATTGGCATATGCGATTTTGTTTGTATAATCAAAAACAATACTGCCTGTTCCTTCTAAGAACATATTCTCGCTCTCAAACTTACTCAGATCAATTAATGTTGTATTTTTTTTTCTGAAAATATTTATAATGTCTTCCCTTCTTTCTAATCGCCTGTTTTCTGCCAACATAGGGTATACTACCAATTTATTGTTTTCATGGAAAGAGATCCAGTTGTTTGGAAAAATTGAATCAGGAGTAAGAGGATGATTCGTATCTTCTATAATTTTAACATCTATTCCTGAAGCGATCAGTGTACTTGAAAATGCATCAAACTCTTCCAATGCTTTTAATTGTATGGATTCAGCTGATACTGACGCTGTCGGTTGCTGAAACGAATTACTACCTGCTGTTTGTTCGTTGAACCCGAATCGAACGGGCCGCACCATTAAAACATTTGACATTTTATTTTGCATTCGTTACAAAAATAAGCAAGAATAGTATATTCACTAACTTTCTTGGTATAAATGAATAAAACTCGAGTCGTATTTTTTTTTTAAGCTTGTGACTCATTTGTTCATAAATAGAATGATATGATCTTTAAATAATTTTTAAGAATTTTAAATGGAAGGAGATTTTTAAAAGTATTATTTGCAGAAGAATTTTTCAGAAAGTTTTAGCTCTTATTAGTATATATTATGAACGCTATTTTTTATAGGATATTGGTTTTACTCTAGTTTTTGAAATCAGAATAAATAGCCATATTTCTGATTCAGAAATTTAGAATTATCCCGTCCTTTTTTTGTTTTGAATATATCGTGACTTACTGCTAACATTATTTCATGAGAGCCATTGTTGTATTTTTTTAATCCTCCAATTTGGATATCATAGGAATAACTTAGTTGATAATTTTCAAAAAGCGTGAATCCAACTTGAATGGCAATTGCATCGTTTAAACGAACAGATACGCCAGCAAATGCTTTTTCAAAAAAATGTAAGCGTAATGTGTAGTCAAGCATTATTGGTGCCCCTTTTACATATTGTCCGTAAAGCGTACTTTCCCATATATAATCAAGATTTTGTGAAAATTTATAACCCAACGTAAAGTTGATCTGAGTCGCATATTTTATAATTCCCTTTTTTGTGGTATCTGCTTTATAAAATTCAGCAGTGGATTGTATCACATGTAATCCGCTAGCGCCTATATGAAATCTATCGTTGTATAAATAAATTCCAGCACTTGCATCTGTCGCCCAGGTGCTGTTATTAATTGATTGATCTATTGATGCATCCTGATTGTGGTGCAGGGTAATCTTACTACCCAATAAGGTATATTTTGTGAAGTTTCCTGCTAAACCTGCTGATAACTCACAATCAGGGAAACGTAAATGATATGCATAACTTGCACCTATATTAGTTTGTTTTGATGGCCCGATATTATCCTGCATTAAATACATACCAGCACCCATTTTACCTTTCATAAAACGGCTGTGTAGTCCTAAGCTAATAGTTGTTGGTGCTCCATCATAACCAACCCATTGCTTTCTATAATTCAAGCGTGCATCAAGCAGTTTTTTTGTTCCTGTAACGCCTGGATTAATCATAAAGGCATTGCTCTTATTTTGTGTATAATAAGGCAACTGTTGAGCATTTGTTTGAAGAGCCGCTAAACTTAAAATAAAAAAATATAAAAAATGTTTTTTCAAATCAACTAATTTATTATTGTTACTGTTCCATTTTTCTTGCCTTGACCTTCACCTAGATCTAACACATAAAAATAAGTCCCTGCAGGTAATGTTTCTCCAAATGCTTTTCCGTCCCAATTGTTTACATACGGACTAGATTTGTAAACTAATTTACCGTTTCTATTATAAATTTCTAGTTTGTTTGAAGGATATTTATAGATGTTTCCAATATACCACGTGTCATTATTTCCATCATTATTGGGTGTAAAAGTGTTATAAAAAACCAACTCATCACTAGGAATTACAAATACGGTCATTGAATCGTAATTCGGACATTTGTTTGAATCATCTGTCCCGTAAAGATAATAGGTTGTTGTAACGATTGGTTCAGCTTCTGCATTGGGAGAAAACTGGTAGGTAAGTGTCGCAGGTGGTGACCATGCATAATAAAAGCCTCCCGTTGCATTCAAAATCGTTACTTCTCCTTCATGAATTGTAACATCAGGTCCGGCATTGATGTTGGGTGTTGGTATAACGGTAACTGTTACTTGATCTGTAACGGGTGGACAAGCAGAACTTGTAGCAGTTAGGGTATACGTTGTAGAAACTAATGGAGCGGAAGTAGGGCGAGGTAAAATATTATTATTAAGATATGTAGTGGGCAACCATGTATAAGTAACTCCTGCTCCTGAAACATTTAAGTCGGCTCCCAATAAAGCGTAACTGTTTTCACAGATACTGGTATCGTTTCCTGCATTTACATTGGCTGAATAATGTAATGATACAATAACTACATCCGTTGCAACAGCTCCTGTATCATCGGTAACAGTTAACGTGTAAGTTGCATATGAAAGCGGGCTACAAATAGGGTTAGGTATAGATGTGCTAGTCAGGAAATTAGGAGGGCTCCAGGAATAAGTATATGGTGCCAAGCCTCCAATAGCAGGCGAAACGCTTCCTATTAATGTATTTAAACCTACACATACAACTTTATCTGGGCCTGCATTTACTGTAAACTGAGCAAAGGAAGTTTTGCAATTGAATGTTGTAAATGCAATTAAGAAATAAAAAAAGTAAGGCTTAATTTTAAACATATTATTATTTGTAGGTATTTTACGAACACAAATGTAGCGATATAAATTGTAAATATAAACACCCATTTACCTATAGAAATTAGCTTTCTGTCTTAATTATTTTAATGTGTTATTTCTTTTTTTGCTGCGAATAAAAAAATAAAAGGAATAAATTCATAATAATTTGAACTATTCTAATAATTCGAGTTATTTTGTAATAAATTTTAATGGAAGTCCGGTGGAAAAACATATATTAAGTAAATCAACCTTTTTACGCGGACTGCAATGTTCGAAGTCGCTTTATTTATACAAATACTTCATACAAAAAAGAGATTCGGTTTCAACCGAACAACAAGCTATTTTTAACAGAGGAAATAATGTCGGCCTACTTGCCCAAAAACTTTTTCCAGGAGGCATTGATGCAACACCTTCGAAACGTTCAAATAATATTGAAGCGGTTACAAATACAAGGAAATTAATTGAAAGTGGAGTGGAAGTTATCTATGAAGCTGCTTTTCAGCACGAACAAGTGTTGGCAATATTAGATGTGTTGGTTAAAAAAGATGGACAATGGTTTGCCTATGAAGTTAAAAGTTCAACAAAAATTTCACCTACTTATTTGTTAGATGCATCCTTGCAATATTGGGTGATTACCAACTCAGGAATTGCTCTTGTTGATATAGCTCTTATTATAATTAATAATCAATATGTGAGAAAGGGCGCCCTTGATTTAGATGGACTTTTTGCAATAAAATCAGTTTTAAAAGAAGCATTAAATAATCAGCCCCTGGTAGAAGAAAATATTCTTCTTTCTAAGTCCGTGATTGCCAATGCAACTGAACCTGATGTAAAAATCGGTGAACATTGTTTTAGTCCTTATACATGTGATTTTATGGGCAATTGCTGGAAAAATGTCCCCTCAAATTCTATTTTTGAGATTACAGGTGTGAAAAAATCAGAACTTTTTGAATTGTTTAATGCTGGTTATAAAACGGTCAACCAAATTCCAGAAAAGAATGAATTAAATAAACAGATCAATCTTCATATTCAGGCCGCTAAAAAAATGCAAGCGATTGTTGATATAAAAGCAATACATTCTTTTCTGGACAAGATCAACTATCCTGTTTTTTTTATGGATTTCGAAACATTTATGCCCGCGATTCCTATGTTTGATAATACGAAACCATATCAACATATTCCATTTCAATATTCATTACATTTTAAAAAAAATAAAAGTGCTTCACTGGAGCATTTTGAATTTTTAGCCGAACATCACACTGATCCTCGAAGAGCTTTTGTTGAAAGTCTTTTGAAAGACACTGAATCCCCCGGCACAATCTTGGTCTACGATATACTTATGGAACGGAATGTTTTGAATGGATTAAAAAAAGATTTTCCTGAATATGCTTCTGAGATTGATAAAAGGTTAAGTAGGATGGTTGACCTTGTTCAGCCTTTTCAGGAGAAAAACTACTACCATCCTGCAATGAAAAATTCATTTTCTATTAAAAATGTTCTTCCTGCCTTGGTTCCCGAATTGAGTTATTCGAATCTCAAAATTGCCAGTGGAAGCGTTGCAATGATCGCTTTTGAAAACCTAAATAAGGAAACCGATATGTTTAGGATTTTGGAAACCCGCGAGCAATTGCTGGAATATTGTAAACTGGATACATTGGCAATGGTTAAGCTTTTTGAAGTACTTGAAGGTGTTCAATAATTTAAACTATTTTGTGTGACAACTTATTTCAGGACGAGAGTATTGAATAAAAAAAGCCTCTTTTAAGAGGCTTTTTTTATGGTCGAAAAAAAAGAATTATTAATATCTTTCTAATTTAGAAAAATAAAAATCACCTTCTATTTGTGCATTTTCATCGCTGTCTGAACCGTGAACGGCATTTGCAGCAATTGATTTTGCATATGTTTTACGTATTGTTCCTTCATCTGCTTTTGTAGGATCAGTAGCACCAATTAACGTTCTGAAGTCTGCTACAGCGTTTTCTTTTTCTAATATTGCAGCAACAATCGGACCTGAAGACATATAAGAAACTAACTCACCGTAGAACGGACGCTCTTTGTGAACTTCGTAAAATGTACCTGCTGCTTCTGCTGACAATTTAGTGTATTTCATTGCTACAATGCGAAACCCTGCTTCGTTAATCATCTTTAAAATCCCACCGATGTAATTGTTTTCAACTGCATCGGGTTTAATCATTGTAAATGTTCTGTTTGTTGCCATTTTGTTATTGGTTGATTTGTTAATTTGAAAATTCGGGTGCAAAATTATAAAAATATCCACATAAAGTAATATTCCTAATAAATAAAGATTTAAAAAAGACAAGCAAATTGTCGTAAATTTACGGCCTATGAATGCAAAACAAATTAAAGATACAAAAACGTTTTTAAGCAAGCCCAAGAATATTGTAATCATTACACATTGGTCACCCGATGGCGATGCAATGGGGTCTTCACTCGGATTATATAATTATTTAATACAACTTGATCATAAAGTAAATGTGATTACTCCAAATGATTATCCTTCTTTTTTATGCTGGCTGCCTGGCAATAAAAAAGTAACGGATTTTTCTAAAAATCCGAAATCAGGAAAATCCTTGGTAGCCAAAGCGGATATCATTTTTTGTCTTGATTTTAATTCATTAAAGCGTATTGATTTACTTGGTAATGAAGTTGCAACGTCTACTGCTATTAAGTTTATGATTGATCACCATCAGCAACCTGATGATTTTGCAAACTTTATGCTGCATAATGTTCAGGCGTGTTCAACGTGTGAACTTGTTTTTGAATTCATGCAATTGATGGGACATAAAAAAATGATGAATAAACATATCGCTAACTGTTTGTATACAGGCATTATGACGGATACAGGTTCATTCAGATTTCCTTCAACTACCGCCAAGACACATTATATCATTGCCTCTTTGATTGAAGCAGGGGCAGAAAATGCGGAGATCCATAATAGGATCTATGATGGAAATACCGAAGGTAAAATAAAATTATTGGGTTTTAGTTTAAGTGAGAAACTTGTGGTAATGAAAGAGTTCAAAACGGCATATTTTTACCTCACCGAAAGTGAACTGTTAAAATACAACTATCAAAAAGGGGATACGGAAGGTGTGGTAAATTATGCTCTTTCAATTGAAGGAATCCGATTCGCTGCATTTTTGGTTGAGCGTGACGGGATTGTAAAAATGTCATTCCGCTCAAAAGGCAGCTTTGATGTGAATCAATTTGCACGTAATCATTTTGGTGGAGGCGGACATAAAAATGCAGCAGGAGGAATGAGTGAGTCGGGTATGAAGAAAACAATTCAAAAATTTGAATCGCTTTTACCTGAGTACAAAACACAGCTTAATCGAAAATAAATGATCCTTAAAAATTATTTCATTATCGCCTTTGTTTATTCAACCACATTGCTTCAGCTATCCTGTGGTAATAATCAAACACATGTTACCAAAAAAACAGATCTTGAAAGCAAAGAATTTAAAGATAAACTGGTGGATGCGAATAAGATTTATGTTAAGCGCGAAAGTGACGAGATTGATCAGTATGTAAAGCACAAAAAATGGAGAATGACAACCACCGGCAGTGGCTTAAGATATATGATTACTCAAAAAGGATCAGGACTCTCGCCTCAAACCGAACAACATGTTAAATTAAATTTTAAGATAAGCCTGTTGGATGGTACGCTATGCTACTCTTCGGATTCAACAGGATCCTACGAATTTGTAGTTGATAAAAGCAGCGTAGAAACCGGATTACACGAAGGTGTGAAATACATGCATGTTGGCGATAAAGCTGTTCTAATTCTGCCTTCTCATTTGGCCTACGGACTAATTGGAGATGAAAACAGAATACCACCAAGAGCATCTGTATTATATGATTTAGAATTGCTTTCAATAAAATAAGATTTTGAAGACCAAGAAAATATATTTTTTTTTTCTTGTTTTAGTTTTAGCATCCTGCTGGAACAATTCAACCTATAAGGGTTTCACAGAAACCGATTCCGGCTTGTTTTACAAGCTACAAATGATTGGAGATGGGAAACGCAAAGCCAATATTGGTGATTACCTGCAACTAAACATTACTTATAAAACCGATAAGGATTCCGTTTTTATGGATACGAAATCGAGCAACGACATTGGAATGATAATACTCCCTTTTAACCATTCTTCATTCAAAGGTAGCTTCGAAGAAGGTTTAAGTTCTATGAATGAAGGCGATAGTGTCTCTTTTATTGTTGACGCTTCCAATCTTTTTACTAGATTCTTTAAAACACCTCTGCCATTTTTTCTAAAAAAAGAGGCTGTTGTTATTATGGATGTTAAGCTTCACCGTATTTTTAATAAAAAGGAATACGATGTGGAGCTTCATCGCTTCGAATCTATTATTGAAGACCGGGATATTGAGGAACAAAGAAAAATACAACTTTTTATTGATACCTCTAAAGTCTCTTTTTCACTTCTTCATAATGGAATGTTTTACTTGCCTATCACCCAAGGGGCAGGAGCGCATCCTGAGCGAGGAAACACTATTCAGTTGAACTATACAGGATCTTTTTTAAATGGTAAAATTTTTGAATCTACCTATGATCGCGGACAACCTTTAGAATACATTTTTGGAGAACAGGGACAGGTAATTAAAGGATTAGAATCTGCAATTTGTTTGATGAATGAAGGTGCAAAAGCAAAATTTATTATACCTTCGCATCTTGCATACGGAGAAGATGGTTCTTCAACTGGAATTATTCCTCCATATACAACAGTTATTTACGAAATAGAATTATTAAATTTAACTAAAAAACAATAAATCAAAATGAAAATTTCTTTTACAAAATCAATGGTAGCAATTGCTGTAGGTGTTGTTGTAACGATCTCTGCATGTACAAAATCTCCTTATCCGGGATATGAATCCACTGAAAATGGATTGTATTATCAGTTTTATAAACAAGATGAAAATGCTGTAAAACCTGTTGAAGGTGATATTGTACGTTTAATAATGACTTACAAAAACAGTAAAGATTCTATTTTGTTCGATTCTAAAGTTGGAAATCCAAGTGGTACAAATTATATTGAATTTCCCCTGCAAAAAGCCACCTTCAAGGGTTCTTTTGAAGAAGCTTTATCTATGATGGGTGTTGGCGATAGTGCTAGTTTTATTATTAGTGCTGATTCTGTTTACTTGGTTACATTTAAAGCTCCAACACTTCCTCCGTATATAGAAAAAGGAAGCATGCTAACCTTTGATGCAAAACTTGAAAAAATTACTTCAAAAGCAGAAGCTGAAGCAGAACGCAATAAAAAAATGGAAGAGCAAAAAGCAAGGATGGAAATGCTTAAAAACGAAGAGCCGAAGATCTTTTCTAAATATTTGGAAGACAATAAAATTACTACAAAACCAACATCAAGTGGCTTATATTTCATTGAAAGCAAAAAAGGAAGTGGTAAAAAACCAAAGGCTGGTGAACTTGTAAAAGTAAATTATACTGGTCGTTTATTAAACGGAACTGTTTTTGATACAAGTGATGAAGCTACTGCTAAAGCTTCGGGCACCTTTGATGAACGCAGACCTTACGAACCAATTGAATTTCCTTTAGGACAAGGTCAAGTGATTCCGGGTTGGGATGAAGGTATTATGCTGATGAGCGTTGGATCCAAAGGGCAATTGATCATTCCTTCCGCAATTGGATATGGTGCTCAGGGTGGTGGACCAATTCCTCCATTTTCACCTTTGGTATTTGATGTTGAATTAGTAAGCATTAGTCCAGCACCTGCTGCTGCTGCTGCTCCGAAAGTAATTCAAGGACAAAAAGTAAACTAAATTGATTCATTGTATTTTAAAACAATAGTCTGATATGAAAAAAATAATAACAATTCTTTTGGCTTGCGCTACAATTGCTGTGGTTGCTCAGGAAAAACCTAAAAGCCAGAAAGTAAAAAAAACAAAAACAGTGAAAACAGCATCCGGATTAGAATATACAATTACTGAAAAGGGAAGTGGTAAAAAGCCTCAAACTGGTGATAAAGTAATTGTTCATTATACAGGTAAACTTACTAATGATACGGTCTTTGATTCTTCTGTTAATCGCGGGCAGCCTTTTGAATTTAAACTAGGTGCCGGACAGGTGATTAAAGGTTGGGATGAGGCTTTTTTACTCTTGCAGATTGGCGATAAAGCTACCATTAAATTCGGACCTGAACTTGGTTACGGTGCACAAGCCAATGGTAAAATCCCTGCTAATTCCACCCTTATTTTTGATGTTGAATTAATCGATATCAAAGAAGGCATTCGTGCTTGGGATGTAAAAGGTAAGGATACAATTAAAACCGCGAGCGGACTGAAATACATTATCATTCAGGAAAATAAAACAGGCGAACAAGCTGTTGTTGGTACTATTGCTGAATTTAATTATTCAGGCTTTTTAGCGGATGGCAAAATGTTTGATTCTTCTGTTGAACGTGCGCAACCACTTTCTATTAAAGTTGGACAAAAACAATTAATGCCAGGTTGGGATGAAGGTATCGCTTTATTGCGTAAAGGTGAAAAAGCAAAATTGATTATTCCTGCCGAATTAGCTCTGGGCGCTGCCGGTTATCCACCAATCATTCCTCCAAACTCCGATTTAGTCATGGATATCGAAATGTTGAATGTGAAAGTGATAACCGCACCTGCTTTATTTGATATAAAAGGTTTAGAGGCTAAAACCACTCCAAGCGGTCTGAAATATTATGAAGTGAAAAAAGCGGGATCTGCTGTAAAAGCTTCTGCTGGAAGCACCGTGAAAGTTCATTATTCTGGTTATCTGGCTGATGGTAAAATGTTTGACTCTTCTGTTGAACGTGGAGAACCAATTGAATTTCCTTTAGGTCAAGGTCGTGTTATTCCGGGTTGGGACGAAGGTATTGCCTTAATGAGCATTGGTGATAAATTACGTTTGGTTATTCCATATGCATTAGCATACGGTGAACAAGGTCGCCCACCAATGATTCCTGAAAAGGCTGAATTGACTTTTGATGTGGAATTGGTTGATGTGAAAGCTGCCGATCAACATGGTCCTAATGATGGACACAACCATTAAAAATCATAGATGATAAATAAAAAAACGTCCTGTTTATAAACAGGACGTTTTTTATTTTATTTTTTATTACCACAGTTTACCTCCAAAGCAAAACAGTATATTTGAATTCAATTTCTTTTATCTTTAAATGAGCAATAAAAACAGGCATTCACAACCTTTTATAATGGTACTTTCTGTTACCATCATTTTGCTCATTTGCTCACAATTGAAAACAGAATTTATTTTATTTGGTTTTAAAACCCAAAAAGTAGATCCTCTTGCTGATATATTGCAAAAAGGGATTCTCAAAAAAGTACCTCTTACGAATCCAGTTATCAACGATTCTATTATTGCAAAGGATAGTTCCGAATATGCTTTCCGCCAAACTGATTCAAGCAATATAGTTGACTTCGTTACCGATTCTAGTTCTGCTTTGTCACATTTCTTCCAATCGCTTAACCTTCTTAAAAAGAAAAAGAGTAAAACCCGTATCGCATACTTTGGCGATTCAATGATTGAAGGCGACCTTATTTCTCAAGATTTCCGAGATTGTATGCAGGATTTTTTTGGTGGTAATGGTGTTGGTTATATACCTATCACCTCCATTGTTTCAGGTTTTAGAACCAGTGTTATCCATTCTTTTGGTGGCTGGACTACCTATAATTTATTAGAAAATATACCACAAAATCATTCTTTAGGAATTGCTGGTTTTTCTTTTGTTCCAAATACAACAACAGTTATTGATTCTAATAATTTCACTTCAGGTAGTTGGGTGAAATATACTGCGGTTAATAAAAAACATTTGAATAAATTTTATGAAACAAAATTACTTTACGGTAAAAGTGAAGGCGATAATTTTGTAATCATTAATGGTAATAGATATAAATTGATTGGTTCAAATGAAGTGAATCAATTGGTTATAAATACCTTTTCTCAGCAGGTTAACGCTCGTTTTCAGTGTAATACACCCCTTGATATTTTTGGATTTAGTATGGAGTGTGATAGTGGCGTAATTGTAGATAATTTTTCATTCAGAGGCAATTCGGGTTTGCCAATACAAAAAGTAAAAAAAACTATATATAGCGCTACAAATGCTTGCTTTGATTATGATTTGATAATTTTGGAATACGGGTTAAATGCAGTTGATCCCCGTGTTACCGATTTTTCTTGGTACGAAAAAGGAATGAATGTTGTTATTAAACATATCAAAGCGAGTTTCCCTAATGCAAGTATTTTGTTAATTAGTGTTGGTGATAAAAGTTATCGAAAAGAAGGTGTTTATCAAACGGACCCAAGTGTTCCTATTTTAGTGGAAGCACAAAAACGAATGGCAAGGGATAATAAATTGGCTTTTTGGAGTTTATACGATGCCATGGGAGGATATGGATCAATGGTAAAATGGGTGGAAGGGGATACAACTTTCGCTAATAAAGATTATACGCATTTTAATTTTAAAGGAGCCCGCAAAGTTGGGAAATTATTGTTCAGTAAAATGATTACTGAATATAATGATTACAATAAAAAACAAAGAGCTCTTTCAATTTCGGATAAGCCTAAGGAGGGAAATGCTCCCTTAGAAAAAGATTCAACAAAAAATCAAGATGAAGAATAAATTTTTATTGCTACTATTCGTGTCTTACTTCATCCCTTTTTTTAAATGGTCAGATTGCATGGCCCAAACACTTGATTCTGCGGCATACAAACAATACGCGTTTATAAAAAAAAATAGTAATCGAATTGAAAATGACAGTGTTTCATTGACCTCATTTTATGAAAAACTTTATTTATTAGAACAGAATAAAAATAGCCGCGTAAACATCATTCATATTGGCGACTCCCATATTCAAGCAGATCATTTTTCGGGAGCTATGCGACAAAAACTTCAACTGAGATTCGGAAATGCAGGAAGGGGTTTAGTGTTTCCATACCGCTCCGCAAAAAGCAATGAGCCAATCTCATACAAAACAACATCCAATGTTTCTTGGAATTACAAACGCAATGTATTCTTCGAAAATCCTTTACCAATAGGTGTCAGCGGTTTTACAATTGAGACGTGCGACTCACTAGCAGAAATTAATCTGACTATAAAAGATCAGCCCAATCTCGGATATAGCTTTACAAAATTCAGTTTGTTCCATGAAAAAGGATTGAATAATTTTGATATCAGCATCTGTGACGAATTAAATTGTGAAAGAGGCGTATTTAAACCTACTGATACATCTTCAAATCCTTTTGTTTCTGAATTGAAGTTCGATAAACCTATTCGTCAGATTTATCTTCGAAACAAGATTTCTGATTCGATAGGATCAAAGATAACTCGTATATATGGAATGTTATTGGAAAACGATTCATCTGGCATTTTATACAATATGATCGGCGTGAATGGTGCAGAATACAGACATTATGTGATGTCGAAATATTTTACACAACAACTCTCATATTTAAGTTCCGATTTAGTAATTATCTCCTTAGGAACAAATGAAGCTTTTTCAAAAGGCTTTGATAAGGATTTATTTTACAGAAGTATTGACTCTTTAGTTGTAAGCGTAAAATCGATAAACCCTACTGCAGCTGTTTTAATTACAACTCCTCCCGATTCGTATCGGAAAACACGGAATGGACGAGTGAAAAATCCAGATATGAAAATAGCTAGAGCTACTGTTGTAGCTTATTGTTTAAAACATAACATTGCATATTGGGACCTCTATGAAGTGATGGGTGGTTTTGGTTCAATGGGCAAGTGGTATGCTGTAAAATTGTCGGCCAAAGATCGTGTTCATTTCAGTGGAAAAGGATACCAAATCCAAGGCGATTTGTTTTACAATGCCTTGATGTATGGTTATGAAAAATATAAAAAAACTAAAAAATAGCACCGGAAATTAATGTTTGAAGTTCAGTTCGATACCGACAAATTAATATCGCAGTTAACCTATAACTCGAAAGATCCCTTGTTATTCAATAGTGGATTCTTTCTGTTTTTCTTTTGTATCTTTTTATTAGGATATCAGTTTTTATATAAGCGTAAACTGCTTCGCGTAGTCTATTTTACTATCTTTTCTCTTTATTTTTTTTATAAAGCTTGCGGTTTTTATTTTGGATTTATTTTGCTCTCTGCGGTAGTGGATTTTAATTTATCTAACTGGATCTACACAGCAAAAACAAAAGGTAGAAAAAATGCAATTTTGATCTTCAGTATCATTATTAATTTAGGATTACTGTTCTATTTCAAATACACCGATTTTTTTATAGAAATCATAAACGATCTGGAATTAGGACAAGTTAAACCTTTGAAACTTATTTTGCCCATCGGTATTTCGTTTTACACCTTCGAAAACTTAAGCTATACCATTGATGTTTATCGAGGTAAGTTTAAGCCGGTATCTAGTTTTTTAGATTATTGTTTTTTTCTTTCCTTTTTTCCAAAATTGGTGATGGGTCCCATTGTGAGGGCTTCAGATTTTATTCCGCAAATCAGAAAAGATATTTTTATTAGCAAAGAAGATATTGCTAAAGGGCTCTATCTGATTTTGGGTGGATTATTTAAAAAAGTAGTCATATCGGACTATATTTATGTAAATTATGTACAATATATTTTTGATGATCCATCACGTCATTCGGGTATTGAATGCTTATTGGGTGTTTACGGTTATGCAATGGTAATCTATTGCGATTTCTCGGGTTATTCCGATATGGCAATTGGCATGGCACGTTGGATCGGTTTTACCATTAATGAAAACTTCGATTCGCCTTATAAGTCAAGCAGTATTACTGAATTTTGGCGGAGATGGCATATGTCATTATCCTCCTGGTTAAAAGATTATCTCTATATTTCATTGGGTGGAAACAAGGTAGGGAAGTTTCGCCAATATTTGAATCTGATGATTACCATGATTCTGGGCGGACTTTGGCATGGTGCACATGTTAACTTTATTGTTTGGGGAGCAATGCACGGAATTGTTTTAGCATTAGATAAAATGAGCACATCCATCGCCTCTCGCTTTCAGATCAATTTCAAAAAATCGAAATTGCATAGTGTTTTAGGAGTTACAATCACCTTTCATTTTGTATGTTTCTGCTGGATTTTCTTTAAAGCAAGTAGTTTTCAGGATGCTCAAATAATCCTTATTCAGATATTTACTAATTTTAATGCACAAGCATGGAAGCCAATGCTAGAAGCCTATGGAATTGTATTTGGAGTTATGTTAATCGGATACATCATACACTTTGTACCTAAATCATATGAAGTATTTTCTGTAAATATACTTTCCCGGATCTCTATCTTTGGTCGTTTGACTATAATGCTGATTTTTATATGGATTATTATTCAGGTAAAACAATCGGATCAAGTAATGCCGATTTATTTACAGTTTTAATGTTTTCAGATAATTGACTCAGTTTTCAAAGAGACATTTTACGAATCAGAATACTTATTAATAAAATATTTGGTCAATTAAATAATAATTACGTTATTTGCAGTCCTAAAAAATAAAATAGAATATATTTAATACAAAATACAATGTCAAGAGTTTGCGAAATAACAGGAAAAAAAGCGATTGTAGGTAATAAAGTATCTCACTCAAATGCTAAAACGAAACGTAAATTCAACGTGAATTTACAAACAAAAAAGTTTTATTTAGCGGAAGAAGATAAGTGGATAACGATCCGTATTTCTACTTCTGCGTTAAAAACGATCAACAAAAATGGTGTTGCTGCTGTTGTTAAAAAAGCCAGATTAGAAGGTTTTTTAAAGAAATAATACATAAACCAACACTTAATTATATTAAAAAACGTTACTACATTTCGTAGTGACGTTTTTTTTTAAATAGTTATTCAATAGTTTACGCAGGAACATATTTGCCCTTAAAATCTATTTTTTAAAATAAAATAATAGAAAAATTGCTTTAATTGATATTATTTAAATTATTGTTTTTAAGTATGTTATATGAAAAATAAGATTTTAATTCTTTTGCTTTTTCAATCATATTATTTTGAAGGCATTGCTCAGAATTATGATACAGATCTTCTTACAAAAGATTTCCATAAAGGCAGAAGAGAATCACTGCGGAAGAATCTTCCGGATAATACATGTGCCGTTTTTTTTTCGGGTGCTGAACGACAACGAGCAAATGATACAAAATTTATTTATCATCAGGATCCCGATTTCTACTACCTCACAGGCTTGCTTGAACCCAATGCCATGATGATCATCTTTAAAGATGAACAACAATTTTATGATACAATTTTTACGAAAGAACTTATTTTTGTTCAAGATCGCGACCCTTCAAAGGAAATGTGGACTGGAAAAATATTAGGAACTGCTGGGGTTGCTTTACAATTAGGATTTACGAATGTATTTACGAACACTCAATTCGCAGATTATAAGATAGATTTTGCCAACTTTAAAAACATATATCACAAGGAGTTTAATGACGATGTGCGAGACGACATAAATAATAAAGGCGATCTATATAGTTTAATTAAGCACTTCAGGACTAAAACTTCGTCGCATACAACAAATATAGACAAAGTGAATCTGGAAGGCTGGATGGCTTCACTAAGGGAAATAAAGCAAGCAGAAGAGCTATTACTGATGCGTAAGGCAATAGATATGACCTGCAAAGCTCATTCTGAAGTAATGAAAGCGTTGCAACCCGGTATGAAAGAGTATCAGGCCCAAGCGATTGTTGAATACATGTTTAAAAACCAAGGTTCCGAATATGTTGGTTACCCATCAATAGTTGGTGGTTCAGAGAATTCATGTGTTCTTCATTATGAAACTAATCGCAGAAAATTAGCGAACATGGATCTCCTAGTGATTGATGCCGGAGCCGAATATCATGGATATACAGCTGATATAACACGAACATTGCCGATTGATGGAACGTTTTCTGAACAACAAAAGATAATCTATAACATTGTGTTGGAAGCACAAGAGGCGGGAATTAAAGCATGTATAGCCGGTGCAGAATTCCGTGCTGCCCATAAAGCTGCTGTTGCTGTTATTCAAAAGGGATTACTCGAACAAGGGATTATCAAAAATAATAACGATTATCTTGACTATTTTTTTCATGGAACATCTCATTATTTAGGCTTAGATGTTCATGATCCAGGGAATTATGGGAAATTGATACCAGGAAGTATTATCACGGTTGAACCAGGAATATATATTCCTGCAGGGTCTACTTGTGATCCGATGTGGTGGAATATTGGTGTTCGAATTGAAGATGATATCCTTATAACTACTGGAAACCCAGAAGTATTGTCAGGGAAATTGCCAAAGAAAATTGAAGAAATAGAAGCGCTGATGAAGGAAGAAAGCCTACTTAATACTATAAAATAGGATTTTATCTGCTTTTCCAATGATATTTATTTAAATATATTGTGGATTTCAATTAAAAATTTTACATTTGCACTCCAATTTTGAAAAACAAATAATACAATGGCTAAAAAAGGTAGTAGAATTCAGGTGATCATGGAATGTACTGAGCATAAAGACAGTGGAATGCCGGGAACGTCACGATATGTTACAACAAAGAACAAAAAAAACACCACCGAAAGATTAGAGTTGAAAAAATACAACCGTATCTTGAAAAAAGTAACTGTTCATAAAGAAATTAAATAATCTAGTTTAAAGCTTTAGGCTAAGTTCATTTGAACTTTTTTACTTTTAACTTTTAAACTTTTAACTTATAACACAATGGCTAAGAAGGTTGTCGCAACACTTAAATCTGGTAAAGGAAATAACTTTACAAAAGTGATTAAAATGGTAAAATCACCTAAAACAGGTGCATATTCTTTTAAAGAAGAGATCATTCACAATGATCACATTCAAGACTTCTTAAAAAAGTAATAGTATTAAAAGGATTATTTTTTAAAGGCTTCCTCCTAAACAAGGGGAAGCTTTTATTGTTTTATATAATCCCACCTTTATTGTGGAATAAACAGAATCAAAAAAAATGGGCATTTTTAATTTTTTCAGTAAAGAAAAAAAGGAGAGTCTTAATAAAGGCCTTTTTATAACAAAACAAAGCTTTTTCAGTAAAGTCGCAAATGCGATTTTGGGAAAAGCAACAATTGATGACGAAGTTCTTGAAAATTTAGAAGAAATTCTCATGACATCCGATATTGGAGTAGAAACCTCTTTAAGGATTATTGAAAAAATAAAAAAACGGGTTGCCCAAGAAAGAAAAGTTGAAACTTCAAAATTGAATGAACTTTTGAGAGAAGTTATTGCCGAATTGTTGGTTTCTAACGGACAAGAAGATAAAGCTGATTTTGATACGCCTGTTGGTAAAAAACCTTATGTAATTATGGTTGTTGGCGTAAATGGTGTTGGTAAAACTACTACTATAGGAAAACTTTCTCATCAATTTAAAAAAGCTGGAAAAAAGGTTGTGATCGGTGCTGCTGATACATTTCGCGCTGCAGCTGTTGATCAAATTAAAATCTGGGCTGAACGCACGGATGCAATTTTGGTTTCTCAAGGTATGAATGCAGATCCTGCCTCAGTTGCCTTCGATACATTAACCTCGGCCGTTGCAAAAGATGCTGATGTTGTTATTATTGATACTGCAGGGCGCTTACACAACAAAATTAATTTAATGACAGAGCTAACCAAAATTAAAAATGTCATGAAAAAGATCATTCCCGATGCTCCTCATGAGATATTATTGGTGCTTGACGCTTCTACCGGACAAAATGCAATTGAACAATGTAAACAGTTTACTGCCGCTACTGATGTTAATGCTCTTGCTTTAACAAAATTAGATGGTACTGCAAAAGGGGGCGTTGTAATTGGTATTTCCGACTCCTTCAAAATTCCAGTAAAATATATTGGCGTTGGTGAAGGGTTAGAGGATCTCCAAGTATTTAACAAACACGAATTTGTTGATAGCCTTTTTAAATAGTTTTTTTCTCGTTTTCATTGTCTTTGTAAGTTCTACCAATCTATATTCTCGATAAATTCCTTTATTAGTTTTCAATTTTTAGTATTCGTGTGTTTGATTTTTTTTTTAAGCAATACGCTTTGATCATAGTAAGGGATAAAAATAATTGCTATAAAATAGTTGCTATAATTAATTTTCAATAATTATATTTAGACTTGATTAACTATCTTTGTAGAGGATTAAATTTATAAAATTGAAAACAAAAACACTTAAAAAAAATAAAGTAAACGTAGTTACACTCGGTTGCTCTAAGAATATTGTTGATAGTGAAGTATTGATGGGACAGTTGAAAGCTAACAATTTTGATGTTCAACACGAAAGTACAGAAGATGATTCAAGTATAGTGATTATTAACACTTGCGGATTTATAGATAATGCAAAACAAGAAAGTATTGATACGATAATTCGATACGCGGATGCTAAAAAAGCAGGATTAGTAGATAAAGTATATGTGACGGGTTGCTTGAGTGAACGCTATAAACCAGAATTGGAAAAAGAAATTCCGAATGTAGATGGATATTTTGGTACACGAGAATTGCCCCGTTTGTTAAAAACATTGAAAGCGGATTACAAACACGAATTAGTTGGTGAACGTCTGTTAACAACACCCCATCACTTTTCCTATTTTAAAATTTCTGAAGGTTGCGATCGCCCTTGTTCTTTCTGTGCCATTCCATTAATGCGCGGAAAACATCTTTCCCGTTCAATTGAAGATTTGGTAAAAGAAGCAAAGCATTTAGCGAAAAATGGAACAAAAGAATTGATGTTGATTGCACAGGATCTTACCTATTACGGTCTGGATATTTACAAAAAGCGAAATCTCTCCGAACTATTGAAACAACTTTCTGATGTGAACGGAATAGAATGGATTCGTTTACATTATGCCTTTCCGGCTGGTTTTCCGATGGATGTTTTAGATGTAATGAATGAACGTAAAAATATTTGCAACTATCTGGATATGCCTTTGCAACACATCAGCGATAATATGTTGAAGAGTATGAGAAGAGGGACAACCAAGCAAAAAACAATCGATCTGGTGAATCAAATCCGCGATAAAGTTCCAGGTATTGCACTCCGTACAACTTTAATTGCAGGATATCCCGGAGAAACTAAACAAGATCACGAAGAAATGCTAGAATGGGTGGAACAAACACGATTCGAACGTCTAGGAATTTTCGGATATTCCCATGAAGAAAATACACATGCCTATTTATTAAAAGATGATGTGTCGGCAAAAACAAAACAAGCAAGAACCGAAGCTGTAATGGCTTTACAGATGGGAATATCATACGATCTTAATCAAAAAAAAATAGACAAAACATTCAAAGTTTTATTTGATAAAAAAGAAGGGGATTATTTCATTGGACGCACCGAGTTTGATTCTCCTGAAGTTGATAACGAAGTACTTGTTAAGGCAGATAAAGAGTATATAAGAGTTGGTGATTTTGCTAATATTAAAATAACTTCTGCCGAGGATTATGATCTTTATGGCGAAATTGTTTAATTATTTTTAAAGTTTTAATTAATTATAGTTCGAATGTTATTGTTTTTTTGATTTTTGGTGATGATCTTATTCCCTAAGTTGTATAAGGTTTTTAATCATTTTTTTTACATTATTTTACAATTCAAAGAGCTGCGTTACCAAAAAACGTTCGACTGATAGTCAATGTCATATTTTACCTTCAAGCATCAATAATTTTGTTTTTAAAACTGCTGCTACCGTCAAGCTGTCTTTAATTTCACCAGATTCTACCATGTTGTATAAAATATCGAAATGAAGTTTGCGGACCTCTAACTGTTCGTTGTCTTCTGGTGATGCATCTCCGAAGCTAAGCTCCTGAGCAATATATAAGGTGCAATATTCATCGCTAGCTGAATTGCTTAAATACATTTCCTGAATCTTAGTCCATTTAGTTGCAGTAATTCCTGTTTCTTCAAGCAATTCCCGCTTTGCCGAATCCAAGGGGGCAACCTCCCAATTTCCTCCACCTTCAGGTATTTCCCACGAATATTGATTGATAGGGTAGCGGTATTGCCCAACAATCCATGTGTTGTAATCTTCATCTAATGGTAATACTCCTAAAGCTCTGTTTTTAAAATGAACCACAGAATAGGTTCCCGGATTCCCATTTGGATTTAATATATTATGCTTTGTTAGTCCTATCCAAGGTGAATCGTAAACATTTTCTGTTGTTAATGTTGTCCAAGGATTTATATGTTCTGTGTTTTCCATATGGATTTTTTTTACAAATTTAATCGAATATACGTTTCATATTGCTAATTGTTAATTTACCATTTATAATTTCGATTTCGTTACATTTGTATACTTATTATGACGTTTAAAAAAAATAGTATTCCTTTTGCAGCTTCAAAGCAGTTCTCACAACTCTTTTTAGACTATATCAGCGGAGATACAAAACTTCGCTCCTTCTATTCGCATGTTCCTCATATTGATTCCTTCAAACAGGTTATTGAAGAAATGAGCAGTGAAAACATAAACAGAAAACTATTGGTTGACGTGTTAACTGATCAGTATTCGAACTTTAAAAAGAGCGATCTACACTTCAATAATATTCAACTTTTATTAAATAAAAATACTTTTACTGTCACTACAGGTCATCAGTTATGCGTATTTACAGGTCCTTTGTATTTTATTTACAAAATTCTTTCAACTATTAATTTGGCCGAGGAATTAAAAAAAAATTACCCAGAGCAAAATTTTGTTCCTGTTTATTGGATGGCAAGTGAAGACCACGATTTTGTAGAGATTAGCTCCATTCATTTGTTTGGTAAAACTGTTAGTTGGAAAAATGCTGCGAAAGGAGCTGTAGGAAGATTGAATACAGATACAATGGATATTGTTATTTACGAATTAAGTCAACTACTTGGCGAATCGGAAAATGCAAAATCATTAATTCAACTTTTTAGAGATTCATATTTAAATCAACAAACGCTTTCAGAAGCCACACGATATCTTGTTCACCAACTTTTTTCGGATTATGGCTTAATCATTCTGGATGCTGATGATGCTCGTTTAAAAGATTCTTTATCTGATATTATTAAAGATGATATTGTTAATAATACAAATTTTAAAATAGTCAATAAAACAATTGCTGACCTTGAAAAAATTGGTCATAAAGCCCAAGTCAATCCTCGCGAGATCAATTTTTTCAAGCTCACAGATACAGATCGCGTTAGAATTGAAAAAGCGACTCCAGAAACATTGTCATACGCTTCCGGTGATTATAGTCCGAATGTTGTGCTTCGTCCTTTATACCAACAACTAATTTTGCCAAACTTGGCTTATGTTGGTGGCCCTGGTGAGATCGCTTATTGGTTAGAGTATAAGGCTATGTTTGATCACCACAAAATAATATTTCCTGTTCTTATACCAAGGAATTTTGCAATATTGAGTGATGAAAAAACAGGTCAGCACATGCAGAAGCTAGGCTTAACTTCAGAGGCAATTTTTGAAGATACCGAACAACTGATAAAGGATTTTGTAAATAAAAATTCTGATATCTCCTTGTCAGATCAAGAACAAAAAATAAGATCTACTTATAATGAGCTTTCAATTAAAGCTTCATCAATAGATGTTACCTTAAAAGCAACTGTAGAATCGGAGTTGCAAAAAGTATTAAAAGGTTTGAATACGATTGAAAGTAAAATTATTAAGTCAGTAAAACAAAAACAGGAAACGAATTTAAATCAAATCAGAAAAATCAAGGATAAGTTTTTTCCGAATGGAACTTTACAAGAACGATATGAAAATTTCGCACCTTATTATTTGAAATACGGTAAGCGTTTTATACCTGAACTAAAAAAGGTTTTTGATCCTTTTCAATTTGAAATACAATTAACTGAATTCACAGATAGAATAAAAGAGATAGATTAATTTTCTCTTTTTTCATATATTTCAATGCTCTTTTCAACAAAGGTTTTTAGTTCTTCAAAATGCCATGGCTTATTGAAGAAAAAATCTAATCTTATTTCATTAACGAGTTCTTGAATAGCAATGGTATCATATTGGCCAGTCAGAATGGCGTTTATGTTGTTTGGGTTTGCATTTCTAATCATTCGAATTACATCAGTGCCTTTGTAGTTTTCTAAATTGAAATCTGTTATTACTATTGCAATCCTAATATTTTGTTCAACTAAATCATTGCAAATAATTACACATTCTTCAAAAGATGACGCAGCTTCTAGAAGATATTTTGAAGGTAAAAAGCTTTCTAACTGCATTTTAAGTGACTCAAGAAGGATTAGATCGTCATCAACTATCAATATACAAATTTTGTTTTTCATAAGTTGTTTTTTAGAAAATGACTAGAAACTTCATTTATAATATCAATTAATTCCTTTTCTTGCCAAGGTTTTTCAATAATTTTCTTGACAATTTTTGACTCAATCAATTCATTAAATTTTTCTTGTTTCATATGGCCGGTTATCATTACTATACTTATATTTTGGTATTTTTGCCTAAGGATAGATGCAAATTCATCACCTTTAATACCAATCATTTGGTAGTCAGTTATTATTAACAATAAAGATACTCCTTCTGCAACAAGATAGGAACAAATGTCTAATCCTTCTTCTGCACTTTCAGCAAATTCAATTTGGTATTTGTCTCCAAATTTTTTTTCAATTTGATCTCTAATTGAATCAAGAATTAACTTTTCATCATCTACGGCAACAATTGCTATTCTATTCATCTTTTATAACTTTTAAAGGTATTTGTATCTCAAAAGCAGTGGCTTTTTCATTGCTTTCGACATGGATTTTACCACTATGTTTTTCAATTATTTTTTTTACAATATCTAAGCCCATTCCAGAACCATGACCCAGTTGTTTTGTTGTGAAAAATGGCTCGAAAATTTTTGACAATAAATCTTTTGGGATCGCTGGTCCATTGTTAGAAATAATAATACTATGATACAAATTATTAATTAAAAAATAATCAATTTTAATAGTACATTTATTATTACTTGCTTGTAATGCATTGTTAATTATATTCGTCCAAACTTGTGATAGCTCATCTTGATTACCTGTAATTAAAATAGTATCGTGAATATTTATATTGACATTTGATCCATTTTTTATTTTATTCGATAACAGTGAAATTGTGTTTTCAAAGCTTTCTTTTAGATTAAATGTTGTTAATACTCCATTTAAGTTTCCATGGGAATAATTATTTAAAGTTTTTACAACCTTTGTTGCTCTACTTGTAGCTATTGAGATAGTATTTAAAACTCTGTTTAATCTCGCAAATCCACTTGCAATTGAAAATATTTTTCTTCTGTTAGGTAATTCTAAAAACGAAATCAATGTTGGGTCAATTTCACTAAAGCCCATTTCTAATATTTTCCGAGAATAAAAATTTGTTTCATTAACATAAGGTGTTTTTATATTTAACTGTTGTGAAATAGTTGATAATAATTCTCGCTCCTCTCTTGTTGTTAAATATTTTTTTTCATAATTAACGATAGATAACAAACTGATAGCACTTTTATAGTCATTAAAATTCAAATCATTTAATTCCGATATAATGTCTTTTTTAACTGTATCAATCAACGTTTGACAGGATGCGTTGATTGCTCCAAGTGGCGTATTTATTTCGTGTGAAATTCCAGCAATTAATAAACCTAATGTAGCCATTTTTTCTTGCTGAATCATTTCTTTTTGAATATTAAAAAGTTTTTCAAGAGATTCCTCAAGAGCAATTTGTTTTTGAACTAATTCATTTGTACGTTCATTCACTCTTTTTTCTAAAATTGCATTAGCATTAACAAGCATTTGTTTTGATAAAACCAATTCTTTATTTGTATTATTTAAAGATTGATTAAATAATTTTAATTCCTCGAGTCCTTTTGTTGAAGCTTGCTGTAAAAAAACATATTCCGCGATATAATCATGTTTCGGGAAGTCGTTTAATGAAAGTTTATAATCCAAAAGATTATACTGAGAGTTAATTACTGCATTAGCAAGAATAATAAAAGATTCGTTTTCAATTTTTAAAACGGTACACTTATATCTTTGTTTTTTATTTTTAGATGTAAAAAACAACAATCTTTCCGCTTTAAAAGTTTCTTTCGTATTAAGTTGGGATTCCCAAATAAAAAAATCCTCGAATGAGCTGCCAATTTTAATTCCATCAATTGAATTTATAAAATTCTTCCCAATTTCGATTATGGAATTAGAGGAATCAATTATAAGGAAATAAGGAGTGGTGTAATTAAGAATTGGAATGGTTTTATTAAAAGAAAAAACATCTCCTATATCATTATTAATTATATTCATTTTGGGATAATATCAATTATTATAAAGTAACTATAAATTTTAACCTATAAAATCCTTTCTGATTTCTATTAGTTTTTTTTAAAACAAATAAAGCTAATTTTTGTTTCACAAAATTTAGTTTTAGGAGTTTTATTAATATTTAAATTGTTTTTTTTTGTTGAAAAAAAATCTATTCGAAATAGTTTAACTACCATTCAATTTTAAAGATATGACAGCCATTTGTTTCGTTTTTTTCCTGAATATGAGTGATTTGAATTTTTTCGATATTAAATCTTTTCCCAAGTCCTCTAATAAGTCCTATAACCATTGGTGTCATTCCTTCTCTTTTAGATCTATATTCTAACTCAATAGAATTTGGTGTTTCATTTCTAGTACTAAATTGAGGTGCAACTAATTCGGGCATAATATTATTTACGCGATTGTGCAGCATGTCAAGATTGTTTAAAAATTCAGGGAGGCTATTGCCTGCTAAATTTAGCATTTCTCCATAACCCTCGTTTGCAGTATAAAGAATCCAATATTCTCCAAATGCTTCCATGATAATATTTGACTCTGCTCCCAGAACCTTAGATGCATTATGAACTAAGCTATAGGTGAGGGAGTCTGGATAAGGTTGTAAACCTATAAAAAAATCATCTTCAAAATTAGATAGTTTTTTTATTTCAGCCCATTTGTCTTTACCGAATTTTTCGCAGACTAAATCTTGAATCGCTTTATTAACAAGTCCGTACATGTTTTATAATATTTATTTGATTTAAATTATTTTTTTTTAAAAATAGAATTTATTTTTGAAAAATAAAAGATAATTAGTATCCAAATATCATTTTTTTTAACAGGTTAATTTCGCCTAAAAATTGCTTTTATTTATTTATAATAGTACTTCGAAATTATTGATTTAATGCTAATTCTATCTGATATTTGATTAGATTTGTTTCCCATTATTATGCATATCAATAAATACTTTTAATTGGAAGCAAAAGATAAAACATTATTAGAGCAAGGAATTGAATTGCCTTTGATGGAAGAATTTTATACCATTCAAGGAGAAGGATTTCACTCAGGAAAACCTGCCTATTTCATTCGTGTTGGCGGGTGCGATGTCGGTTGCCATTGGTGTGATGTGAAAGAAAGTTGGGACGCCTCTTTACATCCCCTTACCAAAACGGATCAGATTATTGAAAACGCGAGTGCATTTCCTGGTAAAGCAGTTGTTGTTACAGGTGGTGAACCAAGCATGTACAATCTCGAATATATAACAATGCAATTTAAGAATAAAGGGATACAAACATTCATCGAAACATCCGGAGCATTTTTATTGACTGGTATTTGGGATTGGGTTTGTCTTTCGCCAAAGAAAACAAGTTCTCCTTTGCCTGAAAATTATAAAAAGGCCAGCGAATTAAAAGTGATTATTCATAATAAAAATGATTTTGAATGGGCCGAAAAAAATGCTGCATTTGTTTCCCCGGAATGTAAATTATTTTTGCAGCCTGAATGGAGTAAGAGTAAAGAAATGATGCCTCTTATTGTTGATTATGTGATGGCTCACCCAAAGTGGAATGTTTCCTTGCAAACGCATAAATACATGAATATTCCCTAATTGGAATGATAATTGAATTCGACTGTTCAACATGCTTATGTTTTTTTATATTCGTATTGAAATAAAGAGCTGTTTGACCATTTTATTTATAACATTTCCTATGAAAAAAATTCTGTTTTTATTTACTACAATCTTCTTTTTTTCTTCTTGCATAGCGCAATTGCCTCCTGGGGAGTATACTTCAACAAATAAAAAAGCTATTTCGTCTTTTGAAAGTGCTGTTAAACTTTATCAGGCAGGAAAAGATGTAGATGCTGAAAAAGAGGTATTAAAAGCCATCGAAAAAGATGCTAATTTTATCGAACCTCATTTGTTGTATGCCGACATTCTTCAATATAGAAATCAAACAGAAAAGGCAATAGAGGAATATGTAAATGCAATTTCAATCAACCCCGGCTTCAATTTAGGCAACTTCTATAACCTTGCAACTCTTGAAGTAAGCATAGGACGATATGAAGATGCTAAAAAAGATTACGAACGTTATCTGAAAAAATTACACATCAATCCAGATACAAAGGAAGATGCGGAAAGAAATCTTGCGAATTGTAATTTTGCAATAAATGCAATGAAGAATCCAGTGCCTTTTGACCTCAAAAACATGGGACCAGCTATCAATTCAGTTTTTGATGATTATTTCCCTGCAGTTACAGCGGATGAACAAACATTCCTTTTCACCCGGAATAACCGGACAGACAAAGTTCACCTACAAGAAGATTTCTTAATTAGCAAAAAGAAAGATACTATTTGGGAAAGTGCTTCGCTTATTGGAAACGGCATTAATACAGAAGGAAATGAAGGCGCACCCTGCTTGTCGGCTGATGGACAACTTTTGTTTTTTGTTGCTTGCCAGGATAATGCTGTCGGAGCATATGCCGGAGGAAGAAAAGGTTTTGGAAGCTGTGATATTTTTTATTCCGGCAAAGTAGGAGAGAACTGGAGCAAACCTTATAACATGGGAAATATGGTGAACACGAATCAGTTTGAATCACAACCTTCTTTTTCAGCTGATGGCAAATCCCTTTATTTTGTTAGTGCACGTGCAGGTGGGATAGGTGAGACAGATATTTATGTATCAACATTAAAACCCGATGGAAGCTGGGGACTTCCCAAAAACCTCGGTCCGCAGATCAACACTCCGGGTAAGGAAGAATCCGTATTTATACATCCAGATGGCAAGACGCTTTACTTTGGTTCGAATGGCCATGTTGGCATGGGGAAATTGGATTTATTCGTTTCACGCCTAAACGAAAAGGGGATCTGGGGAACTCCTGTAAACTTAGGATATCCTATTAATACTTATGGAGACGAAAATAGTATATTGGTTGCCGCATCAGGTAACTTAGCCTATTTAGCATCAACAAGAGTTGGCGGATTAGGAGGCTTAGATTTATATCAATTTGATTTGTATGAAGGAGCCCGCCCCGGAAAAGTAACCTATGCAAAAGGAAAAGTGTATGATATAAAAACAAAGAAACCACTGGGTGCGCATTTCGAATTGATTGATCTGGAGACGGGAAATCTCGTGATGGAATCGGATGCAAATAGTGGTAACGGAGAATTTTTAATGTGTCTACCGATAGAAAAGAATTACATGTTGAACGCCTCTCATTCTGGTTATTTATTTTTTTCTGAAAACTTTTCATTGAAAGAATTGGCTGACCAGACGAAGCCATACCTTCTCGATGTTCCAATGGAGCCTATTGATTTACAAGGTGTGATGCAGTTGAAAAACGTATTTTTTGAAACGGCTAAATTTGATCTTAAACCCGAATCAAAAGCAGAATTAAATAAGCTGGTTTCATTTTTAAATGCAAATAAAACGATCAGCGGTGAATTGAGTGGACATACAGATAATGTAGGTGATAAAAAAATGAATCAGGTACTTTCCCAAAACCGTGCAAAAGCCGTTTTGGATTACTTGGTTAGCAATGGTGTTGACGCAAAACGCCTTACATTTAAAGGTTATGGCGATACAAAGCCAAAGGTGCCAAATGATTCTGATGCGCATCGCTATATGAACAGAAGAACGGAATTCACAGTGTTAGCAAAATAAACATTTGATAATATCTTCCGTAAATAATCTACAAAAACTCCTCCAATGAACCCAATCCTTGTCGGATAATTTTAAACTCACCTTCACTACAATCAACAACGGTAGATGCTTCATTATTCCCATATCCACCTGCTATTACAATATCTACAATGTCTTTGTATTTATCATAGATCAATTCCGGATCTGTAGTATACTCAACTAGTTTATCATCATCGTGCACGGAAGAACTCATGATTGGATTACCCAATTGTTTTACAATTTCAAGACAAATATTATTTTTTGGAATTCGGATTCCTACAGTCTTTTTTTTATTTCTGAATAATTTTGGAACATTGTTATTTGCTTCCAGAATAAATGTGAATGATCCAGGCAATGCTTTTTTCATCACTTTATAAACGGCAGTACTTATAGGCTTAGTGAAATTTGAAAGGTGACTTAAATCAGAACAGATAAAAGAAAAATTGGCTTTTACAGGATCTATACCTTTGATTTTGCATACACGCTCAACCGCTCTTTGTTTATTGATATCGCAGCCTATTCCGTAAACAGTATCGGTGGGATAAATAACAACACCTCCATTTCGAAGGCATTCAACCACTTTTGAGATCTCATCGTAATTTGGTTTTTCAGGATTGATACGAAGAAGCATTATTTATAATTTTAATTTAGCAAAATAAAAAATCCTGAACCCTAATGACTTCCATGAAGTGTTTAGGATCCAGGATTTAAAAAATAGATATATTATTTTTTAGCGTCAGCCAAAAATTGTGCTAATCCACTATCTGTTAAAGGATGTTTTAATAATGCAGTAATTGCGCTTAGTGGACAAGTTACAACATCTGCACCAATTTGAGCACAATTGATAATGTGCATCGGATGACGAACGGATGCCGCTAAAATTTCTGTTTCGTATGCGTAGTTGTCATAGATCAAACGGATATCTTCTATTAAACGCAAGCCATCGGTAGAAACATCATCTAATCTTCCAATAAAAGGGGAAACATAAGATGCACCTGCTTTTGCAGCTAACAATGCTTGTCCGGCTGAAAACACCAAAGTACAATTTGTTCTGATACCTTTTTTAGAAAAATATTTGATTGCTTTTACACCATCTTTGATCATTGGTATTTTAACAACAATGCGTTTGTGAAGTTTCGCTAATGCTTCACCTTCCTTTACCATTCCGGCAAAATCTGTAGCAATTACTTCCGCACTAACATCGCCAGTAACAATTTTACAAATGTCAACATAATGTTTAAGGATGTTTTTTTGTCCTTTAATTCCTTCTTTAGCCATCAATGAAGGGTTTGTTGTTACGCCATCCAATACGCCTAAGTCTTGAGCTTCTTTGATTTGTGCAAGGTTTGCCGTGTCGATAAAAAATTTCATAGTAGTTGGTTTTTTTATGTTATTTCGATGAAAATAAAGTAATCTTGTTTATTTGATAATTAAAAATTATAATATTTCACCCGAAACAACAGGGTTATATTCATCACAAATATATCCCAAAACGAAGTGATGTAAATTGAATGTGGAAAAGTCTTGATAAGTAGATGATAAATTCATCGGAAAGCAATTGCTATTTTATTTTGCTTTTAAGAGTTCAATAATCTTTTTGAGAATTGAAAAACAACAAAAGAATCGGTTTATAAAAGTCAAAAAAAGGGGTAAGCTACTCATAGCACACCGCTCAACCTAATACCTTTGCTTGCTTCCGCACCTGGAGGGTTGAAGGGAGCTGGTTGTATGAGACTTACCCCAACACAAAAGTAGGATTTTTTTTTGAAGTTTTGTGTATATTCAAAGAAAGTTTAATTTAATTTATTAAATCGTCATAAAAAGTGGATACTTGAATGTTAAAGGTAGAAGTTAAATTCACTTTGATTTTTGCCGAGAAATAATCAGTTATGAACATTGTTCCTGTTAAAAAAACGTAAGAGAATCACGTCTATTCGTATTTTGTATATATATTTGTGATGCTATGAATATTTCAGTTGTTATCCCTTTATTTAACGAAGAAGAATCTCTGCCTGAACTTTGCGAATGGATCGAAAGGGTAATGAATACATTTTCCTATTCCTATGAGGTTATTTTAATTGATGATGGCTCCAGGGATCAATCATGGAGCATAATTGAGCAACTTTCTGCAAAAAATAGTAATATTAGAGGAATTAAATTCCGCAGAAATTATGGTAAATCCGCTGCATTAAATGTCGGTTTTGAAGCAGTTGAAGGTGATGTTGTTATAACAATGGATGCTGATTTGCAAGATTCACCGGATGAAATTCCAGAATTATATAAAATGATTGCTATTGACGGACTAGATCTTGTTTCGGGCTGGAAACAGAAAAGATTCGACCCAATATCAAAAACAATTCCCACAAAATTATTCAATTGGGCAACACGAAAAGCCAGTGGAATTAATAATTTGCACGATTTTAACTGTGGACTAAAAGCATACAGTAAAGAGGTTGTAAAAAACATTGAAGTATACGGTGAAATGCACCGCTATATCCCTGTTATAGCAAAATGGGCTGGTTTTAATAAAATTGAAGAGAAAGTTGTTCAGCACCGCGAACGGAAATACGGGCTTACTAAATTTGGATTAGAGCGCTTTATTAACGGCTTTTTGGATCTAATGTCCATTACATTCGTTTCGAAATTCGGCAAGCGTCCAATGCATATTTTTGGTCTATGGGGTACCTTGTCTTTTTTACTTGGAGGTGGCCTTTCTTTATTTCTAATTGCTGAAAAAGTATACAAATCTGCATATGCCATTCCTACACGAGATGTTACGGACAAGCCCTTGTTTTATCTTGCGTTAGTTGCAATGATAATTGGTACACAATTGTTCCTTGCTGGTTTTCTTGGAGAACTTATTTCACGGAGTTCATCTGACAGAAATAAATATCAGATTGAAAAGCGAATTTAATTAAGCATCACGCAGCAAGAGTTTTATAGTTTCTAAATCGTGTAATTAATCATTCTTCTTACTTATAAAGAAGAAAAATTGTTGGTCGTTTTGCAATTTCTGGAATCTGCTTTTTCCATTCCCCAATGCTTTTGGTTTTAATAAACTCAGAAGGTAAAGTAATATCGCAAGCAATGCATAATCGAGTTTTTGCTTCACAATTACTAAGGATATCATCCAAAATGTGCATATTCCTGTATGGTGTTTCAATAAACAATTGCGTCTGACTTTTTTGAAAAGCAATTTTTTCAAGTTCTTTTATCTTTTTTATACGTTCACTTCTTTCCTTTGGCAGATAGCCATTAAAGGTAAATGATTGACCATTAAATCCGGATGCCATTAATGCCAATAGAATAGAAGAGGGTCCAACCAAAGGAACAACCTTTATATTATTTGCATGGGCTAACCTTACAACTTCTGATCCAGGATCGGCAACACCTGGGCATCCCGCTTCGGAAATTACACCAATATTTTTTCCTAAAGAAATTGATTTCAGATAGCTTGAAACATCTATAGATCCTGTATGCTGATTAAGCGGGTGTAAAACAATTTCTTGTAAGGTTTTTTTTATCCCGATCTTTTTGAGATAATGCCTTGCTGTTTTTTCATTCTCAACAATATATTCATCAATAGTATTGATGATTTGATTTATTTTAACAGGAATTACATCTGCTGTTTCGGCAGTATCTCCAAGAGTTGTGGGTATTAGATATAGAATTCCTTTTTCAGTTATATTCATGTTATAATTTTTTTTAAGAAGTTCGTTTAAGTGCTTCAGCAATCGCTTCACAAGCATTATCTAATAAGATGAATACCTTTTCAAACCCTTGCTCACCGCCAAAATAAGGATCGGGAACCGACATGTTTGAATTCGGATAAATACAATTTAAGATGAGTGTAACTTTTTTTTTGTCTACCTCAGTTCTTGCTAATGCAATCACATCAGAATAGTTTGAATGATCCATTACATAAATATGATCAAAATCGTCAAAATCAGAAACAATAAATTGTCTGGCTTTCAATTGCGAAACATCAACTCCATGTGATAAAGCGTTGGATATTGTTCGCCTGTCAGGATGTTGGCCAATATGATAGTTGGAAGTTCCGGCAGAATCTATTTGAATGTCTATCTTAAATTTAATAGATTTCATCCTTAAAATTCCTTCTGCCAGGGGCGACCGGCAGATATTTCCTAAACAAACCATCAGAACTTTTGCCATAAGGTTTAATCTTTTAAAGTTTTAAATTTTAATATGTAGTATGTTCCGGCCTTTTCAATTCTCTCTATTGTTCCATTAAGTTGTATACCTAATATTTTTATCAATTCCAATCCCAACGTTGCATTTTCTGAATCCAGTAGCTTCTGGTCGTATCCTTTTCCATTGTCACCAATGATCAATGTGTAATCGTCATAAAAATTAGATTTATGCAGTTGTATTTCTATTTGTCCGTTTTCTATTTCTGAAAATGCATATTTAAACGAATTCGAAATTATTTCATTAAGTAATAATCCTAGAGGTATAATAGTATTTAAGTTAAAGTGTTGTACTTCAAGATCTAATTTTAGCTTCACTTCTTTATTTATGCTATAAGTGTCAATTAAGTTTTCAACCAACATATTTATGTATTCTTTTACATTAATATTGCCGTAATCGGTTGATTTATATAGTTTCTCATGAACAAGTGAAATTGTGCGAATTCTGTTTCTGATTTCTCTGAACAGTTCAGATGCTTTCGGATCATTTACATAATCAGACTGGATATTAATCAGACTATTGATAATTTGTAAATTGTTTTTAACTCTATGGTGTACTTCTTTTAAAAGTATTTCATTTTCATCTCTTTGTTTAATAACTTCTGCAGTTCGTTGTTTAATAATTTCTTCTAGTCGTTCAAGGTATAGTTTGTGATTACGTTTTCTATACTTATTGAATCCAATAACCCCTCCCAAAATAATTAAAAGTGAGAGCATCGTAAACCACCATGTAGTCCAAAATGGTGCTTCAATTTCAAATGAAAAAGATTGAGGTTCTTTAGTTTCAAACCCCGCTTTGCTGGAAGCTTTTAATAAAAAACGATATTTACCTGGAGGAAGATTGGAGTAGGTTGTAGCATTTATGTGATCATAAGGACTCCAACCTTTATCAAATCCTTCTAGCAAAAAACTATATTTTATTCCTTCAGGCAATGTTTTTGATATTCCAACAAAATCAAAAGTTAAATGATTTTTATTGTATGCTAATTTCAGGTTAATCGGTAAATTATACCAGTCAGATAATGTATCTGAAAAGAGTTTCCAATCGACATCATCATAAAATAATTTTATTTTCGTAATATTGAGTTTAGGAACTTCCTCTTTTCTGATTAGTTCTTCTTTCGGATCAAATTTTATAGCACCTTTAATTGTACCAAACCACAAGCAACCATTCTGATCTATACATGTAGCACGGGAATTACATTCTATACCTTTGAATCCTTCATCTTTTCCGTAATTACGGATGGAAAAAATTTCACCCTTTTCATTTAAAGATATTTTATCTAAACCTTTATTTGTACCTACCCAGATATTCCCATAATTATCTGTATTGATGAGATAAACAGTACCTGATGTTAATCCTTCTTTCGTTGTTATGCTTTTGAATTTAGTTCCGTCAAATCGAGCAACACAATTATCAGTACCAATCCAGATTGTTCCAAATTTATCAACTACCATACTTCCTGCATATGCATTACAAATTCCATCCTTATAGGTATATTCTTTTATTATTTTACCATGGCTGTATATAAATACTCCACCTCCTGTGCCTATCCATATTTTTCCATTTCTGTCTTCTACAAAAGAGTATACATTATTGTTCATTAAACCATCTTTTGCAGCTATTTGCCGAACATCTTTCCCATCATATACAAACGCTCCGTTCCCTCTTGTTCCGATCCAGATATTACCAATCTTGTCCTCAAAAATTGTAAGTATATTTTCACAATCTGGAATCTGAATAGGGTGGAAGGAGCCATCATATCTGAATAATCCTTTTTTAGTTCCGATCCAAACATTTCCTTTTGAATCAGATAAAATAGAACGAACTTCTAAATCACCAATGTTACTTGTTTTAGAAATGTTTGAAACCCGCTCACCATCGTATTTATATATTCCATGATTATTTGTTCCAATCCATATATTTCCTTTTTTGTCGGCACTAATTGTAAAAATATCTTTTTCACGAAAGCCTTCGAGATTGTCAAAATATGTAAATGCCTGATTCGTGAATTTTACTAAACCTCCTCCACTTGTACCAAACCATAAATTGCCAGCAATGTCTTCGAAAATATTTCTAGCATTGTCAACTGGTAAGCCGTTTGTTTGATTAAAGTTGATTAGTGTATTGTTTGAAAACTTGAAAACACCTTTGTTTTCAGTAGCAATCCACAATTGATTCATATGATCAAAATGAATTGCATTAATTATTGTTTTAACAGGAAGATAAATAGAACCAATTGGTTTTACTTTTACCTGATAATGGGATGGGCCAATAATTTTAATTTTAAAAAATTTAAAATTGTTTTCAATCGCCCAGATATTGCCATCTGAGTCTTCTGAAAGCGATGTGATATTAGAATTATTGATGAATTCCGTATCAGTTACATGTATCAGTGTTTGATTCTTCAATACGAGTAACCCTTTACTGGTGCCTATCCAAATTATGTTTCTGCTATCTTTTTTAAAACAGTTTACATTAAAAGTCTTTAATGTATCTCCTTTGATAGGTAATAATTCAAAGTTTTTACCAGTGTATTTTATGATTTGGTTGTTTTTGGCAATAATCGTATTCTGTTTATCATCAGAAGTTATGAATTTGATTGTACCGTCTTTGTATCTTTTATTTCCCGGCTCAATTGATAAAAACGATTTCCCATTAAATTGACACAATGCGCCATTTTGATTTGCAATAATAAGAGAATGATTAAATGATTCGGATACAGATGTAATAATTTGACCGCAAAGACCATCCTTTTCTTCATATGTTTTAAATTCTTTTCCGTCAAATCTACATAAGCCACCCCCGGAAGTTCCGATCCATAAATATCCTCTTGAATCTTCATAAATGCAATTAATTTCAGATTGGGATAATCCGTCTTCTAATGAATAGTTTCTGCAATTGAATAGTTGTGCATAAGAAGAAGTAGAAAAAACTACAAAAAAATAGAAAATAAAAAAGAGTGGAAACTTTATATGGAGAGAGAATATTTTCATTTTGGATTGGTTACAAACAAAAATAGGAATCAGTTGAACTGATTCCTATTTTTTATTTAGAGAGTTTTAAACTATTTATTGTATGCTAATTTTTTTGTTTAGTTCTTCAATATAGTTTTTGAAACGTTTATCCGTGTCCATAAGGTTGTTTACAGTCCGGCAAGCATGTAAAACTGTTGCGTGATCTTTACCGCCACAATGCAACCCGATAGTTGCAAGTGATGATTTAGTCATGCTTTTAGCAAAATACATTGCAATTTGACGAGCTTGAACAACTTCGCGTTTACGGGTTTTTGATTTCAATAATTCTATAGGAAGATCGAAGTAATCACAAACTACTTTTTGTATATAATCGATAGACACTTCGCGAGCAGTATTTTTCACGAATTTATCAATCATTTGTTTAGCCAATTCTAGTGTAATTGCTTTTTTGTTCATTGAAGATTGAGCCAATAAGGATATAAGCGCACCTTCTAATTCACGAACATTCGTAGTAATGCTGTATGCTAAATATTCAATAACTTCTTTTGGAAGATCTAAACCATCTGCATAAACTTTTTTCTCAAGGATAGCAATACGAGTTTCTAAACCCGGAGTCTGGAGATCTGCAGCTAATCCCCACTTGAAACGGGATAATAGTCGTTGTTCAAATCCTTGTAATTCCACAGGAGCTTTATCAGCAGTTAAAACCAATTGCTTGCCAGTTTGGTGAAGGTGATTGAAAATATGAAAGAATACATCTTGTGTTTTTTCTTTTCCTGCAAAATATTGAACATCATCAATAATCAAAACATCAATCATTTGGTAAAAATGAACGAAATCATTTTGGTTGTTATTTCTTACTGAATCGATGTATTGTTGAGTGAATTTTTCAGAAGAAACATACAGCACGGTTTTATTAGGAAATTCATTTTTAATTTGAATTCCAATTGCATGCGCTAAGTGTGTTTTGCCTAAACCTACTCCACCATAAATCAATAAAGGGTTAAATGCTGTTCCTCCAGGCTTGTTTGCAACTGCAAATCCTGCTGAGCGAGCCAAACGGTTGCAATCACCTTCAACTAAATTTTCAAAAGAATAATTAGAATTTAATTGAGATTCAACATTTACTTTTTTTAATCCTGGGATAATGAACGGGTTTCGAATACTATTTTGATTTAAATCAATTGGCATTGAAACAGAAGGATTTTTTAATTCCTTCTTATTATTTGTAGGTATTTTTACTGTATATGGTTTAGAGCTATTATTATAGTTGTTCTCCATAATAATACTGTATTCTAGGCGTCCTTCGGTACCTAATTCTTTTTTTATTGTTTTCTTTAGTAAGGTAATGTAGTGTTCTTCTAACCATTCGTAGAAAAACTGACTAGGTACTTGTATTGTTAAAACGTTAGCGCTTAACTTTATTGGTTTTATTGGTTCGAACCATGTTTTAAAACTCTGTGAACTAACATTGTCTTTTATTATCCCCAGACAACTCTCCCATACTTTTGTAAATGCTTTCTCCATTCTTGATCCGTAGTTATATATAATGAATTTTTTATTTCGTTTAGTTTAAATGCCCTATTTACGGGTATTGCGGTGTAAATATATAGAACTTTACCTTAGTTACATAATTTATGATGAAAAAAAAGTTAAAAATATTTTCATATTACTATTGACTTATTGGAAATTTTTATAGAGTACCCTTCAGATACCTTTTTTTTGCTTTTTTTCTCGAACAAATAATCAATTCTGCCAAGTCTTATTCCTGCCCATCCAACTTGTGCTACTAACACTTCTTTGTCATCACTATTCTTGTATGAAACAGGTGTATCAAGGAATGTATGCGTATGTGCACCTAAAATCAAATCAATATTTTTTGATTGTTTTGCTAAAATTACATCACTTACTTTTTTATTTTCGTACTTATACCCTAAGTGTGATAAGCAAACTATAAGATCACATTTTTGATCGTTTTTTAAATAATGTGCCGATTCGGCAGCCTTTTCCAAAGGATTGAGGTATTTTGTGTTTCCAAACATTCGTTTATCAACGAGCCCATCTAATTCGATTCCTAAACCGAAAACACCAATTTTAATTCCATCTTTATAATATATTTTGTGCGGAATTGTTTTGCCAGAAAGTGGTGTATCAGAAAAATCATAGTTGCAATTAATGAATGGAAAGTTTGCATGCGGCAGTTGTTTTATCAATCCATCTATACCATTATCAAAGTCGTGATTCCCAATTGTTGAAGCATCGTATTGCATCATGCTCATTAATTTAAATTCCAATTCACCACCATACATATTAAAGTAAGGCGTTCCCTGAAAGATATCTCCAACATCAAATAATAAAACATTTTTTTCTTCGCTTCTTATTTTCTTAATCATTGCAGCTCTTCTTACAGCTCCACCTAAGCCGGCATATTTAGGATCATTATCAGGAAAAGGATCTACATGACTATGAACATCATTTGTATGAAGGATAGTAATTTTAACCATTTCTGTTTTAGCGAGAGCATCATTTGGTATTGCATTAAAAGCAATAAATCCTGCTCCGGCAAAAGCTGTCTTTTTAAGGAATTCTCTTCGGCTATTCATACTTGATCCTTCCATCGATTTCTACTTTTATTGTTTTACCTTTTCTTGTTTCATCTTTTATATAATCCACAATTGCATCGCGTAGTTTATAATTTAATGTTTCAACTTTAATTGGCGAAGCAAAGAAATGATATTTATCGCCACCGCCAGCTAAATAATCGGAGGTAACCACTTTGTAGTTTTTTGAAAAATCAATTTCTTTCTCACCTATTAATAAGGATGTAATTTTTTTTCCTTTGGCAATTATTTTGGCTCCCGAAAAAGGAGCGCCATTATTTGCAACAAGCGATTCAAACAATTGATTCATTTTATCACCACTGATTGTAAGTATAACGATTTCATTTTCGAAAGGCATTAATTCATAAATATTTCCTAATGTTAATTTGCCTTTAGGAAGTTGACTTCTTAATCCTCCATTATTTAATAAGCAAATATCGGCAGGTATTTTATCTGTAGGAGCATAAACATCATTCGTTTTTTTTAATACTGCATCCGAAACAAAGTCGCCTAAGGTTCCTTCTGGAAGTCCTTTTAAAAGAGACTGATCTGAAGTGCCTAAAACATCGTTCATGATCGAATCTGTTTTTAACTTATAAGGTTGTACCGTTTTTATAAAACTGGAATCATTAGAAACAATTGTTAGGGAATTCAATTCCAGCATCGACGTTTCAACTTTTTTTAATTTAGGAGTTGATGAGCATGCCGAAAACATGGACAAAACTATAGCGAGATATAAATTACAGAATAATAATAATTTCATTTAAGGATGAGCTTTTGTGTTTCAATCAAAAGCTTTACAATGATACTGACTTTTAAAGAATAACGGTCTTCAAAAAAGTAAAAAATTAAATAAAAATATGTTTTTTATATCAATAAAAAACGTATTTTCATTTTGTTTAATTAACTATTTAAGTTTATGTATATTTCTGAAACAACTGTTCGCGTAAGGTATGCTGAAACCGATAAAATGAGCTATGTGTATTATGGAAATTATACACATTACTATGAAGTGGGTCGAGTGGAGGCATTACGTCAATTAGGAACTAGCTATAAAGAAATGGAAGATAGCGGTGTCATGTTGCCCGTATATACCTGCAATTTAAAATATTTAAAACCTGCACTATATGATGACCTTTTGGTTATTAAGACTACCATAAAAGAATTACCAACTGCCCGCATTACGTTTGATTACGAAATATACAATCAAAATAATGAATTGTTAAATATTGGAAATACTACACTTGTATTTATAGATATGAAAACAAATAAACCCCGTTCTGCACCTCAATCTTTTTTGGATAAGATCAAAATCTTCTTTTGATATTTTAAAATTGTTGCTTAAAATTTGCTTTCTTCTTTTATATTATCGTATATTTGCGATATAAAATTAAGACTTATGGCTTATAGTAAAAAAAAAGAATTCGAGAACGATGAGATAATAGCGAGTGAAATTGCCAAAGCGTTATCCCATCCAGCTCGTATTGCCATTATTAAATTCCTTTCTATCCAAAAAACTTGTATTTGCAATGATATTGTAGAGCACCTTCCTTTGTCCCAATCAACCGTTTCGCAACATTTAAAAGAATTGAAAAGTGCAGGTTTGATAAAAGGTCAAATAGATGGACCTCGCGTTTGTTATTGTATTGATAAAGAAAACTGGAAAAAGGCTAAAGATATTTTTACTGAATTATTTAGTATGAAATTCGAATCAATGAAAAATAAGTGTTGCTAATATTTATAAAAAAAAATATCATGAAACTATCGGAATTTAAAAACAAGTTAACCGAATTAAATTCATTAACCTTCATACAGCCAAACGGTATGATCGTTCCTTTACATTTTCACATAACTGAAGCCGGATTAACAACTAAAAAATTTATTGATTGTGGCGGAACTGTTCGCGAAGAGAAAGTTGTTAATTTTCAATTGTGGGAAGCGAATGATTTTGATCATCGCCTGTCTGCAGAAAAGTTAATCAGCATTATTGAACTTTCGGAAAAAGTGCTAAATCTGGGTAATTTGGAAATTGAAGTAGAATACCAAACTAACACGATCGGAAGATACGGATTGGTGTCTGATGGTTCCAATTTCATACTTACCAACAAAACAACCAACTGTCTTGCTCAAGATAAATGTGGAATTCCCGTAGAAAAACTTAAGATCAATTTATCTGAATTGCAAAATTCAGCAGCAGCCTGCTGCACACCTGGTAGTGGGTGTTGTAATTAATTTTATTTAAAAAGTAGCACTGCGAGTATTTAGATTGAGAATACAGCGGATTGCAAATTAGTTGATGTTTTATAAAAATATAAAAATATGTCAGAAATCATTATTCCTACTAACCCTGAAAACAAACGATTAGGTTTTCTCGACAGCTATTTAACGGTTTGGATCTTTTTAGCTATGGCCATCGGAATCGCTATTGGATATTTCATTCCGTCAACAGCTGTATGTATTGATTCAATGTCTTCAGGAACAACTAACATTCCTTTAGCAATCGGATTAATCCTTATGATGTATCCTCCTTTAGCGAAAGTAAGGTATGAAAAGATTCCTCAAGTTTTTAAAAATGTGAAGCTATTAGTCATGTCTTTTTTTATTACGTGGGTAATCGCACCATTCTTTATGTTTGTATTATCTTATTTTTTCCTGAAAGATCATCCTGAGTATATGACTGGCTTAATTTTAATAGGTATTGCTCCCTGTATTGCCATGGTTATTGTTTGGAATGAATTAGCAGGAGGTAACCGCGAATACATTTCAGGACTTGTTGGTTTAAATAGTATACTTCAGGTTTTGCTGTTTTCTTTCTATTCCTATTTTTACCTTACAGTTGTCCCTGAGTTTATTGGTATGAAAGGATTAGATATCTCAATTACGATTTCTCAAATTGCCCAAAGTGTTTTTATTTACTTAGGAATCCCATTTCTTGCAGGAATCATTAGTCGTTACGTTTTAATAAAAATAAAAGGGGAGGAGTGGTTTCAGCAAAAATTCATTCCTTTTATTTCTCCAATCACACTTATCGCATTATTATTCACAATCATAGTTATGTTCAGTTTAAAAGGAGAACTGATCGTTAAGATTCCTCTTGATGTTTTTCGAATTGCCATTCCTTTGGTGATCTATTTTGCTGTCATGTTTATTGTAACTTTTTTAATGTCCAGAAAATTAGGCGCTGATTACCCTACTAATGTTGCATTATCATTTACCGCTACAGGTAATAATTTTGAATTAGCCATAGCTGTTGCAATTGGCGTTTTTGGAATTAATTCAGGGCAAGCATTTGCAGGAGTAATAGGTCCATTGGTTGAAGTTCCTGCTCTTATAGTTCTCGTTAGATTAGCATTTTGGTTCAGAAAAAAATATTATACTAAGGAATCAACAAAATTTTAAAAAATGAAAAAGATATTATTTGTTTGTGTGGAAAATTCAAATCGCAGTCAGATGGCAGAAGCTTTTGCGAAAATACATGGCAAAGGAAAGGTGGAAGCATATAGCTCCGGTTCTCGCCCATCAGGAATAATTAATCCGAAAGCAATTGCAGCTATGAAAGACTTGGGATACGATCTAACTACCCATCAATCTAAATCATTGGAAGAGATTCCACAAATAAAATATGATTATGCAATTACAATGGGTTGTGGTGATGAATGTCCGTTTATAATTGCAGATCATCGTGATGATTGGAAGTTAGATGACCCGAAACTCATGGAATCAATCGAATTCAATAAAGTTAGAAATGAAATAGAGAGAAGAGTTAAGGAATTAATTGAAAGAGTTTAAAAAAAGAATCAGATAAATAATTTATAATTAAAGAATATTTCCGTCTTTCATCACCAACTTCCTGTCGGCCATGTTTGCCAAATCTTCATTGTGTGTTACAATCACAAATGTTTGATTGAATTTATCCCTTAGTGTAAAAAACAATTGATGAAGATCCTTCGCAGAGTTAGAATCTAAGTTTCCTGATGGCTCATCTGCTAAAACAACTGCAGGATTGTTGATTAAAGCTCTCGCAACTGCAACACGCTGCTGTTCTCCTCCTGAAAGTTCATTTGGTTTATGACTCATTCGTTCCTTTAATCCTAAAAAAGCTAATAATTCAATTGCCTTTTCTTCGGCCAAGGATTTATCTGTGCCGGCAATAAATGCTGGAATACATACATTCTCTAGTGCTGTAAACTCCGGCAACAAATGATGAAACTGAAAAACAAAACCAATATTTTTATTTCTGAAAGCGGCTAGCTTTTTATCACTTAAGGTTGCAATGTTTTCATTGTTGATCATTAAAAGTCCTTTGCTCGGACGATCCAGAGTGCCAATAATATGAAGCAAAGTTGTTTTGCCCGCTCCGGATGCACCAACGATCGAAATAATTTCTCCTTTTTTTATTTCAAGACTTAGGCCTTTTAAAACGTTAAGTGATCCATATGATTTAAATATACCAGATGCTTTTATCATGTTATCCTCTTTTTTTTCTGAGGTAAAGATAATCGAAATAATACAATACTTTTAAAGAAACAACATTCAGTTGATTTGCATCCAACGTGTTGTTGAAATTTTGGCTATAGCTTTTTATTACTTCTCCACTTTCGTTGTAGATCGAATTTTTCCAAACTAAATTCAATGAACTTCCAGGTGCAAATTGCCATTGAAAAACCATATCCAGATTGAATGCATTGAAATTAAAATCATGATTTTGACTGTAACTGATGTTGTCTATTAAATAACCCTCTTCTGTAAGGTTGTAAAAACTTTTATAATATCCTCCTGTCCAATAATGTCTGCCACGGATACTTAATGATAAATTATTGCGGAATAAGTACTGTGCGGAAATTACGTTTTCTATGGTTTTGATAAACCTTAATCCAATTATGATATTATTATATTCATCAAAATTGACAAACCCTCTATCACCATCATCTTGAGAATAAGAGGACGAAAGTTTAAACGACAATTTATCATTTACTCTTAAATTCGGTGACAGTGTAACTCCCAAATAAGGATTGTAGCCAATAGTAGGAGAGATGAGTCCTGTTGTACCAGCATAGACATTAAAATTACAATTGATGCGTTTTCGGGTATCTGTGTTTAAACCAGTCCAAATGGTTTGATTGCTGGGGCGGATAAATATACGACCAGGTGTTCTTGCTTCGTAATAATCTATATCTCCCAATGGCTCATAGGATCCACCGACATAGAAATTGTAAAATGATTTAAGTGTCATATCTGTATTTAATTCCATCCTGACACTATTGGTTCGATGTGTTGTGAAATTTTCATTTTGATTGATCGAAAAGCCCAGATGAGAATTAAGTATTTTCTTATAGGGGTTGAATTGAAAAAGATTGATATTCATTCCACGGTTAATAAAATTCGTTTCACGGGTAATTCCCATATCGTTAATATTAAACGTTGGATTGATCACTCCTTGGTAAGCTTCCGCCTGAAACCATCCTGAGTTTTTTCCTGCCACAATAATATATTGATATCCGAACAAGTCGGTATATTGATTTAAAACGGTATTTTTTTTTGAAAACACATTACTCATAGCGCCTCTTCCTAAAATAAAGTAAGAGTTTTTTTTGTTGTTGAGCGCAAACCCTGCACCGGTAACATTGGCATTGTCTTGATCATCTTTCCTATTTACATTTGTATTGATGAGGTAAACGGAAGAACTATTTTTTAATTGCTGGTCAAAAACGATAATATTATAATTTGAAAAAGGTTCGGTAAGGATCTTGCGTTCTTCACCTGTACTATCTCTTGCAATAGCATATGTGTTATCCATAACGGCATTTAAAAGTCCAATACCTAAACCATTTGGTGTTCTTCCCGATAGTTTGGTTGCATTCAATAATTTAGCCTGATCAGGATTTTTGATGATCACTTCTTTTTCATTCGTTTGAGAGTAGGCAGCGTAATATCCGGATGGTCTTCTTCCTATTCTTCTCGAATAAAACAATTCCCCTTTCTGAAACAAGTCAGTACTCTCCTGAAAAAAGGGGCGTTGTTCTTCAAATTGCTGTTCAAAGGCACTTAAATTCTTCACGACATTATCACTTTGCACTTGTGTAAAATCGGGTAAGAGAGTTGCATCAATTGTAAAACTTTCGTTGATACCGTATTTTAGATCCATCCCCCCAGTGATATTCGAAGAGTAATTGCTTTCCCCTTCTATGTTTGAAGGATAATGTGATGCATACGCCGTAATGTAGGGCGTTAATGATAAGCGGATAGGCTGTTTTACATTTTCAATACCTTTCAGTAAGCCCCAATATTTATAAAAGTTAGAAACACCATTTGGCAACAAGCCCCATTGATCAAATTCCCCGTTTCTATTGATTTTTCTGGTAATCTGCAAGCCCCATAATTGTATGTCTTTATTAGGAAAACGTAATGCGGAAAAAGGAATTTTCATTTCCACGATCCAGCCAACACTGTCGGTTTTTACAGAACTTTCCCAAACCGCATTGTATAATCCGTCTGTAAAGCGGCTGTCGAACTGAACACCTGATGCTGACAGACCAAATATAAAAGCATCTTGTTCTGTATTGTATGTGTCAAATTTGACATCAAAAAAATCGGCATTCACATCACCATCTCTATTTCCTAATTGGCAAGCAATACTATCGCAATGTGAGTCATACAAGCGGGCTCCGACATATACGGCAGAATTATCATACACAATTTTCACTTCCATTTTTTGAGAACAATCAATATTATATACAGGTGATTTTTGCTTGAAATCACTCATCAAAGGAATATTTGCCCAGGTTAGATCATTTAATATTCCATCAATTTTAGGAGGTGCTATTGCGCGTGATGTGGTATATGTTTTTCTGTTAGGAAGTGAATCTCCTTGAGCAAAAGAATACTGCATCACAAGAATAATAAAATATAGAAGTAAGTAATAATTTTTTTGCATTAGTTTGTAAAGGTATTTCTATTTTTAATTTTTTTAATATAAATTTTAATAAACAGTTTAAAACTTCGTTTCATTGAATTTAACGTTTATATCGAAGCTGAATACAATACATTATAAACGTCTTGCAACATTCCTTTTGATTTAAAAAAACATTCCGTTTTTTCTTCCCCTTTAATAAATCAAACTATCTTTACATAAACTTCAATAAATTAGAATGTAATCATGAGCAAAAACTCAAAATTTAAAGGTACAGGTGTGGCAATTGTTACGCCATTCAATAAAGACAACAGTATTGATTACAAGTCACTTGGTAAGCTTGTTGACTTTATTATAAAAGGTGGAGTGGAATACATTGTAGTTCTTGGAACAACAGGTGAATCTGTAACATTAAGCAAAGAAGAAAAACAATCTATTATTACACATGTAATAGAAAATGTAAATAAGCGTGTTCCTATAGTTTTGGGATTGGGAGGAAACAATACCCAAGAGATCGTTAATAGTTTAAAAAAGACTGCAGATTTTAATCATATTGATGCAATACTTTCCGTTTCTCCTTATTACAATAAACCCAACCAAAGAGGTGTTTATCAGCATTACAAAGCCATTTCTGAAGTAAGTCCTTTGCCGATCATTTTATATAATGTACCCGGAAGAACGGCTTCTAATCTAACTGCAGAAACAACATTAAAACTGGCAAATGACTTTAAGAACATCATCGCTATCAAGGAAGCATCAGGAAACCTTGAACAATGCATGAAGATCATTAAAAATAAACCAAAAGATTTTTCTGTTATTTCCGGTGACGACATGTTAACTTTGCCGATGATTGCTGCTGGAGCAGATGGGGTTATTTCTGTTGTTGCAAATGCTTTCCCTAAAGATTTCTCAGAAATGACACGACAGATATTAGCAGGGAATTTAAAAGAAGCTCAAAAATTACATTACAAATTAACAGACATTATTGAGCAGTTGTTTGCAGATGGAAATCCTGCAGGAATAAAAGCTGTATTAGAAATGATGAAAATTTGTCAAGCAAATGTCCGTTTGCCTTTAGTAAAGGTTAACAAGGCAACACAAAATGCATTGACCGAAATGGTAGAAATGTATAAATAAAAAACAGATTAGTTTTCAATAAAAAAGCTCTTAGTAATTAAGCTAAGAGCTTTTTTTATGAAGCATCCCTTTTAATAGTATACCATTCTTCTAACTTCAGCAATATACTTAGAGAATCGGATCACCTGGCGTGTATATCCATATTCGTTATCATACCAAACATATAATACAATATTCTTTTTATCTGGACCTACGATGGTAGCCTGGCTATCAAAAACAGAAGGACAAGGATTTCCAATCACATCGGTAGAAACCAATTCATTAGAATTCATGTATTGAATTTGTTCAACCAATGCTCCATTCAATGCAGCATCTTTTAAAATATCATTCAATTCATCTTTTGATATTTCTTTGTCGATGGTCATACTCAAGATCGCTAATGATACATTTGGTGTTGGAACACGCACAGAATTTGCAGTGAATTTACCAGACAATTGAGGCAATACTTTTTTTAATGCACTTTCAGCACCTGTCTCTGTAATAACCATATTCAATGCAGCAGAGCGACCTCTACGGTATTTTTTATGGTAATTATCCAATAAATTCTGGTCGTTGGTGTAGGAGTGAACCGTTTCGATATGGCCGCGTACAATTCCAAGTTTAGTATGTACAACCTGTAAAACGGGCATAATTGCATTTGTTGTACAAGAGGCAGCAGAAAGAATATCATCTGATTTTAAATCGATTGTTTGGTGATTAACACCATGAACAACATTTGGAATATCTTTTGCTGGAGCAGTTAACAATACTTTTGTAATCCCTTTTGCTTTCAAGTGACGACTCAATTCTGCTTTATCGCGGTATACTCCGGTATTGTCAATTAACAATGCATTGTTTATTCCATATTGAGTATAATCGACATCTTCCGGATTTTTTGCATCAATCATGTAAACTGTGTGACCGTTAATGATTAGCGCTTTTTTCTCCAAATCTTCGATAATTGTACCAGGAAAAACGCCATGAACAGAATCGGTACGTAATAAATCGGCACGTTTAATTATTTCTTCTTCGCTGCTGCCACGGGTAACAATTGCTTTTAATCGAAGTTGTTCACCTTTACCAGCCTGAGCAATTAATTCACGTGCAGCCAATCGTCCGATACGGCCAAAACCAAACAAAACTACATCTTTGGGAGTAATCGTATGGTTTTTGCCAACGAAATCAATCAATTTATTTTTTAAAAAATCGTTTACATCTTTATATTGTGTTCCTTCTTGTTGCCATTCAAAAGCAAGTTTTCCGATGTCTAAACGAGAAGGACAAATATCTATTTTAGAAATTTCTGAAGCAATGGATAATGTATCCTCTACTGTTATAACTTTCTTTACAATGTTCTTTGCGTAATGATGAAGGTTCATTATTTCGCTGGCACTTCTGTCTACCAATTGATTTCTGAAAAGGATTAATTCAATTGATTTTTCAAACCAAAGCTTTCCTATTATTCCGATCAAATCGATTGCTGCCTTCTCATGATTGATCCAATTATTTAATTCAGATTCGTAAGTTCCATTTGCTTTTCCTTCAGTTTGCTCCATTTTTTCGTTTGTCATAAGTTTTAACGGATTGTGTTTTAGGTTTTATTTTTTAAGTTAAATTATTCGTTGAATTGTCATTTCGAGTGTTAGAGAAATCTTGCTATTTGATAGCAGTTCATTCATTTCGGTTGGAATAACAATTTTTAATGTGGTTAAAAATAAAAAAATAACCGCACAAACATCAGCAAAACTTATTTTTAGTTTTCAACTGATGTTTGTACGGATTAATTAACTATTCGGAAAGATTATCCTAAATATGTTTTCAGCAATTTACTTCTTGAGTTATGACGTAATCTGCGAATCGCTTTTTCTTTTATCTGACGAACACGTTCACGGGTAAGGTCAAATTTCGCTCCAATCTCTTCTAAAGTTAAGCCATGATTAATACCAATACCAAAGAATAATCTAACTACATCACGTTCTCTTTCTGTTAATGTTGAAAGTGAACGCTCTATTTCACGTTGCAAAGATTCATTCATTAATTCATTATCAGCACGAGGTGAATCGTGATTCACCAATACATCTAATAAGCTATTTTCTTCACCATTAACAAAAGGCGCATCCATTGAAACGTGGCGTCCAGAAACGCGCATTGTATCAGCTACTTTATCTTGTGGTAGTTCTAATATTTCTGATAATTCTTCAGCACTTGGTTCGCGTTCAAATTGTTGTTCAAGTCGCGAATATGCTTTGTTAATCTTGTTCAAAGAACCAACCTGATTCAATGGTAAACGAACTATACGAGATTGTTCAGCTAATGCCTGAAGAATAGACTGACGGATCCACCAAACCGCATAGGAAATAAACTTAAATCCACGTGTTTCATCAAAACGCTTTGCAGCTTTTATTAAACCTAAATTCCCTTCGTTAATCAAATCCGGCAAACTTAATCCTTGGTTCTGATATTGTTTGGCAACAGAAACAACGAAACGTAAATTTGATTTCGTTAACTTCTCTAAAGCTACTTGGTCTCCGGCTCTGATCTTTACTGCTAATATTACCTCTTCTTCTGCGGTAATCAATTCTTCACGACCGATTTCCTGAAGGTATTTATCTAAAGAAGCACTTTCACGGTTGGTTATTGATTTGGTTATTTTGAGTTGTCTCATGGACTTTTTGGGAATTTTAATAAGTTTATTGTCGGTTTCAAAGTTACTCTAAAAACTGTTTATTTTAACAATTGTTTAATCATATATTCAACTTTTAAAACTATCGGATTGTTATTAATTAGAAAATAAATTAGACTGAATACTGAAAAAGATGCTATAAAAAGTATTTTATTGTCGATAAATTTAAATGTCAGTGTTTATAAAAAAGTAAATTTAAAATTTTATAGAAGATTCTTGACCGGATCCTTATAAAAAAAAGATTTATATTTTATTTTATTAAACTTTTATGATGTATTACAACAATCTAATTATTTTACATTCCAAACCCATAATAAGCCCGCATTCCATTTTGATAAAGACCTTCAATTAATACTCCTCCTTTTTTGTTTTCAAGCAGAATTTTCAAGTCATCAAGCGAAGTTATTTTCTTCTTATCGACATTTGTTATGATAAAACCTTCTTTTATTCCTGCATTTAATAATTTACCGGCGCCCATTTTTGTAACTCTTAATCCGTTTTCAATATTTAGTTTTTTCATGTCTTCTTTACTTATTTGCTCAAAAGATGCACCTAAAGTAGAAATAACTTCCACCTTGGGTTTCGTTACCACTTCCGTATTTCCATTCTTATTCTTTAGTATAACTGCTAAAACCTTTTCCTGATTATTTCTTTTTAGTGTCACATTTACTTTATTTCCTGGACGATATCGACTAATTTGCTCCTGGAGTTCAGGAACATTATTAACAAAGGTTTCATCAACCTTAGTGATTACATCGCCTTCTCTGATTCCAGCCTCATCTGCCGCACCAGCATCAACAACACCCTTTACATAAACACCTTTGATCTCGCTGATGCTTTTCTCTTTTGCTAATTTGCCATCTAAATCCTCGATACTCACACCTATAAAAGCGCGTTGCACTTCACCGAATTCTAACAAATCTGCAACTACTTTTCTGGCAATATTAACAGGAATAGCAAAGGAATAACCGGTATAAGATCCTGTATTTGAAGCTATGGCAGAATTGATCCCAACTAATTCCCCTCTTGCATTTACCAAAGCGCCACCACTGTTTCCTGGGTTAACTGCTGCATCTGTTTGTAAAAACGATTCAATCGGAAATTGACCTTTGGTCGCATCATTTTCTAAAATATTAATATTCCTTCCTTTAGCACTAATAATACCGGCTGTGACAGTAGAATTTAAATTAAAAGGATTTCCAACTGCCAACACCCATTCACCTACTTTTACATCATCCGAATTACCATAAGAAACAAATGGCAAAGCATCTTCCTTGATTTTTAATAATGCAAGATCTGTTGCGGGATCTTTTCCAATAAGCTCTGCAGTATAGCTTCGTTTATCATTTAAAGTGATCTCTATTTTGTCTGCTCCCTCAACAACATGATTGTTAGTTACAATGAATCCATCCTGCGTAATAATTACACCTGAACCTGTAGAAATTGGTGCTTGTTGAGGTTGTCGTTGTCCGCGATATCCAAAAAAATCACGGAAAGGATCATAAATGTATTGATTTTGTGTTTCAAGTGGATATGTAGTTTTAATATTCACTACCGAATGAACCGAACTTGCTGCAGCAGTTGTGAAATCGATAGCTATTTCAGGTGAAGCCGAACCTGGCAGTTTAACATATTTAATAGGGGATTGATAGGTTATTTGAGAAGTTTGAAGACTAGAATCATTATTCAAAAGGCGATTTAGGCCAAGGGATGTTAATCCACCGATGCTTGCAATTGCGAATACTCCTAAAATATTTTTCATAAGATATTATTTTTTTTATTAAACAAAAATAAGTATACCATTCAACTCAAATTTTATTCCGTTATTATTTTTGTCATTTATTTTTAACATACTTTAACAGCGGTATGCAAAGGTTGTTTAACTTTACACAGGAATTTTTAAAAATAAAAATAATTGTATTTTAATCAATGAGTAGTTTTAAAGAAAAGTCACAAGGCTTTGTTATCGGAGTAATGGTCGGATTGATTGTTGCTGGTGGCTTTTTTATTTTAAAGCTCGATGACTATTTTAAAGAATTGAATTTTTATAAATCTGTTTCCAACACTTTTTCTAAAAACAGTAAAGATGTTGATCCCTTTACAGTTAAGAGTTCAAACCCTGTTTCAACTATAAAAAAAGAAATCTCAAGATCTACACCAATAAAAATAGAAAATAGTGAAGAACAAAATAAAACAATTGCAATAGCTGATAGCTCTTATCTTACAAAAGATTCCCTTACGTTAGAAAATCCTAATAATGACAACGTAATAGTTCGAAAAGATGAATTGCTATCTACAAAAACTATTGAAGTTTTAAAATTAGATGCAGTTGTGAAATTAACTGCAAAAGATTCGTTGCTTCAAAAAGTAAGCGGAATAAAAGAGGATAGAAGCCTTGCTAAACAATTTATTAATATAGAATTCTGGTCTTCGCCCTTAAATTACAAAGGATATAAAATGAGTAAGTACAAGTTAGTTTTGTATGGAATTAGTTCTGCTGAAGGAATTAAATTATATAATTTGGAGGACGTTATTTACCTTAAAAGTTATTCTTTTATTTATCGTTTAGAGTCTTTCGCTGACTTTAAATCGTATGAACGTATTACTGACGAATCAATAATCTATAAGCTAAAATAAAATTTATGCAGCTGACCTTTCATAAATATCAAGGCACAGGAAACGACTTTATTATTATTGATAACAGAGAAATGAAATTCAAAAGAGAAAATCAATCTTTGGTTGCAAAGCTTTGTAACAGACGATTTGGTATTGGTGCTGACGGATTGATGTTACTTCAGACAAAAAAAGGTTTTGATTTTGAAATGATATATTATAATTCCGATGGAAATGAAAGTAGCATGTGTGGAAATGGTGGGCGCTGTATCGTTGAATTTGCAAGATCACTAGGTTTAGTTAAAACGAAGGCTCATTTTCTAGCATCCGATGGTGAACATGAAGCTTTACTGAGTAATGCTTTTATAAGCATTAAAATGAACAATGTAACGAATATAGAAGTAAATGCAGATTTCTGTTTCTTAAATACAGGCTCCCCTCATTATGTAGCATTTGTTAATGATGTTAAAAACTATAATGTTTTTGAATCAGGCAAAGCCATTCGTAATAACGAACGATTTAAACAGAGTGGTACGAATGTTAATTTTGTTGAAAAGCAATTGAATGATTTATTTGTTCGAACATACGAGCGTGGAGTAGAAGATGAAACTTATTCTTGTGGAACAGGCGTTACAGCAGCTGCATTGGTGGCCGCTTTGAAAAGTGTTTCAACCGGACAAGATTATTGTGATATAAAAACACTTGGTGGAAACTTAAAAGTGAAATTCGTAAAAAACGAGGATCACACATTTAAGGATATATGGTTAGAAGGTCCAGCTTCATTTGTTTTTAAAGGTGAACTAATTATTTGATGATTCGGGAAGCAACGACATATAAATTAAAAATCGACAAGCAATTTATTGAATCCGAATTGCCAAAAGGTGTTCATATTGTTGTTTTGCAAGCAACACGTATTCCACCTCATATTGGAATGATAATGGATAAAAAATACCATTCTTTATCTATAAAAGGTCAGGATATTAACACAGCTGTTTCTGCATTAATTAAAAACTCTTCCATTCGTAAGATACCAACGTTGTTTATAAAGATTAAAGACCACCCAACATTCAGTAATTTATATCTTAGCGAGCATTTTATTACAAATATACAGCAGTTTAAACGTGTGGATATTGGTGTAGCATCATGCATGAGTCCTATTAAATTATTTTTTGAAGAAGTATACAATTTACCAATGACGGATATAAACTATTTGTTTGATCTTCTTCCTTTTCTTTCTGAAAAAGGACTTATTGAATCGGTTTCAGCGTTTAACATGGATCAAAAAGAGTATACCTTACCTGTATATTCAAACAAAGAGATTAACGATGGGATTTCTTCTGTCAGAAAAGAATACAAAGATAATACCTATTAAATTATCTATCTTACAGGGATATATCAAAAAATAATTTAAGAAGATAATTGGTAAAAAAATAATCTGCAATGAAATTAAAAGGAAAACTGAGCTCCCTCCGTGCAATTGAACCTTCTGATATTGATGTTTTATATCAATGGGAAAATGACACAGAAACCTGGTCTGTTAGCAATACACAGTCGCCTTTTTCTCGTTTTGTCTTAGAACAATACATTGCTAGTTCGCATCAAGATATTTATTCTTTAAAGCAGTTGCGGCTAATTATTTGTAATGAACAAAATAAAGCTATTGGTAGCATCGATCTTTTCGATTTTGATCCTCATCATTCGCGAGCTGGTATTGGCATTCTGATCGCGGAAAAAAACGATAGAAAAAAGGGATATGCTTCCGATGCTCTTAGCTTATTAATTGAGTATTGTTTTTCTGTTTTAAATCTCCATCAACTATATTGCAATATTAAAATAGATAATGAAGCAAGTGTATTACTTTTTCAAAAACATGGTTTCAAAATTACAGGATTGAAAAAAGAATGGGTGCGTGAGGGAGATTCTTTTAAAGATGAACTTCTGCTGCAGCGAATTCGTTAATTATTTTTTTAAATGTATAGCTGAATGAAATCGATTTCCCAAAAAACAATAGCATTATTTTTTCTATTAACTCTTTTTTTGTTGTTGAGTTATTGCGGTGATACAACAAAAGGATCTTCATCTGAAATAGTAAAAGTGGAAGACAAATACCTGAATCATTCTGATACGGTAAAATACGTAGGTATGAATCAGTGTAAACTTTGTCATCAGGAAATATATAATTCATATATAGAGACAGGAATGGGTAAAAGTTTCGATCAATCAAGCAAACAAAAAAGTTCAGCTAAATACTCTGAACACACTTATATATATGATAAATACAAAGATTTTTATTATCACCCATTTTGGAAAAAAGACAGTTTGATGATCATGGAATTTCGTTTAAAAGGAAACGACACTGTTTACAAACGCATTGAGTATGTTGATTTTATTATAGGTTCAGGGCATCATACAAATTCACATATAACAAGTTCAAATGGCTATTTGTATCAAATGCCAATGACATTTTATACTCAAAAACAAAAATGGGATTTACCTCCTGGCTTTGAAAATGGATTCAACACTCGGTTTTCCAGAAAGATCGGTTTAGAATGTATGAGTTGCCACAATTCATTACCTGACTTTGTTGAAGGGTCAGAAAATAAGTTCAATGCCTTACCAGAAGGAGTGAACTGTGAACGCTGTCATGGCCCAGGAAGTATTCATGTTCAACAACGTTCACAGGGATCGAAGATTGACACATCAAAGTACATCGATTATTCAATAGTAAATCCAGGAAAATTACCGGTTGACTTGCAATTTGATGTTTGTCAGCGTTGCCACCTTCAAGGGAATACAGTTCTAAAAGAAGGTAAATCTTTTTTTGATTTTAAACCAGGAATGAAGTTATCCGATTATATGACAACATTTTTGCCCCGTTACAAAAATGCGGACGATGAATTTATAATGGCTTCACATGCAGATCGTTTAAAGCAAAGTAAATGTTTTATCAAAAGCTTTAAACCTGAAACAAATAAAGAATCATTAAAACCATATAAGAATTCACTTACATGTGTTACATGCCACAACCCTCATGTAAGCGTTAAAGTAACTGGGAAAGAAATTTTTAATACTGCTTGTAAAAACTGCCATAACCAAACTTTAACTAATGCCTTGTGTTCCGAAAGTGAAGTAGTAAGATCAAAAGCAAATAATAATTGTGTGAGTTGCCACATGCCTAATTCCGGATCGATTGACATACCGCATGTGAGTGTTCACGATCATTACATTCGGAAACCAATGAAATCGAATGAAATACAAAAAGTAAAAGAATTTATCGGTTTGTATGCTATCAACGAAAAAAATCCCAGTAATTATACAAAAGCAAAGGCCTATATTCAGCAATATGATAAATTTGAATATAAGACTCAATATTTGGATTCAGCTCAATTTTATTTATCAGATAAATCAAAAGAAGAAGTGATCCTAAATTTTGAATTACTAGTGCATTTGAATTTTATAAAAATGAATTACTTGAAAATTTTATCCTATGTAGATCAAGTAGGGGGCATTGACAAACTTAAGAAGACTTTAAATAAAAAATCATGGGATAATGCAAATGCTTGGACAGCCTACCGCATCGGAGAGGCATATTATAGTCTAGGTGATATTAAATCAGCTTACATTTATTATGAAAAAGCTTGCGACCTGTCGGAATACAATCCTGAATTCAGAAACAAATTAGGCGCTTCATTATTAGCTATGCAAAAAGTGCCTGAAGCAATTATCGTATTAACGGCTCTTGTAAAAGAAAGTCCAACTTTTGTACAGGCAATCAATAATTTAGGGTACGCCAATCTTCTTTCTGGAAATGCCCTTAAAGCGGAAGAGCTTTATAATAGAGCGTTAAAGCTTGATCCTGATTATGAGTCACTATTAATGAATTTTGCCGGGCTAAAAATCTATCAGAAAAAATACAAGGATGCAGAAGCTCTTTTGAATCGGATACTTAAAAAGAATCCGGATAACCAGCAAGCAACATTAGTTTTAAAACAATTAAAAAGTCTGAAGTAAATTAAACGCTGATCCAATAAATTAATTTTACCACTAATGCTCTGTTCTTTTTTGTCATATCAATAGAGTAGTAGTTGTCGGTGTATACAATATAAAGATCAGACATCGGTTTGAATCGCCACTGCAACCTACAATTAATATTTGTATTATTGAGCTGTGTATTATATTGAGCGAAAGTTGTAAAGAAAATATTTTTCGTAAAACTTAATTCAACTTTCGGTCCGATTAGCGTGATATAAGTATTCGAATATGGCTGAGGTAAAACTATTTCATCCTGCGAAAAGCTGACGCCAAAAACACCCCAGGGTTGTTTTCTATAATTTAATTCGCCCGAATAAGTAAGTTTACTTCCATTGTAAAACGTGCCATAATCAACTGTTGCATTCCCGAATAGCGGTTTGATTGAGCTTGATGTGAATGTAGCCAAAATGTTATTAAAATAATAATCATCTTGAGGAATAGGTATTTTATCAGTAAAGCTAATATCAACTGGTATTCTTAATTTAATGAAATTTTTCCTGTATTTAATAGAGAAAGTGCTTGAGTTTTGAAAGCTGAAGTTGTATGATAATTGATATAAGTATTCGGTCGACCGCCTCGCTGAATCTATATAATGACTAATATATACTTCTGGAAAATGGTTGTTAATTATTTTTGATTTAGGATAAAACTTGTAACGCAAACTCGGTTCAATTCTTAAATATGTTTCTCTGGAAGTAAGACGAGTGATCGGATCATAAAAATAAATTCGAGGCACAAATCCAACTTCAGCTAAAAAGTTTTTTTCAACATATTCGTGATTCCATTCCCAAGAAAATTTTGGCGTTGAAAAACTTAGAAATGAAGCATTGGCAGAAGCATTTGCAAGGTTTTGTGCTGTAAAAGAATAATGATAGAATAGTTTACCGAACCACTTATTGTTTGCAGATTGTAAATTATAGTCTACACCAGCGATGCGATTAAATCGATTATCCGAAACGCCTTTTATTGTTACCTCTTGCTTATTCACAAAAATGAATGAAATGTTCGATCTTTTAAAAATATTTCTAGAAATAGCGGCTACGGAATAATTCTGGCTTTCTAATCCGATTTCGTGTTTGTGTTCTGTTTGCATACTCATTATTCCGATTCTCCAATTCTTATTAATATTTCCGCTCAATCTAAATCCACCAAGAATAGGTACAACCTGACCTTTATATAATCCTATATTCCTTGAAAAAAACGGTCTGATTTGGCGAAAACCAAAACGTTCAAAAAGATCGCTATTTTCAATAAAAAATGTTCTTCTTTCAGGAAAAAAAATACTAAAACGAGACAAATTTGTAACCTGACGATCCACTTCAACTTGAGAGAAATCAGGGTTAATAGTTAGATCAAGATTTAATGAAGATGTAATTGAAATTTTAGCATCCAGTCCTCCATTATAAGTATATTGTTCTTTTTTCTGACTTAAAAAATCCTTAGAAACACTTCCGGTTAAATAAGGAATGATTGAAATATTGGAAGCACTTTTTTTCTTAGGATCATTAAATTCCATTTTTCCGGTAAACGCTAGAGAAGCAACATTAAAGTTACGAGGGACAGGAGCCCAAACAGAATTTTCATTTCTTTTTAGGTCATTCCTTGAAAAATTTATTCTCCATGATTCAACACCCGTTTTAAACCTTAAACTTTTAAACGGAATTGCCATTTCGACTACCCATTTATTTTCAGAAATTTTTACTTCTGATGTCCATTTATTATCCCAAATAGTAGTCACACCTTGTCCGCCACCATTTGATAATAGGCCTTCCCGTTGAACGCCAAGCGGATTAACACCAAAACAAAAACCATTTGTTTGGTCATTTAAACAATCCAAATAAACAGCAAAAGCATCATTAACAGGATACGAAAAATCCCTTTTTAGCGATTGAACAATATGTTTACCAGCAATAGAATCAAAACAAACAGCTGAAATATATAAATGAACATCATCAAAGGTAACTCTAACAATTGTTTGAGATTTTGCTTCAGAGGTGTCGAATGGAAACATCTGTTTAAAATTACCGGCTTTTTCAGCAGCATCCCATGAATGTTCGTTTAATTCACCATCAATGATAACCTTATCAATAGCCTTATAAATACAAATAGCAGGAACATCTATGGGTTTTTGTGCCAAAGAATATATCGTTTGAAAAATAAATAAAAGCAAAAAGAAAATGCGCATAATATCCAGCAAATTTACCGAAAAATTATACTTTAAAACAGCTTTCAGTATTTAAATTAATATCTTTGTAAACATCGGTAGCAACATAAAAATGGTAAAAAGGAAATCATCCTTTATGAAGAAAATAATTATAGCAATTCTGCTTATTCTAATTCTTGTTGGAGGTATAGGTGGATATTTTGCATATACAACCATTTATCAATCGAATGTAAATCTGGGTAATAAAAAATCTGAAATAATTTATATTCCAACAGGTTCTACTTTTAATGATGTCATAAGGATATTAGGAGAAAACAATATTTTAAAAAACAGATCGACGTTCGAACTTTTATCTGAAAGAAAAAAATATAAATACGCTATTAAAGCCGGTAAATATAGAATTCTTGCTAACATGAGCAATAATGCTCTTGTAAATTTATTAAAAGCCGGTATTCAAGAACCCATAAAAATAAATTTCAATGGATTACACACCGTTGATGAGTTTATGAAACGAATAGGTAGGAGGATTGAAGCAGACTCGCTTTCACTGCAACGTGTTATTACAAATAATGGATATTTGAGTAAATATGGATTTAATTCAACAACAATTCAAGCCATGTTCATTCCGGGTTCTTATGAATTTTATTGGAATACTTCAGTAGACCAGTTTTTTGAGCGCATGGCAGAAGAGTATAAGCTATTCTGGAATGAGGAACGAAAAAAGAAAGCCAATTCAACAGGATTTACTCAGACAGAAATAACAACGTTGGCATCAATAGTTCAGGCAGAACAATGTTGCGACAATGAGGAGAAGAAAATTATAGCAGGATTGTATATTAACCGCTTAAAAGATGAAATGCCATTACAGTCGGATCCTACAGTAATTTATGCTCTTGGTGATTTTAAAATACAGCGTTTATCCTTTGAACAAACGCGTATTAATTCACCTTATAATACTTATATTAATAAAGGTTTACCACCCGGACCAATAGCTTTTGTTCAGCAATCTTCCATTGATGCTGTTCTTGATTTCGATAAAAACGATTATATATACATGTGTGCAAAAGAGAACCTTTCCGGAAAACATTATTTTGCAAGAACGTATGATCAACATTGTATTTACGCGAAAAAATATAGGGATGCTTTAAATGCAAGAAATATTCATTAAAAAGACACATAACGATTCTTAATGAATAGAATAATTTTGATACTAATTAAACATTATTATATTTGTAAAAAAACACTATTTATGACAAAAATTAAGTTTGGAACTGACGGATGGCGAGCGATTATCGCAAAAGATTTCACAGTTGATAATGTAGCACGAGTTACCATAGCTTCTGCAGAATGGGTTAAAAAGAATTTCAATAAACCGAGTGTTGTCGTTGGCCACGATTGCAGATTTGCAGGTGAATTGTTTGCCGAAACGACAGCAAAAATTTTCGCTAATTCAGGAGTGAAAGTTTATTTGGCGAAAGATTTTGTTTCTACACCAATGATCTCTTTGGGTGCAAAAAAATTAGGTACATCATTAGGAGTCATTATCACTGCTTCTCACAATCCACCTTCCTATAATGGTTATAAATTAAAAGGAGGCTTTGGCGGTCCGCTTTTACCAGACGATATTCAAAAAATTGAAGATATTATTCCAGAAAAAAATTCGATTGATTTGGAAAAACTTTCTATATCAGACTTTTTAAAATCGGGAATGATTGAATATGTTGATCTTGAGACGATGTATGTAGATCATGTTGAAAATAATTTTGATATGAACGCTATCCGAAATACAAAAATGAATTTCGCTTATGATGCTATGTATGGAGCAGGGCAGAATGTAATGCGCAGATTATTACCCGATATTACTTTTCTTCATTGCGATTATAACCCTGGATTTGAAGGTCAAGCGCCTGAACCGATTCATAAAAATCTAATTCCGTTTTCGGATCTTATAACCGAAAGTGGAGATATTGACTGTGGATTAGCAACTGATGGAGATGCTGATAGAATTGGATTATACAACAGTAAAGGAGAGTTTATCGATTCTCATCACATAATTTTATTGTTAATTAATTATCTGGTCACTCAAAAAAAAATGACAGGTAAAGTTGTTAACGCATTTTCTGTAACGCCACGTGTTAAAAAAATGTGTGAACATTATGGTTTGGAATACCAGGTTACTAAAATTGGATTCAAATACATTGCAGGAATTATGGTTTCTGAAGACGTATTGCTTGGTGGTGAAGAAAGTGGTGGAATCGCAATTAAGGGTCACATTCCTGAGCGAGATGGTATTTGGATGGGATTAACCATTTGGGAATATATGGTAAAATCAGGAAAAACATTAGACCAATTAATTGATGAAATCTATAAAATCGTCGGTCCTTTCAAATTTGAACGCAGCGATATGCATTTGAAAGAGCAAATAAAACTGGCTATTGTAGAAAACTGTAAAAATAATTTATATTCAGAATTTGGAACATACATTGTAAAACGAATAGAAACTGTTGATGGCTGGAAGTATTTCTTTGATAACGATGAATGGATGATGATACGTGCTTCAGGAACTGAACCTGTATTAAGAAATTATGCAGAAGCAGCGACGACAGAAAAAGCGTTCGCTATTTTAAAGGCAGTTGAAAAAACATTGCTAGGATAATAGATAACAAGAAGCCACTTTTAAAGTGGTTTTTTTTTCAAAGAAATTGTGTTTTTCAAAAAAAGAAAATAATACAATCTTCATTTAAAATACTTGGTTAACAGTCATCGACATTTTCTTTGCCAGATTTTTTATTCATAAAGGTGGCCGAATACCACATAATCATTATTGTTTTCATCTTGAAGACAATTCTGCTTTATATCTTTTAAAAATTCAATTACGATCAATTTACTTGTCTAATTTTTGAACAAAACGAGCGTTTTTTTGTAGTAATAAAGAAATCAATTTAAATATGAAAAAAATAAAAATATATTTTACTTTTCAGCTCATTTCATTTTCCATTTTTGCTCAGAATGGTGTTATAAAAGGCCGAGTATACAACGCAATTAATAATGAAGCTGTTTCATTTGCTTCTATTGGTATTCTAAGCTCTAACAATTCCGCGACTTCAGATTTGGATGGAAAGTTCGAATTAAAGAATTTAAGTCCGGGTTTATATAACATCACAGCATCTTATGTCGGATTTAATAAGAAAACAATATTTGAGATACAGGTAAATAATTTTACGCCAACAGTTTTAAACATTGGAATGGATGAAAAAATTGACAGTCTTGGTGTTGTGGAAGTTACCGCTTCCCCATATAATAAAACCGAAGAAAGTCCTGTTTCACTTCGCACAATTGGCTCATCAGAAATTGATAGAAACCCAGGTGGCAACAGGGATATATCCAAAGTGATACAATCCTTGCCAGGTGTAGCTTCCACTGTTTCTTTTCGTAACGATATTATTATCCGCGGAGGAGCACCAAACGAAAACAGATTTTATCTAGATGGAATAGAAGTGCCGAACATTAATCACTTTGCTACACAGGGTGGTTCAGGAGGACCTGTAGGAATGATAAATGTTAATTTTATTCGTGAAGTAGATTTTTATTCCGGAGCATTCCCTGTAAACAGAGGAAATGCATTGAGTTCTGTTTTTGACTTCAAAATGAAAGACGGGAATTCAGAAAAATTAGTTACGACAGCAACATTGGGATCATCAGACATTGGTTTGACACTTGATGGGCCAATCGGCAAAAAAACAACATTTATTATTTCAGCTCGAAGATCTTATTTGGGATGGCTTTTCAAGTTGTTAGAACTCCCATTTTTGCCAGTTTATAATGATGCGCAATTCAAAGCAAAGATACGCTTAAATGAAAAAAACGAGCTCTCTCTGATCGGCTTGGGTGCTTTTGACGATTTTAAGTTGAATTTGGATGCAAATGAAACAGAAGAACAAAAATATATTCTTGGTTATCTTCCCGTTAATAAACAATGGAATTATGCATTGGGAGCTAATTACAAACATTATTTCGAAAAAAGTTATTTGACATTTGTTGTAAGCAGGAATCATTTAAACAACAGGTCATATAAATATCTGAATAATGATGAACGTATCGATAGCAACAAGATATTGGATTATGTTTCTCAGGAAATTGAAAATAAAGTTCGTCTGGAAAACACCTATCGTAATAATGGATTCAAAATAAATGTCGGACTCGGATTTGAAAATGTAACGTATACCAATTCAACGTTTAATAAGATTACAACTCCCGTTGGTACAACTTTAATTGACTTTGATTCAAAACTAAACTTTAATAAATACGCTTTATTCGGACAAATAAGTAAGGTTTTATTTAATCAACGTCTTTTACTCTCTATAGGAGCGAGAACAGATTTCTCTGACTATTCTTCCCAAATGAGTAATCCATTGAATCAGTTTTCACCTCGATTCTCATTGGCTTTTAATTTTACAGATGCATTGAGTTTTAATTTTAATGCAGGAAGGTATTATCAATTGCCAGCATATACTATTTTGGGTTATCGCAATTCGTTAAATGCACTAACAAATAAAGTTAACAATGTTACTTATATTACAAATGATCATTTGGTTGCGGGATTTGAATACAATACGAAAATAAACACTAAAATTTCGGTAGAAGCTTTTTATAAAATTTATTCGAATTATCCTTTTTCACTTCGCGACTCATTAAGTTTAGCAAATCTAGGAGGAGATTTTGGAGTTATCGGAAATGAGCCTGTAGTTTCTACTTCCGAGGGTAAAGCATACGGGGTAGAGTTTTTAATTCAGCAAAAATTATATAAAGGATTTTATGGTATTATCGCGTATACTTGGGTGAAAAGTCAGTTTCTGAATAAAACAGGGGACTACACACCTTCTTCATGGGATAATGGAAATATCGTATCGGCTACTTTAGGAAAAAAATTTAAACGGAATTGGGAGATTGGGTTAAAATGGCGCTACCAGGGAGGAACACCATACACTCCAATAGATGTGCAAAGATCATCTCAGAAAACGGTATGGGATATTAACAGCAGAGGCTTGAACGACTACAGCCAATTGAATGAAAAGAGATTGCGTGCATTTCATCAATTAGATATTCGAATCGATAAAAAGTTTTTCTTTAAAAAATGGTCGCTGGATATCTATTATGATCTTCAAAATGTTTATCGTGCAAAATCTGATCAGCCTTCAATTTTAATTCTAGAAAGAGATGTTGATGGAAATGCACAAATAGATCCAACCAATGCTGATGCATATAAAACAAAGTTGATTGACAATTCATCCGGAACATCCTTATCAACACTCGGAATTATAATTGAGTTTTAATAAAAAAAGCCACAAATTCAGTGGCTTTTTTTATTAAAATTTACTCCACATGAACTACCAATCCCTTTAAATATTCTCCCTCTGGATGAAAAATATTTACACAATGATCTGGAGGTTGCGACAAATGATGTAAAACGCGAACGTTTCTTCCGGCTTCAATTGCTGCAGCCATAACTGTACTATTAAATGTATTTTTATCAACCACTTGAGAGCAGGAGAATGTAAACAACAAACCACCTGATTTAATTTGTTTGATCGCTTCGTAATTTAGCCGCTTGTATCCCATTATTGCGTTGTGTTTTACATTTTGATGCTTTGCAAAAGCAGGAGGGTCCAATACAATGATATCGTATGTATTCTCTCTGTGTTTCAAAAAATCAAACGTATCAGCAACAAATGATGTATGGTTTTTAATGTTGTTGAGTTCAATGTTTTTGTCTGTTAGCTCGATTGCTTTTTTAGAAATATCAGTCGAGTGAACTTCTATAGCACCTGCTAGCGCAGCATATACAGAAAAGCCTCCTGTATAACAAAAGGTATTTAACACAACTTTATCTTTTGAATATTGAGCAAGTAATTCTCTGTTTTCTCTTTGATCTAAAAAGAATCCGGTTTTTTGCCCGCCTTCCCAGTCAACTGAAAATTTGTGATTGTTTTCAAGTGCTACTGTTTCTAAAGGTGAGTCAGTGCGTTTCCACAAATATCCATTCGGTGCTTTTATCGGAGCATTTTTTGGCATTGTTTCTTCACTTTTGTCATAAACTGCTTGCAGCTCGTCTCCGTATATTTCCTGCAGCGCTTTTACAAATTCATGTTTTATTAAATGTAAACCGATGGAATGCGACTGAAAAACAGCGGTTCCATTGTAGTAATCAATTATAAATCCAGGCAAGCCGTCACCTTCACCAAAGCACAATCGGTAACAATTGGTATTTTTATTTTTAGTAAGATTTAATTGAGTTCTGAAATCGTAAGCTTTTTGAATTTTACTTTTCCAAAATTCGTAATTCGGATTTACTTCCGAAAATGAAAACATGCGAATGGCTATAGATCCAATCTGATAATGCCCCATACCAAGAAATTCATCCTGAACAGAATATACAACAACCACATCCCCTTCTTTTACATCATCGCCTTCATAATCAGGTGGAAGGCTTATTTTTTTTATTGCACCAGAAAAAACCCAAGGATGGAAACGTTTTATACTATGATCTTTTCCGTTTGCTAATATTACTTTAATAAATTGATCGGTCATAAATTGGGTGTTTGGTTCAAAAGTACTAAGTTTTATTGTTGAATTCACTTGAGATGCGCTTCAAATATAAAAAGATCAGATATTTCAAATTCCCGTTATTATAATTTAATTTCTAATCGTTAGGCTGAAAGGCAAAGTAAATTCTGGTCATTATACATTAATTGGTCATTATCAACCATCCATTGAATCGTATGAATAATTTTATCTTCGTGAACATCAGTAATTGAATTTACAAGCACTTTTAATTCCAAAGACTGGAGTGATAATAATTGTTTTATTTGTTTGCTGATTGCATCAAACTCATCTGCATGCAATATTTTTCTTTTTTCCTCCAAACAAATGTCACATTGTCCGCAAGAGTTCGTTTCAGTTTCACCAAAATAAGCGAGTAGGAGTTGACTTCTGCATTTGTGGGCACTTTCGGTGTAATTCAAAACAGCATCCATTCGTTCAATAGCTCGTTTTTTTAAAGAAGAGAAATTTTCTTTTGAGAGCGTCAAATCTTTTGTATCCACTCTCGGCATTGTATAGGTAAGTTGAGGTAATTCTGTTTGTGGAGCATACGTAATTATTTTCTGCTGATGCAGATAGTTCAATTTTTTTACAATTTCAGTCTGCTTACAATTTAGTTTTTTAGCCAAATCAAATTCGTTTATTTTTTCAAAATTATCAAAGAGTCCAGCATAACTTCTCAAAAGTAATTTTATAAATACATCAAAAGCAGGATTTGAAATTTGAAACTTATAGAGATCATCCCTATTTATTTCTAATTTAATTCGCGCTGCTTGAAAAAAAGCATCTGAAAGAAGAATATAACCTTCACGTTCAATAAATTTCATACTATTAAAAACAGTAATTGCCTGAAGTTTATAATTGTCACAAAAAGCTGAGATATCAAAACTATGTGTGATTCCTAATCCAGATCCGGAAGGAATCTGATAGTAATTAGCTAGTGCCTGATATGTTTGACGTATTTCATCCATTTCAGGAAAACTGTTATCTATATTCCGATTTAATTCGATTTTATCTCCGTTGTTGTAGAGTAAAACAGCAAATGCTTTTTGTTCATCTCTTCCTGCACGACCGGCTTCTTGAAAATAAGCTTCTAATGAATCTGGCAGATCAATATGAACAACAAAACGCACATCCGGCTTATCAATCCCCATTCCGAATGCATTGGTGCAAACAATAACACGTGTTTTGTTATTGATCCACTCACTTTGTTTTATATCTCTTGTTTTTGAATCCAATCCCGCATGATAAAAATCTGCAGAAATTTTATTGCTCCTTAAATAATTAGCAATGTCTTGTGTTTTTTTGCGGTTGCGTACATAAACAATTCCTGTACCTTTTATCTTGTTGACAATCTTCACCAATCGGACTAATTTATCTTCTTCATTCAACATAATATACGCGATATTTTTTCGCTCAAAACTTTGCTGAATAACATTCTTCTTTTTGAATAACAATTTTTCCTGAATATCTATTACTACCTCTTTTGTTGCAGTAGCTGTTAAAGCTAAAAAAGGTACTTTAGGTAAAATTTCACGGAGCAATTCTATTTTTAAATAACTTGGTCTAAAATCATAGCCCCATTGAGAGATGCAATGTGATTCATCAATAGCAATTAGGTTGACATTCATTCTTTGCAATCTAACTTTCACGATTTCGGTTTCTAATCGTTCAGGAGATAAATAAAGAAATTTAACCTTCCCATGCACACAATTATCAAGAGCAATATCAATTTCTCTTTTATGCATCGCTGATGTAATTGCAACTGCTTTAATACCTTTTTTTGTAAGATTTTCTACCTGATCTTTCATTAGAGCAATTAAGGGAGAAACAACAATACAAATTCCATCCATTGCTAAGCCGGGTACCTGAAAGCAAATAGATTTCCCTCCTCCGGTAGGCAATAAAGCCAAAGCATCCTTTCCATTTAAAACAGAATTGATGATTTCTTCCTGTGAAGGACGAAAAGAGCGATAGCCCCAATATTTTTCTAATATCTCGTGAATCGTTGGCATTACAGCTCACAAATTTACGAAAAATTACGGGTAACCTTTTATTTGAATTGGCCTATTAAAAGTGGGAGTTAAATATTACAGAAAGGCAATACATTTAATGACAGTTTTAAAAGGATTTTACTTTTACTCAAAAATATATTTATTTTTTTATTGCATTTTTATATTTCGACTTTATAATGAAGGTTGCAATTTGCTATTTTTTCTTTCTTTGAAGACGAAACTATATTTTATAAGCGATTAAGAAAAAATAAATCCATCACAATTATTTATTAGCAAAAAATATTTCGAGGGCAAACATTTCATCTCTTAATCTTGCTGCTTCAGCAAAATCAAATTCTTTGGCAGCAATATCCATTGCCTTTCGGGTGCGATTTATTGCTTTCTGTAACTCATCTTTACTCATGTATTGTACAACAGGATCGGCAGCATAATTGATCTGTTCGTTTTCTAAATATGGTCTGGCTAATTCTCCTTTTGAGTCCACAATAACAGTTGTTTGTCCCAAGATAGATGCTTTTGATTTATTTAAAGGAGTTGGAACAAGATTGTGTGCAAAGTTATAGGCAATTTGTTTTTGTCTTCTTCTCTCAGTTTCATCAATTGTTCGCTGCATCGATCCCGTAATTTTGTCTGCATACATGATCACCCTGCCATTAATATTTCTTGCTGCCCTTCCAGCTGTTTGAGTTAGTGCTCTGTCTGAACGAAGAAAGCCTTCTTTATCTGCATCTAATATTGCTACCAAAGAAACCTCCGGAAGATCCAACCCTTCCCGAAGCAAATTAATTCCGATCAGTACATCAAATTTTCCTAAACGGAGATCACGAAGTATTTCAACACGCTCCAAAGTATCTACATCAGAGTGAATGTAGCGACAACGAATCCCAATATTTAACATGTATTTTTGAAGTTCTTCCGCCATACGTTTTGTAAGTGTTGTAACTAAAATACGTTCATCTCTTTTAGCTACTTTATCAATTTCTTCCAAAAGATCATCAATTTGATTCACACTCGGACGCACTTCAATTATAGGATCGAGGAGACCTGTAGGACGAATTACTTGTTCTGCAACGATGCCTTCCGATTTTTCTAATTCATACTCAGCAGGAGTAGCACTCACATAAATAATTTGATTCAGAAGCGATTCAAACTCATCGAATTTAAGCGGACGATTATCCATGGCTGCAGGTAAACGGAAACCGAAATCTACTAAATTTACTTTCCTTGAGCGGTCGCCACCATACATCGCACGTATTTGTGGAAGCGTAACATGACTTTCATCGATGACCATTAAAAAATCATCTGGGAAATAATCTAACAAACAGAAAGGACGGGATCCAGGAGAACGGTTATCGAAATAACGCGAATAGTTTTCTATACCGGAACAATAGCCTAATTCACGCATCATTTCAAGATCATAAGTTACACGATCTTCTAATCTTTTCGCTTCTAAATGCTTTCCTATTTCTTTAAAATAATCTACCTGCTTCACCATATCATCCTGTATCTGGTAAATAGCGTTTTTTAATGTATCCGGGCTAGTGACAAATATATTTGCAGGGTAGATTGTTACATTATCGAGTTTCTCTATGCTTTTTCCAGAGCTTGTTTCAAAATATTCTATTTCTTCAATCTCATCACCCCAAAAGGAAACACGGACAGAAAAATCCGCATATGCTAAGTTAATATCAACGGTATCTCCCTTCACACGAAAATTTCCGCGAAGAAAATCTTCTGTTGTACGAGAATATAAACTTTCTACTAAGCGATGAAGAAATTTATTTCGGGAAATAACCTCCGACTTTTTAATTGAAATAACATTGCTTCTGAACTCAACAGGATTTCCAATACCATAAATACAGGATACGGACGAAACAACAATAACATCTCTTCTTCCGGATAGTAATGAAGAGGTTGTACTTAAACGTAATTTTTCAATCTCATCATTGATCGCTAAATCTTTTTCGATATATGTGTTTGTGCTTGGAATAAATGCTTCGGGCTGATAGTAATCGTAATAGCTTACAAAATATTCTACTGCATTGTTAGGAAAGAATTGTTTAAATTCTCCGTATAATTGAGCAGCAAGTGTTTTATTATGACTTAGAATTAAAGTTGGCTTTCCGGTTTGTTGAATCACATTTGCAATCGAAAATGTTTTTCCAGAACCTGTAACTCCCAATAATGTTTGAGCAGGCAAACTGCTATTCACGCCATCTACAAGCTGTTTAATGGCTGTTGGCTGGTCGCCCGTTGGTTGAAAATCGGATGTTATTTTAAATTCCATATAAATACAAAAATAAAGAATAATAGGCGGATACAGGTTACATGTGACCCCTAAATATTTTGAGCATAATCCTCAAGCTACTTGTTAATTGATGAATTGTAATTAGGATTTTTTTAGGGAACTAAATACATTTATTTTTTACTTATCGGTTCCAAATTCTCCAGGCTTCTTCTGCCTGATGTTGGAGCATAGAAAAACCATTTACAGTAGCAGCACCATTTGCTTTTCCTTTTTTCAGAAACGCTGTTTCTGAAGGATTATATACTAAGTCATATAGCAAGTGTGAGTGTGAAACAAATTGGTAGGGGATATCAGGAAAAGAATCTACGTTTGGAAACATTCCGAGTGGGGTTGCATTTATGATAAGCTTGAAAGCGTTGATCATATTTTCATTTGCTTCATCATAGGTATATTGATTGTCAGATTTTTTTTCTCTTGAAAGGAAAGAACAATTAATACCAATTTCTTTTAAAACATGATGAACAGCTTTAGAAGCCCCACCGGTGCCAATAATCAAAGCTCGCTCGTGATGCGATTCTAAAAATGGTTTGATAGATTGACGAAAGCCGAATGCATCTGTATTATAACCAATGAGTTTTCCTTGTGTTATTTTTATACAATTTACAGCACCTATATTTTTAGCTGTAAGGTCTAAGTCATCTAAGTATGACAGTACACTTTCCTTGAATGGAATAGTAACACTTAATCCTTTAAGCGTTATGTTTTCTTTGATCAATTGTGGAAGAAGCTCAATTTTTTCAATAGGAAAAGCGTGGTATTCGGAGTCTTTAATATTTTCTTTTTCAAATTTTTCAGAAAAGTATCTTTTAGAAAAGGAGTGAGAGAGGGGATAGCCAATCAATCCGTATGATTTCATCATTTTGATTTGCTTAACAAAATTTTAATATATTGAAATACAATTGGAAGTATAGAGATTAAAACAATTGCAATACAAACTAAATCAACATGATTTTTTATGAATTCGATATTCCCTAAAAGATATCCAGCAGCGCTTAATCCAGCAACCCATATAAACCCACCTAATAGATCAAACAAGAAAAAACGTTTGTAATCCATTTTTCCTACGCCAGCTGCAAATGGAGCAAATGTTCGAACAAAAGGAACAAAACGTGCCAATATAATAGCTTTACTACCATGCTTTTCGAAGAAAATATGTGTTTTATCCAAATATTCTTTTTTGACTAATAATCTTCCGCCTAATTTTAAATTAAACATTTTAAGACCAATTTTACGCCCTATCCAATAATTCAAATTGTCGCCTAATACAGCAGCAAAAAAAAGCAATAAAATTAAAAAGGATATATTTAAATAACCAGCTCTTGCTGATAATCCAGCTAAGAAAAGGAGAGAGTCGCCAGGCAAAAAAGGCATAATTACCAAGCCCGTTTCTATAAAAATAACTGAAAATAAAATAATATAAATAGCATCGCTGTAATTTAGAAAAAGCCAATCAAAATCTGGCGGAAGTAAATGGTGGAATATTTCTAACATAAAAAGGAATTAATATTTTGTAATTAAAGGATCTATTTCGGTTGACCAGGCAATGATACCACCTTTTAAATTATAAACATTCGTAAAGCCTTTCGCTTCTAAAGCCTGGCAAATAGCTCCAGATCGGGCACCGCTTCTGCAATGAATAATAACTTGTTTATCTTTTGATATTTTATTCAAATTATCCATCACTTCACCCATAACAATATGCTCGCCGCCAATAGCACAGATTTCCAATTCATGTTCTTCGCGAACATCGATTAATTGAAAAACAGCGTTACTGTCCTTTAATTTTTTTAATTCGGATACAGATATTTCTTTCATTTTTTATTTTTATTTATTCGTTCGGTTGTTTTAATTCTGCAGGCAAATAGCTAAAAAAAGTATCGCCACGTAAACCTAATCTTAATGTTTCCAATGGAATTACATCATCATATGAAATATTTCCAAGATTAACATCAGAACCCAAAAGTTTTAAGAACCACACTTGTTGGGTTTTTATAGGGGCTTCCCACAAAATACTATCTTTATTTACTTTCGCTAATATTTTATTAATCAAAAGAGTGTGTGCACTTCCGTTCGCACGGTAAATACCCACGTTTCCGCTTTCCCTCGCTTCAGCGATAACTTTCCATGATCCAGCCTGCAACTCTTTATTCATCATTGAAATCCACATTGCAGGATGTATAATTATTCCCGCTTCCTTAGATCCAACTTCTGAAAAAACTGTAAAGTTTTTAGATAATGTTTTAATATATTCACATTTTTTATCGTGAGCCATAACAATTGAACCATCTGAAACCTCAGCACAATTTAGCTTTAACTTATCTAATAATTTCTGGTATTCATCAAACATATTACGAACAATAAAGGCTTCGAAGAGTGTTCCACCTAAGTAAACTTTCATACCTGCCTCTTTGTATAATTTTATTTTTTGCGCCAGATTTGGAGTAACAAAAGAGGTACCGAATCCAAGTTTAATAATGTCCGTTAAATGCCCGCTTACAGAAAGGAAATCTTCTGCCTGACGAATGCTTAATCCTTTGTCCATCATCATAGTTAAACCTTTGCTTCTGGGTCTGTCTTCTCGAACTGGAATATGCGGTAGCGTGAAATTCATAGGCTATTATTTATTTTTTATAAGATTCAATTAATTCTGTAATACTTATATTTTCTTTTAATTGTGGTAAGTATTCAAATAATTCGCTATGCTTTTCGTAGTTTAATTTCAATGCATTTTGCAAAAAGCTCAATGCTTCCTGTTTTTGTCCAATACTCATTAAACAAGCAGAAATACGGTAATGTAATTCGGCATTTTGAGGGTGATTTTTTATCCCTTCAGCAAGTATTTCAAGGGAACCGTTTTTGTTTTCTTGTTCAAAAAGTAAATTAGAGTAATCTAACCAAATTTCAGCATTTTCAGGATCTATCTCAATAACTTTTTTAAAAGAAAATTCTGCATCCTCATAGAATTGCATTTTTTGTTGCATTTCACCATAAATATACCAGTACTCTGCATTGATGGTTTCTATGGTTAATGCCTTTTTAGCGTAGTGTAATCCTTCGCTGGTTTTGTCCTGGGAATCAAGAACGATTGCTATACCTAACCAAGCGTCAGCTAACTGAGGATTTAATTTTATGGCTTTGTTATAATAAACCAATGCATGATCAAAATCGTCTTTCTTTTCATAACATTCACCAATGTAATAAAAAGTGATTGCATCAGGATCCTCAACTTTTAGATTCTCTTTATATACTTCAATCGCCTCATCCAAGCGATTGAGATTAGCAAGTGAATTTGCTTTATTAAAATAGGCCGACGCGAAATCATCTTGAATAGCGATTGAAAAATCATAGGCATCAATCGCTTTTTCATATAGCCCCATTTTGTTGTAGGATACACCAAGATTAAACCATGCAGTTGATGTGTAGGGATGCAGATCAACAAAATCCGAATAGTATTTAATACTCTCTTCTGATTGTCCGTTCAATTCATAACAGAAGGCCAATTCGTAAAGCGCTACTTCGTTTTCAGGATTAGCAATAAGGGCTTTTTTTAGATAAAAAATTGCATCATCAAATTTTGAAGTATTCTCAAATTCGAATGCCATCGCTAAATAAATTTCATCTATCTCTTCAGCATTTTCAGCTGCTTTTTTAAAGTTTTCTATCGCCTGATCTGTCAAGCCCATTTGACTGTATATCGACCCTTTGGTCATATACAATTCCGTATTAGATGGTTCTATACTTTCAACATATGAAAGTATTTCCAATGCTTTTTGACTTTGGTTCGTAGCGGCATAAATCTGCGCTTTTCTTAAAAGAAAAACAGTCGAAAAAGGATATTGTTCGATTGCAAAATCAATAGCAGATAAAGCCCTTTTTGAGTTGTTTTTTTCGAAATAATAATCAATTATTTCTTCCAAATCTTCCGCATCAAAAAAATAGCGTTTATTGTTGGAAATCATCTCTTCAAAACGATCAACCAATATTAAAACATATTGTGCACCTTTATTTTCGTTTCCGCCAAATTCTTCACTACTCATCTATCAGAAATTTATATTATATACAATTAAACAACCCGATTAATTTTGTTGTTTTTGAAATTTAAGCGAATGTACTAAAAAATGCACAAAAACGAACTAAGTTTTGAACAGAATATAGTTGATTGTTTAGAATATTTATAATGAATTAATATAGCAAAACCATATATTTGTAAGTTAAAAAACTTAAAACATAGTAAGACAATCAAATAGTATGACGTTAATTAAATCGATTTCGGGAATTAGAGGAACAATAGGGGGGAAACCAGGCGAGGGATTAAGTCCTGTTGATGTTGTTAAATTTACAGCAGCCTTTGCAACGTTTATTGCAAAAAGCAGTCCCAAGAGCAGAATTAAAATTGTAGTTGGAAGAGATGCTCGAATTTCGGGAGAGATGGTTAATAATTTAGTTTTGGGCACACTTCAAGGAATGGGTGTAGATGTGGTTGATATCGGTTTGTCTACAACACCTACTGTTGAAATAGCTGTTCCTTTTGAAAATGCTGATGGTGGAATTATTTTAACGGCTAGTCATAATCCCAAACAATGGAATGCATTAAAACTTTTAAACGCTAAAGGTGAATTTATAAGTGAGCAGGATGGTGCAGAAGTATTAGAAATTGCAGACACTGAAAAATATACGTTTGTAGATGTTAATTTACTCGGTAAAGTAACAAAAAATGACACCTATTTTCAAAAACACATCGATAAAATCCTAGCACTTTCCCTTGTGGATGTTGAAGCCATTAAAAAGGCAGATTTTAAAATCGTTATCGATTGTGTTAATTCTACTGGCGGAATTGTGATTCCTCAATTATTAAAAGCATTAGGTGTTAATGAAATTATTGAATTGTATTGTGATCCTACCGGTGAATTTCCGCACAACCCCGAACCATTGCCTGAAAACTTAAGAGATATTGCGAAGGCCGTAAAAAAAGAAGGCGCAGATCTTGGAATTGTTGTAGATCCAGATGTTGATCGATTAGCTTTAGTTTGTGAAGATGGCGAAATGTTTGGAGAAGAATATACATTAGTTGCTTGTGCAGAATATGTTTTAAATAAAAGAAGTCCATCGGAAAAAGCATCAAATATAAAAGGGAATACTGTTTCTAATTTATCATCTACACGTGCTTTGCGTGATGTAACAGAGAGGCACAATGGGAAATATAGCGCATCTGCAGTTGGTGAAGTGAATGTTGTAAAAATGATGAAAGAGACCAACGCTATCATTGGCGGTGAAGGAAATGGAGGAATTATTCTTCCGGAATTACATTACGGAAGAGATGCTTTGGTTGGAATCGCTTTGTTCCTTTCTCATTTAGCCAAATACGGAAATACCTGTTCTATGTTACGTTCCACCTATCCTGACTATCATATTTCAAAGAATAAAATTGAACTGACGCCTGAAATTGATGTAGATGCTATTCTTGAAAATATCCGTGAAAAATACAAGAAGCAACCTGTCAATACCATTGATGGCGTTAAAATAGAATTCGATAAAGAATGGGTGCATCTAAGGAGATCGAATACTGAAGCGATTATTCGTATTTACTCTGAAAGTGAAAGTGAAACAACAGCTGAAAATCTCGCAAAAAAAATAATGGCAGATATACGTGAATTCATAAAAATGCAGCAAATTTCAATCTAACGTTAATACTCTAAATAATTAATATTACCGCTTTTGAATATTCTAATTGAAATTTAATCTGAACATAATGAAAATATATTTTGATAATGCTGCCACTACCGCCCTGGATAAAGAAGTGCTAGATGCTATGTTGCCTTTTATGATTGATCACTATGGCAACCCTTCTTCCATTCATTCTTTTGGTAGAAAAACCAGAGCTGCTATTGAAGGTACCAGAAAAATTATTGCCAAATCGCTCAATGTTTCACCATCAGAAATACTTTTTACTTCGGGTGGCACAGAAGCCGATAACATGGCAATTCGTAGCAGTGTTCACGACCTAGGAATCAAACATGCAATAACTAGTAAAATTGAGCATCATGCAGTTTTACATACATTGGAAACATTGGAACATGAAGGACTTATTAAATTGAGTTTTGTAAATACAACTTCATCTGGGCATATTGACCTAAATCATCTCGATGAATTGCTTAGTGAAAATGAAAGAACATTCGTTTCTTTAATGCATGCCAATAATGAAATAGGTAATTTAATTTCTTTGGAAAAAGTAGGTGAAATCTGCTCTAAATATAATGCTATTTTCCACTCAGATACAGTTCAAACAATGGGGCATTATGCCTTGGATCTGCAAAAAATAAATGTTCATTTTATCACTTGTGCTGCACATAAATTCCATGGTCCAAAAGGTGTTGGATTTTTATACATCAACAGTAATGTGAAAATTACACCATTTATCTATGGTGGATCACAGGAGCGAAACATGCGGGGAGGCACCGAAAATCTATACGGAATAATAGGTTTAGGAAAAGCGATGGAAATTGCGATGCGCGATTTAGAAGAACATCAGAAACACATCATTGACGTTAAAAATTACATGGTAGAACAACTAAAAGCCGCTATTCCTGGTGTTGAATTCAATGGTTCTTGTCAGGATGAATGTCTTTATACGGTATTAAATGTTAGATTACCACACACCGAAAAAGCAGAAATGCTTTTGTTTGACCTTGACATCAAAGGGATTGCCGCATCAGGAGGAAGCGCCTGCACTTCGGGAAGTGATGTTGGTTCACATGTTTTGCGGGGGATAGGAGTTGATGTGACAAGACCTTCGGTTCGCTTTTCTTTTTGTAAATACAATACAAAAAAAGAAGTGGATGTAGCTGTTAATGCATTGAAAGAAATTTTCGGTTTAAAAAACCAGTAACCAATTAAATTACTCTTTTAATTTCAAAAATGTTCGTATTTTTTTCTGGAATCAAAATAAAAAGCGACAATTAAACTTTTCAAATGATAGATTGTCATAAAAACTAAATTCTTTTCTAGGTAAGTTCATCGTCATAATTCGAGCAAAAAATCAGCTCAGAAACTAAATATTAAAAAAATCATTTTCTTTTTTATTTATGGTATATTCATTTGATATTTATTTCGAATGTTACATTTATTTATTGTTACCTTAGCCTTTAATAAAAAATATTATTTTTTAAAAAAAGTTTAAAACGTGCAAATTACTTTCTTAGGAACAGGTACATCACAAGGAGTCCCAATTATTGCATGTCCCTGTAACATCTGCCAATCAACTGATTCAAAAGATAAGCGATTACGAACATCCATACTTATAGAAGTAGATGGTAAAACATTTGTGGTTGACACCGGCCCTGATTTTCGTCAGCAAATGCTGCGTCAAAATGTAAAAAAAATGGATGCTGTAATCTTTACACATGAGCACAAGGATCATACAGCAGGTTTTGATGATATCAGAGCGTTTAATTTTGTAAATAAAAAAAAGATGGAAATATACGCTTCCACAAATGTTCAGGAAGCATTAAAACGTGAGTTCGCATACATTTTTAGTGATTTTAAATACCCTGGAATTCCCGAAATAAATCTTCATTTAATTGAAAATAAACCTTTCTCTATTGAAGGCATTGAAATCATCCCCATAGAAGTTATGCACTACAAACTCCCTGTTTTGGGTTTTAGAATTGCTGATTTTAGCTATATTACAGATGCCAATTATATTTCCGACAAGGAAAAAGAAAAAATTAAAAATTCAAAAATTCTAGTTTTAAATGCATTAAGGAGAGAACCCCATATTTCTCATTTTACATTAGATCAGGCAATTGAATTAGTGAATGAATTAAAACCTGAAAAAGCATATTTTACACATATCTCTCATCAATTGGGCTTACACGCTGATGTAGAAAAAGAATTGCCAGAAAACATAGAACTCGCCTATGATGGTTTAAAGATTTACATCTGATTTATGAAGAAATATTTTAAATCTCAAGTATTAATATTTAATAGAGCATCATTACTTTTTTACTAAATTTATCTTTATTTTAATAAAAAAATTAATTTTTAAAACACATGAATATTTACAAGAAAACAATTATTTCCTCACTGGCATTAGCCGTAGGAACAATCTGCATCAGCGATCTTTTATCACCTGCACATAGTAATGCAGGAGGCGCACCCAGTGGAAAAACAGGATCCCCTGGAGATGGATCTAATTGCACGGGATGCCATTCTGGAGTAGCAACAACTTCAGCGGGTTTAATTACTAGTAATGTGCCTGTTACCGGTTATATACCGGGTAATA
>CANIFU010000007.1 GCA_947466965.1 Bacteroidota bacterium
AGCCCCCTTTTTTCTAAGGGGGAATTGTACGACAATATTAGTACTCCGAAATATTATTTCGAAGAATTTGTTTCCCTTTTTCTATTAGGGAATAGTTCGATTGTAAAGCAACTTCGAACCAATATTTAAGCAGGATTTATTCCCCCTTGTTGAAGGGGGTAAGGGGGATTGTTTTCGTTTAATCTACAATCCCCATTTTCTTCATCAAGAATGAAGCATTCATCGTAGAGCAAACGCCTTCACTTAATTTGTAATCGAAGTTTAGCTTATCATCTTTGATGGTAATTTCAAAACATAAATTTCTAACTTGATCTGGAGATTGCGATGAGAGTTTAGATAATTCAACATCGTGAGTAGCTACAATTCCAACTCCATTTAATCTTAATATTTTTTTGATGAGTGCTTCTGAACCTGCGTGTTGGTCTTTGCTGTTGGTACCTTTTAATATTTCGTCTAACAAAAAGAAAACCTGTTTGCCTTGTTCGTATTGCTCGGTTAATAAATGCAAGCGTTTTAATTCGGCATAAAAGAAAGATTCGTTTTCTTGTAAAGAATCGTTGGTTCGCAAGCTTGTAAATAAATGTATAGGTGAAAATTTATATTTACTTGCACAAACCGGAGCTCCAATCATAGCAATGGTAAGGTTTACACCAATAGTTCTTAAAAACGTACTTTTTCCAGCCATGTTTGCTCCTGTCAGTAAATCTACTTTTGGTGCGTGAGAAATGGAGTAATTGTTTTTTACTAAAACACTTTCTTGGATGAGCGGATGTCCAAGATTTTCTGCTTCAATTGTAAAATGATTGGTTTCAACTTCCGGAAAAACATAAGAAGGATTATTGTGTGCATACATTCCTAAACTAATGAAAGCATCAAATTCTCCAATAGCATCCACCCATTTCATAAAGTGGACTTTATTCTTTTTTCTCCAGTTTTCAATGCCACACATTACGTTGATGTCCCAAAGAAAAATTCCGTTTAGTAAAACAGCAACCACAATGTTCATTCTTGCATCCAATTTATCTGTTAAGCTCTTTAGTTCTTTAATAGTATTGCTAGCGGAATTATTCTCATTCACAAAAATAGATTTCAACTTACTTAATAAATCTGATTTAAATGATTCCTTTTCTATTAATGAAATTAATTGACGGTATTTTTCAATTGAATCAAATTTGCGACTTAAATTATCGTGAATTTTATTAATGCGTTTGGTGTATGCGCCAATGATACCGAGTTGAACGAAAAATAATACGGTAAAGGGTGTTTCGTTAATGATTCCAATAAAATATAGGACAATAGCAGTAACAGACAATATTGGTAATGAAACACAAGCGATTTTAAGATATAAATTTGAAAACGTATTTTTTTCATTCAGCCATTCTTCAATTACTTCTTTGTCTTTCGCTTGTTCTTTGTTTTGAAATCCCAAAGCAATAAACTCATGATTCCATTCTGCTTTGGCTGATAATTCTTTTATGGCTTCTTGACGAGAAAGTATTTCTGTTTTATTCAGAAATGGATTTGTTAACCATTCAGCCAATTTGATTCTTCCAGTATAAGTAGAAGTACGGTTTAAGATTTGGAAAATAGATTTTCTCCCAAAAATATCCAAGTCGGAAATGAAATGATGTTGTTTATCAATGAATTCTTGTCCTTCATTTATTCCATTCAAATCCTTCTTTAACAGTTGAATTTCAATTTGATTAACGTTGATTAAATTTTTTAAAAAACTCGTTTTTCTTTTTAGCTTTATTTCTTTACTCAATAAAAAAAGAAAAAAAATAATTGTAAATCCTGTAAAAGAATAGGCGAAAATTGCTTGTGTTTTATAGAATAAAAAAAAGAGTACAAGAGCCAAAATGAACAAGAGAATACGGGAATAGAAAATCTTATTGAATTTGCTGTTCTGCTCTTCAATCTCATTATTGAATTTGGATATTCTATTGGTATAGTATGTAATTAGGTTGCTCATAGAGAGCAAAGCTACGTAAATATAGGCCACAGATTCACAGAATTTTTGTTTGAAATGTTCAAATATTATCGGCTAAAATTACTTTTTTTTCATGCATGGCTTCTCGACTCCGCTAGAAGTGACATTGTGCGCTGTCATTTCGAGCGGAGTCGAGAAAGTGTGGAGGCTTGGTGCAGAGATAATTAAATAGAGAATAAATCTGTGAATCTGTGGCTTATTTCTTATTTTTGTTCCTATTCAAAGGATAATTTATTAGGAGATGAAAATATCATATAACTGGCTTAAAGAATATATTAAAAACGACTTGTCGCCTGATGAGCTTGGAATATTATTGACCGATTGTGGTTTAGAAGTAGAAAGCATCGACAAATTTGAAACTGTTAAAGGTGGATTGAAAGGCATTGTTGTTGGGGAAGTTAAATCAAAAGAAAAACATCCGGATGCTGATAAATTAAATATTACAACAGTTGATGTTGGAACTGGTATACTTTTAACTATAGTTTGTGGAGCAGCAAATGTAGAAGCAGGACAAAAAGTTATTGTTGCAACAATTGGTGCTAAGCTTTATCCTTCAGCTGGGGAACCTTTCGAAATAAAGAAAGCAAAAATTCGTGGGAAAGAATCAGAAGGAATGATTTGCGCTGAAGACGAAATTGGTTTAGGAATTTCGCATGCAGGAATTATGGTATTGGATGCTTCGGCAAAAATTGGAACACCAGCAAATGAGTATTTTAAGATTGAAGAAGATTATACATTAGAAATAGGATTAACACCAAACAGGGCCGATGCAGCATCTCATGTGGGGGTTGCACGTGATTTGGTTGCGGTGTTGAATGCAAAAGAAAATGCCTTAACACATTCACTTACTCTTCCTGATGAAAGCATTTTTAAAGTGGATGAAACAACTTCTAAGATGGAAGTGATTGTGGAAGATGCGGTTGCTTGTCCGCGTTACTCTGGATTATCCATTTCAAATATTACAGTTAAAGATTCTCCTGATTGGTTAAAAAACAGATTGAAAGCTATAGGACTTCGTCCGATTAACAATATAGTAGATGCTACCAATTATGTATTGCATGAATTGGGGCAGCCAATGCATGCATTTGATGCTGATAAAATTAAAGGTGGAAAAGTAATTGTAAAAAAGCTTGCTGATAAAACGAAGTTTAAAACATTGGATGAAACGGAGCGCGAATTGTCCGCTGATGATCTGATGATTTGTGATGCTGATGGTGGAATGTGTATTGCCGGTGTTTTTGGCGGACTAGAATCAGGTGTGACAGCGGAAACTAAAAATATATTTCTTGAAAGCGCTTATTTTAATGCATCATCCGTTCGTAAATCTTCAAAACGACATGGATTAAAAACAGACGCTTCTTTTCGTTTCGAAAGAGGAACAGATCCGAACATTACTGTATATGCTTTAAAGAGGGCTGCATTATTAATTAAAGTAATTGCAGGCGGTTCTATTGCTTCCGAAATTATTGATATTTACCCGGCACCAATCGAACATTTTAAAGTTCCTTTTTCTTTTGAAAAGTGTGAACAGCTGATCGGTAAGAAAATTGAATTGGAACTTGTTAAAAACATCATTACTTCATTGGGTATTGAAATTGAGCACGAAGGGAATGACGCACTATTGCTTTCTGTTCCTCCATTTAAAGTGGATGTTCAGCGCGAGCAAGATGTGATCGAAGAAGTATTGAGAATCTATGGGTATAATAATATCGAAATCCCTAAGGTTTTAAATTCCTCTTTGTCATTTGCTGACAAACCGGATAAAGATAAAATTCAGAACGTTGTTTCTGAATTATTGACGAATAATGGTTTTTCGGAGATGATGTGTTTGTCTCTGACAAAAGGTGAATATGCTACAAAGCTCAGTTCTTTAAGCGATGACAGAAGTGTGGCGATGATGAATCCTTTGAGCAGTGATTTAAATGTGTTGCGTCAGACACTTTTATTTAGTGGTTTGGAGACGATTGCCTACAATCAGAACCGTAGAAATGCTGATCTCAAATTATATGAGTTTGGCAAAACATATATTGCTATTAAAGGTGAAACCACAAAGTATATTGAAACAAAGCATTTGTCAGTTTTTATTACCGGACGCAAGCAGGAAGAAAGCTGGAATGCAACGAATGATACAATGACTTTTTATACGTTAAAAGGTAATGTAAAAAATGTTTTAGAGCGGTTGGGAATTAAAGATTTTAAACTTGCTGCCCTAAGTTCAGATACTTTTTCTCAAGGACTAAGCTTTACATGGAATAAAAAAATAGTAGTTGAATTCGGAGAAATTGCGAAGTCACTTTCTTCCAAATTGATGGACATTAAAATGCCTGTATTTTATGCCGATTTTAATTGGGATCTTGTTCTGGAAGCAATGAAAAATTCATCCACGATGTATTCTGAAGTACCTAAATTCCCTGAAGTTAGAAGAGATCTGGCTTTGTTGATCGATAAAGCAGTTCAATTTGAACAGCTAGAGCAATTGGCTTATCAGTCAGAGAAAAGTTTACTGAAGAATGTAAATCTGTTTGATGTTTACGAAGGTGATAAATTACCTGATGGTAAAAAGTCATACGCTTTGAGTTTTATTTTGCAGGATGAAAATGCTACACTTACGGATAAGCAGATTGAAAAGATCATGGAGAAGTTGATGAAAACGTATCAGGAAAAGGTGGGAGCAGAGATCAGATAATATCCTTCTTACTTAAAATATAAAATCCCGCTCTGTTTCTTGATAAGTTCGAAATGACAGAGCGGGATTTTTATTTTGTTCTATAACGTTCTAATTGTAGTCGATTTAGGTTGTTGCATTCCAACAACTAAATAAGCACATCCTTGTTTCCCTTTTTCAACAGCAAAAATTTCAATGATTAAATTTTGTGTTGAATTGGAATAAAACACCCAAGATGTTGGATTTGTAGATGTCGCACTGTTATAGATTTCAGTCTTATACTCATCCAATACTCTAAATGTAACTTTACCCAATACTTCTTCTGCTCCGATTTGAAATTTATAATTTAACCCTTTGTAAAAAGAAAGGTGAATTTCAGATGGCTCATCAAGAATCAATGTTACAGTGTTAATTTGTCCAGTATGTGTATAAGGGGATAGTTTTTTTATACCTTCTTTTAAAGCCGATTTACATTGGGCTATTGCTGAAAAAGGACTGGAGGAAAAAAAAACAATCAGTGAAGCAGTTGAAAAAAATGTTTTGAAAGATAATTTCATAATAAGAAAGTTAAAGAGTGATTTTATTTCTAAGTGCTGTTACTTTTTCTAGTATTGATTTTAATTGGTCTTTAGACAATTCAAATGAGCTATTATTCCCAACACTTATTAAATCTTTTTCTACAGAAACGGGTTTGTTTTGTTTTACTCGAACAGATTCAAATACGGCTTCAATTTTTTTCATGTCTGTTATTGTTGATTTGATATCCGCATCCGACTCAAATTGCGCAAGCATATTCATTAAATTTTTCAAAACAGTTTTTTGATCTGCTACTAAGCCCATAATCTCGATTTTTTGTGTTTTATCTGCAATCGTTGTAATAATATACATAGCTTCTATCCAGCCTCCGGCAGCTATTGTAGCAGTCTCAATATCCCGATCATTTTCTTTTAGGTATTCGTCAGCATTAATTCCTGCTTCAGAAACAATCTCCATTAAAGAATCTAAATTGTTACTGTTAGCTTGTAATCTTTTATTTACTTCCATTCCATAGCTAGCATCAATTCCTAAAGCATTGGTTAGATCGTTTATGTTTTTAAGGTAAAGGTTGAAATCCTGATTCTGTTTATATAAAAAACATAAAGAAAGATCTGTAGAATAAGTCCCCAAATTTGCTGCCATTGAAAAAGATGATACGTATTTAGATATTTTATCCGTAGGATTTAAAATGGACTTGTTGAAAGCCGATCCCGACATTTTTAGGATTGTAAAGGTTTCTAATGGTGAAGGAATGTTGAAAAAAACAATGCTTTTTGTACTGTCAATGTTTATTTTTTTTGCTGAAGAATCTAAAGGAATCTCTGTTTTTTTGACCGGTTCACCGCAACTGATAATTGATACAGATGTTATGAATAGTATAATATAATTAACGATTCTTTTCATTTTAAAAAGTAGTTTTTGAGAATGTATTAATAATTCACTCTTAACAAAACTAATACAAATATTGGTATCAAAAAAATAATTTAATTCACATTGGAATGAACGCCCAATTAATTCAATTTTTTTTCGTTTCTCCTAAATTGAGTATCTTTATACAATGCAATTTTCTAACTTAATAGTTCGTTTTTTTCCTTTTAAAGCAATAAGAGGCGCTTTCTTATTTCTATTTCTTCTTTTCTCATCCATCTCCTCATTTGCCCAAAAGCTTTTCTCAATTGAAATCCAATCGGTTGACGCCCCCGACCTATTAAAAAAGATTCCTTACAAGAAGCAATTTGTTTCAAAAATTGAACGTGATAAAGAACTCCAGAGCATGTTGTTTACTTGTTTTGATAATGCCTACTTAACTGCTTGTTTTGATAGTTTATATACCGATTCGCTTACCTTACGAGCGTTTTTGAATTTTGGAGCTCAATACAAATGGGCAAATCTAAAAAAAGGAAATATAGACGAGGGTGTTTTGAGTGCGATTGGATTTCGTGAAAAATTGTATGCAAACAAACCTGTTTCTTTTAAAAATGTAAAAAAGGTTCAGGAAAAACTTATCATGTTCTATGAAAATAACGGCTACCCTTTCGCTTCTGTGAAGCTCGATAGTATAGTTATTGGAGAAGGTATTATTTCTGCTCAGTTGAAACTTACCAAAAATTATGAAATAAAAATAGATAGCCTTGTTATTAAAGGAAATGCTAAAATTACACCGGTGTATATTTATAATTATTTAGGTATAAAACCCGGTAGCTTGTATGATGAGTCGCAGTTAAAAAAGGTGAATACACGCATTGCCGAATTGCCTTTCATTCGTTCTACAAAACCTGCATTTGTTAGTTTTTCTGACAAATTCAATAAGTTAATATTAAATTTCGAAAAAAAACGGGCGAGTCAATTCGACGGTATTATTGGCATTTTGCCCGATAATGCAACTGGTAAAATTTTGTTTACGGGTGATGTTCGACTGAAATTACAAAATGGTCTGGGTCGTGGTGAACTGATTGATTTGAATTGGAGAAAATTACAATCGCAGACCCAAGACCTTAAGGTAAGATTGGTTTATCCTTTCATTCTTCGAACACCATTTGGTTTAGATTATAATTTTAAACTATATAAAAAAGACACTACTTTTTTAGACATTTATCAGAATATAGGTGTTCAATATTTATTGATTGGCGGAAATTATGTTAAAGTTTTTTATAATAACAAAACATCTACTTTGCTTTCCACTAAAGGTTTGGAGTATTTAACATCTTTGCCGGCAAATGCCGATGTAAATACAAATATGTACGGACTAGGTATTAAATATGAAAAACTTGACTATCGCTTGAATCCAAGAAAAGGTTTTTCTGTTTTGATGAATGCCAGTGCTGGTTCAAAAAAGATAAAGAAAAATGCAAAGCTAAATCCTATTGTCTATGAAAAGTTAAAATTGAGTTCTGCTTTGTATAATGGAGATGTTGAAGCTACCTTTTTTTTACCGATAGCCAATAGAAGTAGTATTAAAATTGGAGCACAAGCCGCTTTTATATATGGAGAAACTACTTTTCAGAATGAATTGTCGCGCATTGGTGGTTTAAAAACATTGCGTGGCTTTGATGAGGAATCTATTTATGCCTCCTGCTACTCTATTTTAACCTTAGAATACAGGTTTATTCTGGAGCAGAATTCGTATTTGTATGTATTTGGCGATGGTGCTTGGTACGAGAATAACGAAGTAAACCGATACGTGAAAGATACTCCTTTGGGTTTCGGTGCCGGTATTAGTTTCGAAACCAAAGCCGGTATTTTTTCTATTAATTACGCCTTGGGTAAACAATTCAGCAATCCGATTGAATTTCGTAGCGGAAAGATTCATTTTGGAATCGTTAATTATTTCTAATACAGGAACCAATTTTTTCCCTTACAACCAACCGATTTTATGCTTAAATTAGCCATTCTATTAGGACATGATTTTATGGATATTTTATTTTTATTAATTGGTCTGGTTTTAGGTTTTGGAATTGCTTTTTTGTTTTTAAAAGGAAAACAGCATGTAATGACTGATACATCCATCTTGGATTCGAAAATTATCGGATTGGAAAAGGATTGTTCTTTTGCCGAAAAAGAAAAAAATCGTATCCATTCCGAAAAGGAATTACTCAATAAGGAAGTGATTTTTATTCGTGAAGAATTAAACGCTTCAAATATTACTATTGCTAAAGCACGTGAAGCTTTTAAGTCGCAGGAGGAAAAATTTACAACACTTAAATCCGAATTGGAGAACGTTCACAAAAAATATACTACAGAGTTCGAAAATATTGCAAATAAAATTTTGGATGAAAAATCCCAAAAATTTACTGAACAAAATAAAACCAATTTGGATGTTATTCTAAATCCTTTGAAGGATAATATCAAACGATTTGAAGAACAAGTTCAAAAAGCATATAAATCTGAGTCGGATGAACGCATCACTCTTAAAACTGAAATAAAGACCTTGGTAGATTTGAATAAACAAATCAGCCAAGAAGCACACAATCTCACCAAAGCATTAAAAGGTGAAAATAAAACGCAGGGTAACTGGGGTGAGCTAATTCTAGAAAAGGTTTTAGAGCGCTCTGGTTTAGTAAAAGATCAGGAATATCGGTTGCAATATAGTACTAGTAACGATGATGGGAAACGCATTCAGCCAGATGCAGTAATTATGTTACCTGATAATAAGCATATAATTGTTGATGCCAAAGTTTCACTTATTGCCTATGAAGCATTTGTTAATTCTACCTCTGATGAAGAGCGATTGATTTTAATGAAGGACCATCTGTTTTCTGTAAGAACGCACATTAAATCCTTAAGTGAAAAAAATTATCCGACCTCCACTGATTTTAATACTCCTGATTTTGTGTTGTTGTTTATTCCTATTGAATCCTCTTTCATTGTTGCTGTTCAGGCGGATCAGGAATTATTTAATTTTGCTTGGGATAAAAAGATTGTAATCGTTAGTCCTTCTACATTATTGGCTACTTTACGAACAATCGCTTCGGTTTGGAAACAAGAGCGTCAAACGAAAAATGCAATTGAAATAGCAAAGCAAAGTGGTGCATTGTACGATAAGTTTGTTGGATTTATTGAAGATATGGATAAGATCGGAAAAGGAATTGATGCTTCGCGCAACGCATACGAAAACGCAATCAATAAGCTTCACAAAGGAAGTGGCAATTTAGTGAAGCGTGCTCAGGATATTGAAAAATTAGGAGCGAAAACAACTAAGCAGATCGCGTCTAAATTTATTGAAAATGATGAGCCATCACAATTAACAGAAGACTCTGAATTAGTATGAAAAAATATTGCTTATATATTTTATTGACGCTGTTTATTTTTGCATGTGGCTCCACCCGAAAAGTTGTTGAAAAAACTCCTTCAGCAAGTTATAAGCGCGATGTGAATACTATCCATCCCGAATTTACACTGTTTCATGTGAGTGATAGTGTTACCGAATTACACTATAAGATTAGTAGCAAAGAACTTTTATATACCCGTCCCGATGGATTAAATTTTTCTTCTAACTTATTAATTTCAATTCGCTTGATGAGTTCCTTTGATTCAAACCAAGTTATCGATAGTGCATCTGTTAGATTGGTGGATATCAACAATGACAATTTAAGCAAATACCTGATCGGTAAAATGAATGTGAAAGCCATCTCTCCAAGGAGTTATTTTCTTCGCATAAATATTACGGATATAAATAGAAATATAAGTGTTGCAAGTGTTATGGAAATTCAGAAAGATAATGATCTTAACCGCCAGAATTTTATAGTAAAATCAAAATTAGATGATGCACCTATTTTTCATAATTACTTTAAATCAAACCAAGAATTATTGATTACTTACAAGGCGAAAATAGCTGTAACACTTTTTGTGAGATATTATAACAGAACATTCCCTTTGGCTGCGCCCCCTTTTTCTTCGGTTGACCCTAGGCCCTTTCTTTACAAAGCAGATAGCTTGTTTACTATCCAGTTGGACCAAAATGGTGTTGCCAAATTTGCAGCTTCAAAAACTGGATTTTATCACTTTCAATTGGATACAACAAAACGGATAGGTCTGACTTTGTTTAATTTTTCGGAAACATTTCCTGAAATAAAAAAAGCGGAAGAAATGGTTCCCCCTCTTCGTTATATTACTTCAAAACAGGAATATGATGAATTAAATTCGAGTGTAAATCCGAAAGGGGCTGTCGAAAAATTTTGGATGAATTGTACCGGAAATCAAGAACGTGCAAAAGAAATTATTCGCAAATATTACAACAGAGTAAGAGATGCAAACTTGTTTTTCACTTCCTATCTTGAAGGTTGGAAAACCGATAGAGGGGTTATTTTTCTCATTTACGGTGCACCTAATGTGATCTACCGTACAGCTTTTGCCGAAACATGGACCTATGGTGAAGAAAATAATATTAACTCTCTCAGCTATTCTTTTTCCAAAGTAGACAATCCCTTTACTGATAATGATTATACGCTTGAACGTTCGGCTGTTTATAAACAAAACTGGGGTATTGCCGTAGATATTTGGCGTCAGGGTAGAACTTATTTACAAGATTAATATTTTAAAAATTATGCAAACAAAACAGCAAAAAAAAGAAGAAGATAGTCTGATCTTTGGTTTAAGACCTTTAATAGAATCTATAAATGCTGGAAAAGAAATTGATAAATTACTCGTGCAAAGCGGATTAAAAGGAGAGTTGGTGAGCCAATTGATGGGCTTGTTGAAACTAAACAATATTCCTTATCAATATGTTCCAGTAGAAAAATTAAATCGCATGACACAAAAAAATCATCAGGGTGTTGTCGGATATATTTCTTCTATCGGCTATTATAAAATTCAAGATGTTCTTCCTACTGTTTTTGAAGATGGAAAAGTTCCATTGTTGTTAATCTTAGATCGCATTACGGATGTTCGTAACTTCGGTGCAATCGCCCGTACAGCTGAATGTTCAGGTGTAAATGCAATCATTATTCCTTCTCGTGGTAGTGCTCAGATAAACGCAGATGCTATTAAAACATCTACGGGTGCTTTGCAAAAAATACCAGTTTGTAAAGAAGAAAATTTAAAATCTACTATCGATTATCTTCATGAATGTGGACTACAGGTTATTGCTTGTACCGAAAAAACAACAGATTATTATTTTCAGATCGATTTCACAGTGCCTACAGCTATAATAATGGGATCTGAAGAAGACGGAATTTTAAATGAATATCTTCAGAAATCAGATGGAAAAGCTAAAATTCCATTGATGGGTGAGATCGGTTCATTAAATGTTTCTGTTGCAGCAGGGATTATTTTATACGAAGCTGTTAGTCAACGTTTAGTTCATTAAAAAAATGAATTTTTTCGATAGAAAATATTTTCCTTATTTTATTCTTTTCTCTATCGTACTCTTTTCCCGCTTACCTTTTTTGGCAGCCGGATATGGCGTTGAAGAGGATTCATGGGGAATCGCATTGGCCGGTTTTCATACAAAAATTACAGGTATTTACGAGCCTTCCCGCTTTCCGGGACATCCTGTTCACGAATTTATTTATTCTGCCTTTTGGGGGTATTCTGCCTTTTTATATAATTTGATTACTGCAATTTTTAGTGCTATTGCTGCAGTGTTTTTTGCAATTGTTTTAAAGGAATTACATTTTAAGTGTTTTTTTATTGCAGCTCTCGCTTTCGCATTTACTCCTGTTTATTTTATAAGCTCAACGTATACTATCGATTTTGTTTGGACGATCACATTCATCCTTGTTAGTTTTTATTTTGTTCTGAAAAAAAAATTCTTCTTTTGCGGAGTCTTTCTCGGATTGGCCATTGGTTGTCGTATCACAAGCGGTGCAATGCTCATCCCTTTTGTGATTATCTTTTGGCAAAAAAATAATATTTCAGAAAATGCCAAACGGTTATTTAAAATAATTTTACCGCTGTTACTTACTGTTCTGATTGCTTACCTTCCGCTCATCACGGAGTTCGGACTATCTTTTTTTATGTATTACGATCAGTTTCCTTATCCTTCTCTGGCAAAAGTATTCTATAAAATGATTCCCGGTGTTTTCGGGTTTTTCGGTATGGCCGCGATTGCTGTTTCAATAGTGTGGATCATTTTCAATTGTAAGAGGTCTCCGAAAGGTGTTTTGTTCGAAAAACAACCTGATAATAAAATTTTTATTGCTTGTTATGCTGTGATCTTATTGTTTGTCGTTTCTTATTTTCGATTGCCGCAAAAATCAGGGTATATGATTACCGTTATTCCTTTTTTAATACTTCTTTTCGGATATTATCTAAATGAAAAATGGTTCCAGCTCTTATGCTTTTCTCTGATGATCTCCTCTTTCTTTTGCAGTATAAATCTTACCGATAAATTAAGAGGCGCTTCTTTTTCAAATTATGCAATTACAATGACTGTATCCGGACAGGAATTGTTTTTTGATCCGTTTTCCGGACCTGTATTTTCGGATTACTCAAAACGTCTGCAAAAAATAAAATATACGAATGACGTTATTCTTCAAGCGGATAGCATGACAATTAAAACGATTGTAATTGCCGGTTGGTGGTATAATCAAATTATGGTAACGCTTATTCCTAAAAAAAACAACGATTTGGTTGTATTCGAACCGTATATTAATTCGGTAAAATTGGACGAATATGTTTCTAATGGATATGTTATTAAATATTTGCCCGAGCAGAATATTTATAATGATCAGATGTATAAAATGGATTATACAGATAAGATTTCAACTCCTTTTTAAGGTTGATAAGTATTTATATTTCTAAAAGTGAATGTTGTTATATTTTGTCTAATTTTCGGATATAAATAACTCGTAAAAAATGCCGACAATCATACAAACTTATGAAATGAATGCAACAGCTGAAAAGGTATTTGAAGCATTAGTGAATGCTGAAATTATTCAGGATTGGAGTGGTGATGAAGCGAAGATGGGTGAAGAAGTTGGTGCGAAATTTTCATTGTGGGGAGGCCAAATGTTTGGAACCAATCTCGAAGTTGTTAAAAATAAAAAACTGGTTCAGGAATGGTGTTACGATCAATGGGAAAAACCATCAAAAGTTACTTTTACAATTAAATCCAAAGGAAAAAAAACAATTGTTGAACTCTTACACGAAGATGTTCCTGAAAAATCTGTTAACAGTATTGCGGATGGTTGGAGTACTTATTACCTAGGAGCAATTCAAGATATGTTTGATGAAGCGAATTAATAGTATCAATAAATTTGTTTAATGGCATCTGCTAATGATCTATTCCCCTATCAAAAATCAAATTAGCTTTTTTTTATAGCCCGTATTTTCTTATATTTAGTTCTTAAAATTGTCTTCTGATGAAAAAACGTTACTCGATTTTACTACTTGTTTTATTTGTGTTTAATTACGCTGTTGTCAAGGCACAATCCTGTCAGCAAAAACATGATGCCGTTCATTTTTCAAAATCAGGTTCTCCTGATGTTGATCTCATGGCTTCCAATTTAAGAAGTGATACGGTTGATATTCTAAATTATTCGATCAATTTAAATATTACTGATTTTACTACGAATGTCATTAAAGGAAATACAAAGGTGAAATTTACGCCAAAGGTAAATGGCCTTAATAAGATCGAACTCGATCTGTTGGAATTGATTCTCGATTCGGTTAAAATAGGTGCCGTGAGTCTAACCACTCTTTATAATGATACAACACTTATAGTGAATTTGCCAACTGTTTTGAATATTGGAGATACGTCAATAGCAACTGTTTATTACCACGGAACTCCTCAAGGTGATGCATCCGGATGGGGTGGCTTTTATTTTCAAAGTGGATACGCATTTAATTTAGGTGTTGGTTTTTCCGCTTTGCCACATGTATACGGAAGGGTTTGGTTCCCTTGTTTTGATAACTTTGTGGAACGCTCTTCTTATGAATTTAATATCACTACAAATGCAGGAAAGGTCGCTTATTGCAACGGATATTTAGCGCATGACACAACCGATCTTGCCGGTGACCGCACTCGTAAATGGATTCTCAATGAAGAGATCCCTTCTTATCTTGCATGCGTTGCCGTTGCTAACTATGCTGAAATCAATCAAACATATAATGGAATTGCTGCTTCTATTCCAATCGTTATTGCGGCAGTCGCATCAGATACTACCGCAGTAAAAAATTCATTCATCAATCTTCCCGTTGCTTTGTCAACATACGAAACTCATTTTGGACCTTATATGTGGAACAAAGTGGGATATAGTATGGTGCCTTTTAATTCCGGTGCTATGGAACACGCAACAAATATTGCTTATCCAAAAGCAACAGCAACGGGTTCTTTAACGTATCAAACATTGTATGCACATGAATTGTCGCACCATTGGTTTGGTGATCTTGCTACATGCAGAACTGCTGAAGATATGTGGTTAAACGAAGGTTGGGCAAAGTATTGTGAGTTTTTGTTTTCTGAAACCTTGAATGGATATCCGAATTATTTAACCAATGTTAGAGTCAATCATGAAGACAATCTGCATTTTAATACACCTAAAGAAGGAATATTAACGCTTTCAAATATTCCTCAGGCATTCACCTATGGGGATCATGTTTATAATAAAGGTGCTGATATTGCACATACAATGCGGGGTTATATGGGTGATAGTTTATTTTTTTATTCTGTGAAAACATATCTTTCAAATAATAATTATAAAGATGTTTCTAGTTTAGATTTTCAAAACGAACTCAGTGCTGCAAGTGGAATAGATATGACCGATTTTTTTAACGGATGGGTAAATAATCCAGGTTGGCCACATTTTTCAATTGATTCAAGTATAGTTATCCCTTCCGGTTCGAATTACAGTGTTACCGTTTTTGTAAAACAAAAACTTACAGATGCTCCAAATTATTTTAATAGTGTTCCTTTGGAACTTACATTTAAATCCGCTAATTGGGTTGAAAATACACAGACTTTTATCATGTCAGGTGCAAATGCGTCCTTTAATTTTACTGTTCCTTTCAATCCATCATTTATTGGTTTAAATATGGCTGAAAAAATTAGTCATGCTGTTGCACCCGAATTCAAAACAATTAAAACTACAGGAACTTCCAATTTCGCCAATGCAAAAATGACCTTGAATGTTTTAAGTATTATAGATTCTGCTTTTGTGAAAATCGAACATAATTTCACCACTCCCGATCCGGCATACGCTATTCCTTATCGATTGTCACCCAATCATTATTGGAAAGTAGATGGTATACTTCCTTCCATTTTTCGCTCGAAAGCAACTTTGAACTACGATGGTCGCACAACCGCTTTTTCTGGGAATTATTGGTTGGATAATAACTTGGTTACAACATTTGAAGATAGTTTGGTGTTACTTTATCGAAGAGATGCGTCTGTAAATTGGAGCGTTTATCCTTTTTATACTAAAAATATGCTTTCGAACAATAATGATAAACGTGGAATCATAACAATAGATTCGCTTCAGTTAGGGGAATATGTATTTGCAATGATGGACTATGCTTCTGGTATTCAACAGGTTGGTTTTGTTGATGATAAGCATACCTTGGCGCTTTATCCTAATCCTGCGAATGATAAACTCACAATTGATTTGTTAGCTTCAGGGATTAAATCCTTTGATAATACCATCTGTATTATTACAGATGTATCTGGAAAGATTATATATAAAGAAAAAATAAAACATCAAAACACGATCAGTATAAATACAGTTGGGTTTTCTAACGGTATGTATTTTGTTTCATTGAAAACGAACGACGAAATAACCGCAGAAACAAAATTCGTTATTGCTCATTAATTTGATGCGTTTGTTTGGCCTAGATCAACTAAATTTTTAAATACGAAGTGTGTTTAAATTTTTTTATTAATTGTAAAAGGCAAACTGAATTCTATTTAAATTGAATTATGGGATATAAAAGTACGCAAGAATGCGTTAACGACTTGGAAAAAAACGGACACCTTGTTCGTATAAAAGAGGAAGTAAGTTCTGATTTAGAAATGGCGGCTATTCATCTTCGTGTATTCGAAAATAAAGGTCCAGCTATTTTTTTTGAAAATATTAAAGATTGTAAATTCAAAGCGGTTTCAAATTTATATGGTTCTGTTGATCGAAGTAAATTTATTTTCCGAGATACGATCGAAAAAATAAAAACACTTATTGATCTTAAAAACAATCCATTGGATGCACTGAAGCATCCTTTTAAATATGCAAATGTTGGCTTAACAGCATTTTCGGCTCTTCCTAAGAGATCACTTTTTTCTAACCCTGTACTTCAGAATCAAACAACGATCTCTTCTTTGCCACAAATTAAATGTTGGCCGAATGATGGTGGTGCATTTGTTACTTTACCACTAGTATACTCTGAAGATATCGATAAACCAGGTGTGATGAGTTCCAACTTAGGAATGTATCGCATTCAATTAAGTGGTAATGAGTATCTCAAGGATAAAGAGATTGGTTTGCATTATCAGTTGCATCGTGGTATTGGTGTTCACCAAACAAAATCAAATGCAAAAAATAAACCGCTTAAAGTAAGCATTTTTGTTGGTGGACCTCCTTCTCTTACACTTGGTGCAGTAATGCCCTTGCCGGAAGGAATGTCTGAATTAGTTTTTGCTGGCGCTCTTGGTAAAAGAAGAATCCGCTATTCTTATGAAGATGGTTTCTGCATTGCTTCGGATGCTGATTTTGTAATTACTGGTGAAGTATTTCCGAATGAAAATAAAGCGGAGGGCCCTTTTGGTGATCATCTTGGGTATTATAGTCTGAAACACGATTTTCCAATGATGCGCGTTCATAAAGTGTATCACCGCAATAATGCTATTTGGCCATTCACCGTTGTTGGTCGACCTCCTCAAGAAGATACCAGTTTCGGTGCATTGATTCACGAAATAACCGGTAATGCTATTCCAACTGAAATACCTGGTTTGAAAGATGTTCATGCTGTGGACGCTTCAGGTGTTCATCCACTTTTGTTGGCGATTGGAAGTGAACGTTATACTCCTTATTATAAGGATCGGAAGCCTCAGGAAATTTTAACTATTGCTAACCATATTTTGGGTAAAGGTCAGTTAAGTCTCGCGAAATATTTATTTATTATTGCTGGTGAAGATAATCCGAAATTAACAACACACGATGTTGCTGATTATTTTATGCATGTCTTGGAGCGCGTCGACTGGACAAGAGATTTGCATTTTCATACACGAACCTCTATTGATACATTAGATTATAGCGGAGATGGTTTAAACAGTGGAAGCAAAGTTGTTATTGCTGCAGCAGGAGAAAAGAAAAGAACGTTGGGAACAAATTTGTTTGATTTAAATTTGCCCGCTGGATTTACAAATCCGAAAATTGTTATCCCTGGTGTAATTGCAATTCAATGTGATCGTTATTTCGACAAAAAAACGACAGAACGTCAAATGCAGCTGCTTTCCGAAAAACTGACCAATATAGATTCCTCCTTTCCTTTGTTAATTATTTGTGATGATGCTGATTTTGTTTCAGCGAATCTGAATAATTTCCTTTGGACGACTTTTACAAGAAGCAATCCTTCGCACGATATTTTTGGTGTCGAAAGTTTTGTTGAAAATAAACATTGGGGATGTAATGGTGCATTGATTATTGATGCACGTATAAAGCCACACCATGCGCCTCCTTTGATAAAAGATCCTAAAGTTGAAAAGCGTGTAGATGCTTTAGCTACAAAAGGTAAATCTTTGTACGGTATAATTTAATTGCGTTCGTCTTAGCTGTTCTTGTCAGATTTTCCATTAATGTTTAATTGATTAAGCGCCTTTGATTAGTACTAAATTTTAAATGGAGTCCAATAATTTTCTGTAATTATTTTTTAATTTCTATTTATTCGAATCAAAATAGATGACGGATTGAATTTATATTGATGACCTAATGTAAATAGTGATGCTGCATTTAAAATTAAATAACTATAAAGTTTATTCACGAAGTGACTTTGAGTTTTTTATTGCGTTTAACGGAAAGGGCTATAGCGAATAGAGAACACTGTTAGAGCTGAATAAAAATGAATTTTAATAAATGACTTTAGTGCTATAAAGGTTTAATACGAAAATGATAAAATAAAAAACCCCGAAGTAAATTCGGGGTTTTTTATTAAGCTTTTTCAGCAGCTTCAGCAGCAGCAATTTTCTTTTTGATTCCTTCTGTGGTAATGGAACCCGGTCGTTCAATCGGATGGCCTAATGCTCTATCCCAAACCAATGAAGACAATACGCCTAAAGCTCTTGACACACCAAATAATACAGTGTAAAATTCGTGCTCAACCATTCCATAGTGTGTCAACAATACACCAGAGTGTGAGTCAACATTGGGCCATGGGTTTTTTATTTTTCCTGTGCTTTCCAAAATTGGAGGCGCAACTTTATAAACCATCTGTACAATCTCACAAAGATCATCTGCACCTTGAGGTTTTATATAACGGTAATAGAAATCCTGTTGTGCAGTAAAACGAGGATCTGTTTTGCGTAAAACGGCATGTCCGTATCCCGGTACAACTTTTCCGTCGGCTAACGTTTTTTTGATGTAATCTTCAATTTGTTTTTCCGTTGGTAATCCGCCACCTAAATTTTCGCGTAATTCAAGAATCCAACTTAATACTTCCTGATTTGCTAAACCATGCAATGGACCCGCCAAGCCATTCATACCAGCTGCAAAAGCTAAATACGGATCACTTAGCGCAGAACCAACCAAATGTGTTGTGTGAGCGGATACATTTCCTCCTTCGTGATCCACGTGAATGGTCATATACATGCGCATTAAACGTTTCATGTCAAATGATTCATAACCCATCATGTGTGCAAGATTTGCAGCCCAATCTAATTTAGGATCCGGTTCAATGTGCTCCCCATTTTTATATTTTCTACGATAAATATATGCTGCAACACGCGGTAAACGTGCAATCAGATTCATAGAATCTTCGTAGGTATAATCCCAATAATCTTTTTTACTGATTCCTTTTTTGTAAGCAGCTGCAAATACCGATTCTGTTTGCATCGCCATTATCGCCATTACGAACTGAGTCATCGGATGTGTTGATGCAGGCATTTTGTCCAACACGTCAAAAACATGTTTGGGAACAATCGCTCTGCGAGCCCATACATTTCCTAAATTCAAAACGTCTTCCTGAGTTGGCAGTTCACCTAACAACATCAGATAAAAAATCCCTTCGGGTAATGGTTCAGTTCCACCCGGTGCTTTAGGAAGTTTTTCACGAAGTTCAGGGATTGTATAACCGCGAAAGCGAATTCCTTCTTCCGGATCTAGTTTGGAGGTTTCAGTAACCAAGCCAACTATTCCTTTCATACCTTGGTATACTTGCGCTACCGTATATTCACCTAATTTTACATCACCTTTTTCTTTGATGATTTGTTTCACTTCAGCAGCCATTGGGCCTGCTTTTGCTGCGAACTTATCTTTTAATGAATCCATAAATCGTAATGAATTGTTGTCCTATATTTCTTATTTCCGAAAGGTAAAAGGATTTTATGATATTAAAAACAATATTGAGAAAATTATTTATTCTTTAACACTCACTTTAAGTTGTTAGTGAACGTTAAAGAATAACAAAGGTTTATCTGTTCTTTATGAATTTGAAATCTTTTCCAAGGTATCTTGCAGCTTCACCCAATTGCTCTTCTATACGTAGCAATTGATTGTATTTTGCCATACGGTCAGAACGGGAAGCCGAACCGGTCTTGATTTGTCCGCAATTTAGTGCCACAGCAAGATCCGCAATTGTTGCATCTTCTGTTTCGCCTGATCTATGGCTCATCACCGAAGTGTATGAATTGTTTTGAGCCAACTGAACTGCATCTATTGTTTCTGATAAAGTGCCTATTTGATTTACTTTCACAAGGATAGAATTGGCTGTTTTTTCGTCAATTCCTCTCTGTAAACGTTTTACATTTGTTACAAATAAGTCGTCACCTACTAGTTGTGTAGTACTACCGATTTTATCACTCAACATTTTCCAGCCTTTCCAATCGTCCTCTGCTAAACCATCTTCTATCGATAAAATAGGATAACGTTTTGCCCAGTCAGCCCAATAATCAACCATTTGAGCAGGGGTCAGTTTATCTCCGCTCGATTTTTTGAAATGATAAACATTTTCTTTCTCGATATAAAATTCCGATGATGCTGCATCCATAGCGATATACATATCGTGTCCTGGCTTGTATCCTGCTTTTTCAATTGCTATCAATACACTTTCAATCGCTTCTTCATTCGATTTTAAATTCGGTGCAAATCCTCCTTCATCCCCTACATTCGTGGAATAGCCTTTGTCTTTCAACACTTTTTTCAAGTGATGAAAGACTTCTGTTCCCATTCGAATTGCATCAGTGAATGAACTTGCGCCAACCGGCATGATCATGAATTCCTGAAAATCGATGCTATTATCAGCATGAGAACCTCCATTTATAATGTTCATCATTGGGATGGGTAATAAGTTTGCATTCACGCCACCTATATAACGATATAAAGGTTGACGCGCTTCCTCGGCGGCTGCTTTTGCACATGCCAAAGAAACTCCTAAAATGGCGTTTGCACCTAAACTGCCTTTATTGTCTGTTCCATCCAGTGCGATCATTTTTTTATCAATCGCATTTTGATCGAAAATATACACGCCATTCAACTCTTCACGGATAACCGTGTTTACATTGTTTACAGCTTTTAGAACCCCTTTGCCCATGTAATATCCTTTGTCATCATCTCTCAATTCCACTGCTTCATGAATTCCAGTTGATGCTCCGGAAGGAACGGCAGCTCTACCCATCACTCCCTGATCGGTAATTACATCTACTTCTACTGTCGGATTACCACGTGAATCCAATATTTGACGAGCTTGTATGCTTGCTATGAAACCCATAATGTTTGTTTATTTAGTGTATTTTTCTTTGACCTGAAATTGATGATTCAAAAGTAAAAATAAAACCTGTGGCTATAAGTGATTTTTATTAACATTTTAGCTCATTTCGGTTGATATTTTCAATCTTTTAAGATTGTTCTATCATTTAATAAATCAGTACATTCGTTCAAAATAAATTATTATTTGCATCCAATTTCATCTTGAAAGATCAGCTGAAAAGATTGCAATTTATTAATAACGTTTGTAAACTAACCTTACATAATTAACGTGGTACTCAATTATATTTGGATTGCCTTTTTTGTAATTGCCTTTGTTGTTGCTCTTTTAAAATTAGCTTTTACAGGTGATACAGAGACTTTTAAAACGATCATTGATGCTACTTTTGATTCTTCAAAAATGGCTGTCATGGATATTTCTTTGCCTTTGGTTGGTGTGATGACCTTATGGCTGGGACTCATGAATATTGGTGAAAAGGCTGGCGCAATAAATTTTTTGTCGCGTATTGTTGGCCCTTTTTTTAATAAATTATTTCCTGAAATTCCGAAAAATCATCCTGCAAACGGACAAATTATGATGAATTTTTCTGCTAATATGCTTGGTTTGGATAATGCTGCTACACCGCTTGGTTTAAAAGCAATGAATACCATGCAGGAGTTAAATCCTGTTAAAGATACCGCTTCAAATGCTCAGATCATGTTTTTGGTTTTGAACACCTCCGGTCTAACCATTATTCCTGTTACCATTATGGCACAAAGAGCGATTATGGGGGCTGCAAATCCTTCTGATGTTTTTATCCCGATTCTAATCGCTACTTTTTTTTCTACACTAACGGGTTTATTGGTTGTTGCCTTTTGGCAAAAAATAAATTTATTAAACAAAGTTGTTTTAAGTTGGTTACTTGGAATTTCTGCTTTTATTTTTTCAATTATCTGGTATTTTAGCACCTTGAGTCCCGATCAGATTTCGAAAGTTTCAATGGTGTCTGCTAATTTTATTCTTCTTTTGATCATCGTTTCTTTCATGCTTGGTGCCTTAAGAAAAAAAGTGAATGTGTATGATGCATTTGTTGAAGGTGCAAAATCGGGTTTTGAAACAGGAGTTAAAGTTATTCCTTATTTAGTTGCAATGCTTGTTGGAATTGCTGTTTTTAGAGCTTCAGGCGCTATGGGGTTCATTGTTGATGGGATAGCATTTTTATTTCATGCTTTGAATTTTAATACCGACTTTGTGGGTTCTTTGCCTACCGCATTCATGAAACCTTTGAGTGGAAGTGGCGCTAAAGCAATGATGCTGGAAACAATGAAAGTAAATGGTGCCGATTCTTTTGTGGGAAGATTAAGTTGCGTTTTTCAAGGTGCTGCAGATACCACTTTTTATATTGTAGCGCTCTATTTTGGTTCTGTTGGCATTAAGAAAACAAGGTATGCCATTGCTGCTGGTTTAATCGCTGACCTTGCAGGTGTTATTGCTGCAATTTTTATTTCATATTTGTTTTTTCATTAACAAAAAAACTAGAAGTCTTCGTTTTCGGGCTTCTGAGATCGCATATATAATTGATCTCCGGTCTTTGGTTCTTCACCAGGTTTCATATTGTTTTTTTTGTAAAGTTTCTTTAATTTTATTCCATGCAATTGTGAAATGGATTTCATTGTCTCTCCCTTTTTAACTATATGAAAAGGCTCTTTCGCTTTGTTTCTTTTTGGCTGAAGGTAAATTTTTTGACCTACAAGTAATTTTGAATCCGGTTTCAGATCATTGAATTTGTATAATTGCCAAAGATCTTTATCGGTATCTACCGAAATTTTATAAAATGAATCTCCCGGTTTTACTATAGTATATTTTATAAATCTGAATCGTAAAATTTCTCTTACTTCCATTGTTTCAGGTGGCGAAGTGTTGCTTGCTGCAACAACAATGTTTGGTAATTCAGCCACCTCATCGTATTGAAACAATTTGTGCATTTCAATAAGGTCAATTAAACGTTGTGTGTATTTTGGATCTGTTGCATATCCTGTTTGTTTTAAGCCTTTTGCCCAACCTTTATAATCTGTACGTTTTAATGCAAATAACCCAGAATATCTGCTGCGTGTTTTTAAAAAATTGGAGTGATCGGTATAGGAGTCTAAAACAGAAGTGTATTTTCTAAAACATTCGTCTTTGCTATCATCATCTTTTATGAATGAAGGACCGCTCCATTCTTTGTGACATTTTATACCGAAATGATTGTTTGCATATACCGCCAGGTCACTGTTCCCGTTTCCGCTCTCAAGCATGCCTTGCGCCAACGTTATGCTTGCAGGGATATTATACATTAACATTTCCTTGATCGCTTCGTCCTTGAAGTTTTCAATGTATTGGTTAGCTGTCATTTTACGTTCAGCCGGTTGCGCGATTAACGTTGAAACATAAAATGTAAATAAAGTAATTATTGGTAATTGTGTTCGCATTGTTTCAAAAATACAAATTATTGTTCTCAAATCAATTTCAATAAGATGAACTTTCAAACAGTGATTTGTTAGTTTTCAAATCCTAAATTGCCTTGTAAACCGCCAGTGTGGACAGCTATAATTGTATGTCCTTTTTTAAAAGCCCCCTTTTTAATCAAATCGTATATTCCAAACATCATCTTTCCAGTGTAAATATAATCCAAGGGAACGTCATTCTCCTTTTCAAATACTTGTATAAAATTTAGTAATTCGGTTTTTAGTTTTGCATATCCTCCAAAATGATAGACATCATTAATTTCCCAATTTTTTTGTGCTGAAGAAAATTGATTCAGCCATGTGGAAACTTCATTTTTAATATAATTTTCAGCCTTCAACACCTGAAAACCAATCGCCTTTTGATTCGTTTTTATTGAAAGAAGTATCCCTGTAAATGTTGCTCCCGTTCCGCACGCACAGCAAATACTATCAAAATTGATGGGTATGTTTTTTGTTATTTCTTTACAGCCCTCTATTCCTAATTGATTTGAACCTCCCTCTGGTATTAAATAATAATTTTGTTCTCCGAATTTATTACTGATATATTCATTCAATTCGTTCTTATTCTTATACAACATACGTGAAACGTAATGTAATTCCATACCTTGTTCTTTTGCGAAACGTAATGTCGGATTCAGCTTTTGACATTCTTCACCCCTTATAATTCCAATGGTTTTTAATCCATACTCTTTGCCGGCTGCTGCTGAAGCGGCAATGTGGTTCGAAAATGCTCCACCAAATGTTAGGATTGTTTTCTTGTTTTCTTTTTTTGCAGCATCAATATTGTAGTGCAACTTATACAATTTGTTGCCACTGATAGATGCATGGTTTAAGTCTAGGCGATATACATACAGGTTTATTTCATGCGCTGTTAAAAATGCCGAAGTGATTTTCTGAAGAGGAACAATTTTATGTATCATTTGAAGGGATCTGAAAAAAGAACATTCGGCAAAAACGACTGATTTGCCTGTGTTGCAATAAATAACTCAACTTTAGACTTTTGGAAGGCGGATAAATTCAATTGGTTCGGTGTTCCACTTTTCAAGACAGTGATTCGATGTTTAATCGAACAGATGAACCTTAATGGTGGCGCCTTAAAATCACTTAAAAATATGTTTGTATTAAATGAATAGACTTTTTTTGAAATAACCTCTAAATTCGGGAGTTTAAAGTGGTGTTTTGAAAACCTTATTATTAAGCCTATACCCGAAAAAATAGAAAAATAAATGCCATTTTGATAACTCATTACACAAAGATATAATTTTTGGTGTGCGGATAATGATAAAATACTTTTGACAATTCTTTTTCCCGCATTATCTTTGTTTCATGGCAGATGATATTGGATTTTCAAATAATAAACAATTAAATCCAGAAGATTTTTATTACAGCGATCTAGGGTATATTATTTTTACTGAAAAGTATTTGTTGAAGCGCGGATATTGTTGCCAGAATGGTTGTAAACATTGTCCTTATGGTTTTAATAAAGGCAAAGGCCGAATTGATAAAAAGAAATAAGTAAACAGTTTGAATAATTGGCATCTTTATTATTGCCATAAATATAAAGATATGGATATGAGTACTGAATTCAAACAACAAATTATAGCAGGAATTCCTGCTGAATTACCAGGCGTTAAACCTTTTGATTTCTCGATCAATCACGCTCCCAAACGAAAAGATATTCTTAACAAAGAAGAGAAAAAACTTGCTATCCGCAACGCTCTGCGCTACTTTGATAAAAAGCATCATGCCGTTTTGTCGAAGGAGTTTGCAATGGAACTTAAAGAATACGGGCGTATTTATATGTACCGTTTTCGCCCGGATTATAAAATTTATGCCCGTCCTATAAATGAATATCCGCATCAGTCTAAACAAGCTGCGGCTATCATGTTGATGTTACAAAATAATTTAGATGATGCTGTGGCGCAGCACCCTCATGAATTAATTACATACGGTGGAAATGGTTCTGTTTTTCAAAATTGGGCGCAGTATCTGCTCACGATGAAATATTTATCGGAGATGACCGATGAACAAACGTTGGCAATGTATTCCGGTCACCCGATGGGTTTATTCCCTTCTCATAAAGATGCTCCCCGCGTAGTAATTACAAATGGAATGATGGTTCCGAATTATAGTAAGCCCGATGATTGGGAGAAATTTAATGCCTTGGGTGTAACTCAATATGGACAAATGACTGCGGGTTCATTTATGTATATCGGACCGCAAGGGATTGTTCATGGTACAACCATCACTGTGATGAATGCTGCGCGTAAAATTTCTACATCAGAGGAAGATCGAAAAGGAAAACTCTTTGTTACCTGTGGTTTGGGTGGCATGAGCGGGGCTCAACCGAAGGCAGGTAAAATTTCAGGTTTGGTTTCTGTTGTTGCAGAAATTAATCCGAAAGCTGTAAAAACAAGACATTCCCAGGGTTGGGTAGATGAAGTATTTGAAGATCTTCCTGCTTTGTTAAAACGAATCAATAAAGCTCAAGCTACAAAAGAAGCAATATCATTAGCGTATCTAGGAAATGTAGTTGATCTCTGGGAATATTTAGTGAAAGAAAATGTGAAGGTGGATATCGGATCTGATCAGACATCTTTGCATAATCCTTGGGCTGGGGGCTATTATCCCACAGGATTATCCTTTGAAGAATCTAATAGGCTGATGGCGAATGATCCTGATCGATTCAAAAAGGAAGTTCAAAATACGTTGGTCCGACATGCGAATGCTGTAAATAATATTGCAGCTAAAGGCATGTATTTTTTCGATTATGGAAATGCATTCTTGTTGGAAGCGTCCCGCGCCGGTGCCGATATTCTTAATCCAGACGGAACATTTAAATACAAATCATATGTTCAGGATATTCTAGGACCAATGTGTTTTGATTATGGATTTGGTCCTTTTCGATGGGTGTGTTCTTCCTGCGACCCCAAAGATCTTGCAACAACAGATCGTTTAGCACTTCAAGTATTGGAGGAAATGTACAAGTCAGCCCCCCTTGAAATTAAACAACAGTTGAGTGATAATATTCTCTGGATCAAAGATGCTATGCAAAATAATTTAGTTGTTGGATCTCAGGCACGCATATTATATGCCGACTCAGAAGCACGTGTGAAAATTGCAGAAGCATTCAATCATGCAATTCAATCAGCTGAATTGTCCGCCCCTGTTATTCTTGGTAGAGATCATCATGACGTTTCCGGTACAGATTCTCCTTATCGTGAAACATCCAATATTTATGATGGTTCAAGTTTTACTGCTGACATGGCTGTGCAAAATTTTGTAGGTGACGGTTTTAGAGGTGCAACCTGGATTTCCTTGCACAATGGTGGTGGAGTAGGGTGGGGAGAAGTAATTAATGGTGGTTTCGGAATGGTTCTCGACGGTTCACCCGATTGCGATAGGCGATTAAAATCAATGTTGTTCTGGGATGTTAATAACGGTATCGCTCGCAGAAGCTGGGCAAGAAATGAAGAAGCTTTATTTGCAATAAAACGTGAAATGCTGCGAACTCCTCAATTAAAAATCACTATCCCAAATATTGTGGATGATGGTTTGATAAACGATCTGTTTTAGTTGCACTATTTTATATCAAACGTTTTTCGTTTTTTTTGTTTCCTAAAGGGTTGCCACTGTTCAATAAAATTATACAAAGCGGTTAAGTGTTTTGATGCTTTTATTTAATTGGAATGATTTTTGGCATTGTAAATTAGAACGTTAAAATTTAATTTGTCAATGATTAAAATATCCCAAAGCAATATGAAAAAAATAGCCTTCCTTTTTTTATTATTCACGCTGTGTAATAATAAAGTTGCTTTTTCTCAGAAAATTGAAAAAGCCGATTCATTGGGACTCCCCGGTGATAATTTAAATTTATATGCAGTCCTGGATCTGTTTCAAAAATCTGAAACGTTTGAAGAATTCGAAAAACAAATTAATTTGGAAGACTCAAAGATCAATAACCTGGATTTAAATAATGATGATAAAACCGATTATATTAAAGTTGTAGACCATCAGACTGGTGAATCACATGCTGTTGTTTTGCAAGTATTGGTGAATGAAAAAGAAACACAGGATGTTGCGGTCATTGAAATAGAAAAAGATAAAAACGGCAAAGTGCTTGTGCAGATTGTTGGAAATGAAGAATTATACGGCAAGGACTATATTGTTGAACCGACAGATAACGAACCGACTACGAAAGCTGCCGATCCGAATAAAAAATCGGATACAACCTCTGATGGAAAAACAGTAATCATCAACAATACAACTAATAATTACAATACAACAACGGCTCAAAATAATTCTCCCGATACATATGTAGTCGTGAATCAATGGCCGATTATACATTATGTTTATACTCCATCTTATGTAATGTATGTTTCGCCTTGGCATTGGTATTTATATCCTTCTTGGTGGAGTCCTTGGTCACCTTGGTATTGGCACAGTTACAATTGGCATCATTATAATTATTATAATCATCATGGACACTACCACCGAACAAATTATTACCGTGCTCCTAATGCGCATAACTATTATGGTACAAGAAGATCTGTTTCTGTTACAGTGCAGCAAAACAGAATATCAAAAGTTTATCAACGGACATATACTTCGAAAAGTCGAAAGGGTGATGGAAAAATAAATTCTGGAAAAGCAAATCCAGCATATAAAGAAAAGCAGAGAGAAAGTAAGTTAAATCCAGTAAATAATTCAAAAGATTCTCGCAACAATAATGGAGATGGGATAAAAAATCAACCGAATGTAAATCCAAATCAAAGTCGTCCAGCTGCAAAGTATGATAATAAAGATAGGGGAAGCAAACCTGTTTTTCGTCCTCGTGATAATGCACGGCCAAGTCAAAAACAGAACCCTCAGCCAAGTCAGCGGCAAAACCCCAAGCCCTCAAATAAGCCGAGTCAAAGAGCACCGAAAGCAAATAAAAGTGGAGGCGGGCGTTAGACCTAAAAAAAATTTGCTTAATACAAAAAAACTGCGATCAATAATATGATCGCAGTTTTTTTATAATTGAGCAGGTATGTTTTAATGTTTTATTCTACGTACGTTGGAGTATTGCAACTTTCCTTAGCGCCAGCAAATTCATATTTTAATCCGATCCGTAGTTCAATGTTTTTATTTTTTACATGCAAATCTGGTGTAACGTATGCAGGAGCAATATCAGGATTATAAAATGCTTCAACCAAAAATTTAAAGTTTGAAAAACTGACGAACTCAATACCGCCTCCTAATCCAGCACTCATGTTTAACTTAGAAAAGTTACTGACGATTGTTGGTGATGTTGTACTTTGTGAAAGCATATAATCTAAACGTGGGCCAACTAATACGTAAGGGATAATACTATACATTTCGTAGCGGATTTTCAGATAGTTGTTCCATGAAATATACTGCAGTTTATTAGGGTAATTCTGGTCGAACTGCTTATCGATTGAACCCTTTTGATTGTATTGTAATTCGCTCACCCAGCGTGTATAATCATGACTGAAAAATTCAGCAAAGAAACTCGCATTAAAACCAAACGTATATTTTTTTTGGGAGATGGCTGCCGGATCTTTAAAAAAGAATTTCTGATTTCCTGCGGAGACCCCGGCTGTTAAACCAATGCTATTTACAAACTGCGCTTTGCATTGAAAGGCAATGGCTAAAATAAATGCAATTGAAATTAATTTTTTCATGATTTCTATTTAAAACTAAACGTGAAATTATTTCATAAAGTACAAGGCTACAGCAAAAAAAACAAATCTATGCACTTGTTGCTTCCATCGCAGGATTTACTTTTTTTACCAATCCTTGCAATACTTTTCCCGGCCCTACTTCTGTGAATAAAGTCGCGCCATCAGCGATCATTTGTTGAACAGTTTGTGTCCATCTTACAGGAGCTGTTAGCTGTGCAATCAGATTCTTTTTTATTTCCTCCGGATTTGATACCGCACTTGCTGAAACATTTTGGTAAATAGGGCATATTGGCATGCTGAAATTGGTTGCATGGATTGCCGCTTCCAGTTCTAATGCTGCAGGCTGCATCAACGGAGAATGAAATGCACCTCCGACAGGTAAAACCAATGCACGTTTTGCTCCTGCCGCTTTTAATTTTTCACAAGCAATATTTACACCATTGATTGATCCTGAAATAACTAGTTGACCGGGGCAGTTATAATTTGCTGCTACAACGATATCACCATTTTGTGTGATCTCAGCACAGATATCTTCAATGATCTTATCGTCCAGATTCAATACGGCAGCCATTGTAGATGGATTCATTTCACATGCTTTTTGCATTGCCAATGCTCGTTTAGAAACTAAAACAAGGGCATCATCATACGACAAGGTTTTGTTTACAACCAATGCGGTGAATTCTCCTAAGCTATGTCCTGCAACCATTTCCGGTTTTAAACGATCACCTAATGTAGCCGCTAATATTACGGAGTGCAAAAATATTGCGGGTTGTGTCACCTTCGTTTGTTTTAGCTCTTCATCCGTTCCGCTAAACATAATGTCTGTAATTCTGAATCCTAGGATCTCATTTGCTTTTTCAAACATTTCTTTTGCTAATGGGGAAGTTTCGTATAGTTCTTTTCCCATTCCTACAAATTGGGAACCTTGTCCCGGAAATACATATGCTTTCATATTATCATTTTTTTTTACAGGGAATTTATTAACTGAAAAATCCTTGCTATTATGGTTAAATACTATTCAATATTAATAAAATAAAAAGAGTCCTGAATTTCTTCAGGACTCTTTTTATTCACAATAAATTGTGTGATTATTTTCTGTCACCAAAGATGCGCAATAAGAAAAGGAATAAGTTAAGGAAATCCATATAAAGATTTAATGCACCCATGATTACCAGTTTGCTTGCCATTTCTGTTCCGTATTCAACTCCAGCACCTATGCGTTTTAATTTTTGCACATCGTATGCAGTTAATCCTGTAAACACCAATACACCAATAAGACTGATGACATAATCCATCATTTCACTTTGCAAGAAAAAGTTAATTAAGCTTGCAATGATAATTCCTACCAAGCCCATCATCATAATAGAACCAAACTTTGTTAAGTCTGTATTAGTAGTATAACCTACAACTGCCATTAATCCAAACATACCAGATGCTGCAGCAAATGTTCCATAAATTGAACCTATTTCGTAGGCATGAAAAATGAAACTTAAACTCATGCCCATCACACCTGAAAACAAAAGGTATAAGAAAAGCAAAACAGGGTAAGCTAAACGGTTAAACCCAAATGAAATAACAAGAATGAATGCTAAAGGAGCAAACATAACAATATACCCCAAAGTGCTTAATCCTCCTGTTTGAGTATTTACAAGTGTAGCAAAGAGGTCTAGATCATTAGCAAAATAATATGCTACAACAGATGTAATTGCTAATGCCGCAAACATCCAAGAAAATACACTTGCCATAAATGTTTTTGACATTGATGACGTTTCCTGTTCCGACTGAACATAATTATAATTATTTATTCCCATAGTTTTTATTTTTTGTTTTAAATAACATTACAAAGATAATACCTTTTGAGTCTTTATGCAACATTGTCAGATGCGTTAACAAAATTGACCCTTAATGCAGTTTAGATCCTATTAGGCTGATAAATTCCTTACGGGTGGTGTCTTTTAAAAACTCACCAGTAAATGCCGAAGTTGTTGTCACAGAATTTTGTTTTTGTATTCCTCGCATCTGCATACATAAGTGAGAACACTCAATAACCACAGCCACTCCGATCGGATTCATTGTATCCTGAATACAATCTCTGATTTCATTCGTTAATCGTTCCTGCACTTGCAATCTTCGGGCAAATGCATCAACTACACGCGGGATCTTACTCAATCCAACCACGCAGCCATTGGGAATGTATGCTACATGTGCCTTTCCGAAAAAAGGAAGTAAATGATGTTCACACATCGAATACACTTCAATATCTTTAACAATCACCATTTGTTTATAATCTTCCTTAAACATTGCCGATTTCAGAATTTCAGAAGGATTCAGATCGTAACCATGTGTCAAAAACTGCATTGCTTTAGCAACGCGTTCTGGTGTTTTTAATAAACCTTCGCGTTCAGGATTCTCCCCCATATCGCTCAGTATGGTTTTGTATTTGGAGGCAATGTTATCTATCGATTTTAAATTGTATCGGTCAATTTTTTTGTAGCCTTCTACTTCATCAAATTCATCGTGTCCCATATCGTATATTTGTTCAATTCATTATTCATTTTTAATTTCTATTTAAATAAAATCAACATGTTAGATTAATCGGTTTACTCACCGAAATATTCAACATAATTATTTTCAGTCTCAAACAGTTTTATACTGTATAATTTACAATCCAGGTTGTTCACATGTGGCAATAGTTCTTTCCAGATAGCGATGGCAACATTTTCTGTTGAAGGCATTATTCCCTTCATGAAATCTACATCTAAGTTCAGGTTCTTGTGATCCAATTTGTCTGTGATGTAAGTTCTAATAATTAGGCTTAGTTCTTTCAAATTTACAGAATAACCTGTATCCGGATTTACATTTCCTTTAACAGTTACAAATAGATTGTAATTGTGTCCGTGCCAATTTGGATTCGCACATTTACCAAAAACTTCGGTGTTTTTTTCTTCGCTCCAACTCGCGTTATACAGTTTATGTGCTGCATTAAAATGCTCTCTTCTTGTTATATTGATCATAGTCGTTTAAATAGGATGCAAATATAAGTTATCTGTTCAATATATGAATAAAACCATGCAGTAAATAGATTAAACAGACGAACGTATTTTTTGTTTAGAAGATAACTATCTTTGCAAGTATGAAACTTTTAATTGTAGCGGCTACTAAGTTTGAGATTGTTCCATTGTTGGAAAGAATGGGAGTAAATAAGCCTTCAGAAGGCAGGGTTATTTCTGTCGATTTTAAAGAGCATGAAATTGATTTTTTGATAACAGGAGTGGGGATGGTTGCAACGGCATATTATACAGGTAAAGTGTTGGACGAAACTTTTGATGCCGCATTTAATATAGGGATCTGCGGAAGCTTCAACCGGAATTTCGAAATCGGAACAGTTGTAAATGTGTATGATGATTACTTTTCTGAACTCGGAGCAGAAGACGATGAGGTACTTTTATCCTTGGAAGCCTTGAATTTAAATGGTGTTTCCAGAATTGAAAATAAGAGTGGCGCCTTGCATCCACTCATTGAACTTCTCCCAAAAGTAACAGGCATTACAGTAAATACTATTCATGGAAATGAGGATAGTATTAGAAAAGTATACAATCAATTTCATCCTTACACCGAAAGTATGGAAGGTGCCGCTTTTATGTTTGCTTGTGAACAGGAAAATATTCCTTACGTTCAAATTAGAGCGATTTCTAATTATGTTGAAAAAAGAAATCGTGAATCATGGAACATTCCTCTTGCAATTGTAAATTTAAATAAGGAGATATTCGAAATAATAAATCATCTGTAAATAAACAGGTTTTTTGAAAGGTTGTAATGCAAGTTCAATAATAATGGGTAAATCAAATAATAATAATGAGCAATCAAGCATCAAATTGGGTTTTAGTCCTTGCCCTAATGATTGCTTTATTTTTGATGCGATGTTACATGGCAAAATTGATACAGAAGGCTTGACTTTTGAAACTTTTATGTTAGATGTGGAGACGCTGAATCAAAAGGCTTTTGCTGCTGACTTAGATGTTACCAAACTTAGTTACCATGCCTATGCGCACCTTACAAAGAAGTATCAACTTCTAAATGCAGGAAGCGCACTGGGTAATGCTTGTGGACCACTGCTCATTTCTTTGAAAAGTTTCTTGTTGTCAGATGTTAACCGATTAAAAATTGCTATTCCTGGAAAATATACTACCGCAAATTTTCTTTTATCTCTTGCTTTTCCTGAAGCGATAAATAAAGTAGAGATGATTTTTTCAGAAATCGAAGAGGCAATATTATCAGGAAAAGTAGATGCCGGTTTGATAATTCATGAAAACCGGTTTACCTTCGAGCAAAAAGGTTTGAAAAAAATTATCGACCTTGGTGACTATTGGGAAAAACTAACTGAAGCACCCATTCCATTGGGTGGAATTGTAATCAAACGAGAACTTTCTGAACAACTTAAATTAAAATTCGACAGGGTGTTGCGCAGAAGTATTGAATATGCATTTGCAAACCCTGAATCTAGTATTAACTTTGTAAAAGAAAATGCTCAGGAAATGAGTGAAGATGTAATGTATAAACACATCGATTTATATGTGAATAATTATTCGGTTGATCTCGGAGTTGAAGGCAAGCGAGCTATTAGATTACTTTTTGATAAAGCGGAGGATTTAGGAATAATTAATAAAATTGAAGAGGACGTTTTCTTGTAATTTATTTTTAGGAACAAAGATGATAATTTGAATGGATTCGTAAAAAAATTAACTATAACTCTAAGCTTTTAAAAAGAGCGTAATTCTCGGAATATGATAATAGTAACAGGTGCAGCAGGTTTTATTGGTAGTTGTTTGGTTAGCAAACTTAACAATGAAGGGTTTATTGACCTTGTTCTCGTGGATGATTTTTCAGCTGAAGAAAAGATGAAAAATCTGGAAGGAAAAAAATATAGTCAGCAGATTCATCGTGATGATTTTATTCAATGGCTGAAAGAAAATCAACGCATGGTACAATTTATTTTCCACATTGGTGCCCGAACGGATACTACTGAATTCAGTAAAGAAATATTTGATAGATTGAACTTAAATTACACAAAAGATATTTGGAATATATGTGTTGAATTTGGTTTGCCATTGGTGTATGCATCATCTGCTGCAACCTATGGAATGGGCGAATACGGTTATGATGATAACGAAGCGCTTGTTGAAAAATTAAAACCATTAAATCCCTATGGCGATTCTAAAAACGAATTTGATAAGTGGGCATTAAAGCAAGACAAAAAACCATATTTCTGGGTCGGACTTAAATTCTTTAATGTTTATGGTCCGAACGAATTTCATAAAGGAAGAATGGCATCGGTGATCATGCATTCTTTTAATCAGATTCAAGAAAAAGGGTCTGTAAAATTATTTCGTTCTCACAATCCAGATTATAAAGATGGTGAGCAGTTGCGCGATTTCGTATACGTTAAGGATGTTGTGGAAGTTTGCCATTTCTTGCTTCATCACCGAAAGAATTCTGGTATTTATAACCTTGGTTCCGGTAAGGCACGTACTTTTTGGGATCTTGTTAAAAATACGTTTTCAGGAGTTGGTAAAGAAGCCAAGATTGAATTTATGGATACACCACTTGATATTCGGGATAAATACCAATATTTTACAGAAGCGAATATGGCAAAGCTAAAGTTAATTGGTTATTCAAAACCTTTTCATTCGCTGGAAGAAGGGGTGAGTGATTACGTTGAAAATTATTTAATAGGTAAGAAGTATTATTAAATTAACGTACGCAGGCTAATCAATCTCTCTTTAATCGTTTTTAGTTTATTTTCTATTTCCGAAAATTGATTTTTTTCAATTTTCATTTCATGCTTTACTGTTTTTTTGTTTTCTTTCAAATATTTCTTTGCACCCTCTAATGTTAGTCCTTGTTCTTTTACAAGATTGTAAATAACTTTAAAGTTGTCAATATCATCAGGAGTGAATAAGCGATTGCCTTTCTTGTTTTTTTTTGGCTTAATAATATCAAATTCCTTCTCCCAAAATCGAATTAAGGAAGTGTTCACTACAAACATTTCCGAAACTTCACCAATGGTGTAGTACAATTTAATGGTATCAGTTTCTTTATATGGCAATGTGTTAGATTATAAATTGAAAATTATGAATTATAAATGATACTGCATGAAAAAAAAAATATTTTAGTCAAACGACTGTGAGGATTGCTCCGAAAGTTCAATTAGTTTTTGATATTGTTCTGGTGTTAAGTCGCTGTAATAATAGTTGATCGGATTCATTTTTTCTCCCCCTTTTAAAACTTCATAGTGAACGTGAGGAGCCGTTGAAAGCCCCGTACTGCCTACATATCCTATCAATTGACCCCGCTTGATTTTTTGTCCGGGGTGCACTACAAATTTTAACATATGTCCGTATAATGTTTTATAACCGTAACCGTGATTTAAAACAACATGGTTTCCGTATCCCTGAGCTGCAGCGTCTGCTCGTTCAACAGTTGCATCACCAGTGGCTCTGATTTCTGTTCCTTGAGGCGCTGCAAAATCCATTCCCGGATGAAACTCAGGTGTTTTATAAATCGGATGGGTTCTCCATCCGAATCCGGATGGTTGGTGACGCAGGTCTTCATTGGCAATGGGTTGAATAGCAGGGATTGAAGCCAACAGTTGCGCTTTCCCTTTTACGAGCTTCACTACTTCATCAAACGATTTGGATTGAATATACAGTTGTTTACTAATACGGTCCATCCGCTTACTTGTTTCTACCATCAGATCCGAATTGTTATATCCTTGTAATTCTTTATAGCGATCTACGCCACCGAAACCAGCTTTACGGATAGAAGCAGGAATAGGTTCCGCTTCAAAGATTGTCCGGTAAATATTGTTGTCCCGCTCCTGAATATTCTCAAGAACTTCAGCAACCTCTGTCATTCTGTTATTCAAAAGTTCATATTGAAGTGAAATAACCTCATTTTCACGTCTCAATTGTTTCTCTTTTGGCGAATTCAGATATTTGAAGGCAAGTATAATAGTGATTGTTGCAAAAAATAAACCAGTAGCAAGGTATGAAAGCACTTGCCATACCCGTTTACGAATAGTCACGGTCACCTTTTCATAGGTAAGCGACTTGGTGTTGAATTTATATTTGATTTTACTCAATTTTTCTTTTCTTTGCTTAATGCGAATTTACGCAAATAAACTAAATTTGCAATCCGTTATAAATTTGTTGTTGATAGTGCTGAGTTCGAATGCGGATATTTTAAAAAATTTTGGTTAAAATGGATTAATTCATACAATAACTATTTTGCCAATTAACTAACTAATTTTTATGGAATCAAGTAAAGTACGCCAAACATTTTTAGATTTTTTTAAGTCGAAAGAACATGAGATTGTGCCTTCATCACCAATGGTTGTCAAAAATGATCCAACGTTAATGTTTATTAATTCGGGGATGGCGCCTTTCAAAGATTTGTTTCTGGGAAATGCAACTATAAAATTTCCCCGTGTAGCGGATACACAAAAATGCCTTCGTGTTAGTGGCAAACATAACGATTTGGAAGAAGTAGGCGTAGATACATATCATCATACGATGTTTGAAATGCTTGGTAACTGGAGCTTTGGCGATTATTTTAAAAAAGATGCTATTACTTGGGCTTGGGAACTTTTAACGGAGGTTTATAAAATTGATAAGTCCCGTTTATATGTTACCGTTTTTGAAGGAAGTAAAGAGGATAATTTAGGTTTCGATCAGGAGGCCTATGATATCTGGAAACAATTTATTCCAGAAGAACGAATCCTAAGAGGAAATAAAAAAGATAATTTCTGGGAGATGGGTGACATTGGGCCTTGTGGCCCTTGTTCTGAAATTCATTACGATGGAAGAACCGAAGAAGAAATTGCAAAAATAAGTGGCGCATTACGAGTGAATAATGATGATCCTCAAGTGATTGAAGTATGGAATAATGTATTCATGGAGTTTGAAAGAAAAGCGGATGGTTCCTTGGTAAAGCTTCCGAAACAGCATGTGGATACAGGAATGGGATTTGAGCGGCTAGTAAGAGTGTTGCAAGGCAAACAGTCAAATTATGATACAGATGTGTTTAAGCCAGTTATCGATAAAATTGAAGAGCTTTCTGGATTACGTTACAAGCCCCAAGATGAAAATAAACATCCGAAACAACTTATTGTAAATATCGCAATGCGTGTAATTGCAGATCATATACGTGCAATATCTTTCAGTATTGCTGATGGTCAGTTGCCTTCAAATACGGGAGCCGGTTATGTCATCCGCAGGATTTTAAGAAGAGCAATCCGTTATGGATATCAATCGTTGAACTTAAGTGAACCATTTATGTATCGTTTGGTTCCAATTCTTGCAAATCAGATGGGACATGCTTTTCCTGAGCTTGTATCACAAAAATTATTGATCGAAAAGGTAATTAAAGAAGAAGAAATCGCCTTTTTCCGAACGCTTGAGAATGGTCTTAAACGTATTGATCAAGTTTGTGCTACTACCTTAAGTGAGAAGAAGCAAATAGTAGATGGTTCCATCGTTTTTGAATTGTATGATACATTTGGTTTTCCGCTCGATCTTACTTCTTTGATTGCTCGTGGCTATGGTTTAAGTATTGATGAAGCTGGTTTTCAAAAAGAATTGGAAAAACAAAAAAATCGTTCGAGAGAAGCAACTGCTGTTGATACTGGCGATTGGATACTGGTTGAAGGAAGAACGGCTGATGAAGGTGGGCGGATATTTGTCGGTTATAAACAATTGGAAGCTGAAAGTAAAATTATTCAATATCGAAAAGTAAAAGCAAAAGGGAAAGAACAATTTCAATTAGTGTTGGATCATTCCCCTTTTTATGCAGAGAGTGGTGGACAAGTTGGTGACATTGGTATATTAGAGTCGGAAAATGAAACGATTCAGATTACCGATACTAAAAAGGAAAATGGAATCATTATTCATTTTACAGATAAACTTCCCGAAAATTTCTCAAAACCTTTTCTTGCAAAAGTAAATACGCGTAAAAGAAAATTGACTGAAAATAATCACAGTACAACCCATTTAATGCACGCAGCATTGCGTCAGGTTCTTGGAACGCATGTGGAGCAAAAAGGAAGTTTGGTGAACGAAGAATATCTGCGATTTGATTTTTCACATTTTTCAAAATTAACGGATGAAGAAATTACGCAGATTGAATTCATTGTGAATGAAAAAATTCGTGAAAACATTGCATCAGACATTAAAGAAATGCCGATTGATGAAGCAAGAAAAACGGGGGCAATGGCCTTGTTTGGCGAAAAATATGGAGACTTAGTTCGCGTAGTGACATTTGATAAAAATTACTCAATTGAATTATGTGGTGGAACACATGTTCCGGCAACTGGGCAAATTGGCCTATTCAAAATTATTTCTGAAGGAGCTGTTGCTGCGGGTATCAGACGTATTGAAGCAATTACTTCTGTGAAGGCCGAGGCGTTTTTTAACGAGCAAATTGATTTGGTGAACGAAGTAAAAGTACTTTTGAAAAATCCGAAAGATGTGTTGAAGAGCTTGCAAGGCTTGATAGATTACAATCTCGAATTGCAAAAGCAGATTGATCAATTGCTTCATGCAAAAGCGAAAGGTATAAAGGTAGAATTGCTTGCAAAGCAAAAAGCTGTCAATGGGATTAATTTTATAGCTGAAAAAATAGATCTGGATTCTGCTGAGGCCATAAAAGATCTTTTATATGATATAAGAAATCAGGTTGATAATTTATTTATGGTAATTGGTGCTGAGGTGAAAGGAAAACCAAGTTTGTCAATTATTATTTCGGATAACTTAGTGAAAGAAAAAAATTTGAACGCAGGAACTATCATGCGCGACATTGCTAAGGAAATTCAAGGTGGTGGAGGGGGTCAACCGTTCTATGCAAATGCAGGTGGAAGTGACTTGCAAGGGATTTTGAAAGCGCTTGAAAAGGCGAAGACATATTTAAATTAGATAAAAAACTCCGAAAGCAATTTCGGAGTTTTTATTATTGTATATTGATTTTTAATCATTTTATTTAAAATCACTAAATCACATTTTAATCCTATTTAAATGACTTTTATTTCTTTTTATTCTTACTTATATTTGTAAAAAAAAACGCATGAAAAAAATTAATTATTTCTTTGCTACGATTTTATTCTTTTTAACATTTATATTAAATGCGCAGCCCTATCAAATTGGTCATACCCAAATAACATATGCCGATCCTTCAAGAGGTGGACGAAATATTCAAACGGAGATATATTATCCTACAATTACAGCGGGTACAAGTGTGCCTGTTTCTTCCGGAATGTTTCCTCTTATTGTTTTTGGACATGGTTTTGTAATGACATGGGATGCGTATCAAAATATATGGGAAAATCTTGTTCCCCAAGGTTATGTAGTTGCTTTCCCCCGAACAGAGGGAAGTATTAGTCCTGTTCATGCCGAGTTTGGAAAAGATCTTACGTTTTTAATCACAAAGTTGCAAAGTGAAAGTGCTGTAAATGTGGCGTCCCTGTTCTATAATCATATTAATACAAAATCAGCGATTATGGGTCACTCGATGGGAGGCGGAAGTGCATTTTTGGGTGCAGAAAGCAATCTGAATATCACAACGCTGGTAACCTTTGCCGCTGCAAATACAACTCCCTCTTCAATTTCAGCTGCGCATAATGTCTCGATTCCTTCACTTGTATTTGCGGGAGAAAATGATTGTGTTGCTCCGCCAGCGGTACATCAAATTCCTATGTATGATTCGCTGGGGACACTTTGTAAAGCATTTATCAAGATCAAAGGAGGAGCACATTGCGAATTTGCAAACTCTAATTTTAATTGTACATTTGGTCAATTAACCTGCACACCAACACCAACAATTACTCGAACACAGCAACAAGATGTTGCATCAGATTTTCTGAAACTTTGGTTGGAATATTATTTAAAAGATAATTGTAATTCCTGGGATGTATTCAATGACTCATTAGCTGTTTCTCCTCGCATTACTCAAAATCAATCTTGTACAATTGTTGATCCGGTAATCTCGCTTTCTGGTTCATTGCTAACATCAACACCTGCATCAACCTATCAATGGTATTTCAATGGATCGATTATTTCGGGAGCAACCTCTCAAAATTATACGGCTTTATCGGCAGGTAATTATTACGTGGAAGTAACGTATTTCAATGGCTGTCCATATCTTTCGAATACCATAAATGTTTTTCCGACGAATGTTTTAAGTATTGGATCTAGTGATGGATTTAGCGTTTTCCCAAATCCTACGAATGAAAATCTGACAATTCTTTTTTCAGCCGAATCAACTGGTTTAATTACAATTCGACTTTCGAATTTGATTGGAGAAATTATTTTTGAGAACTCGTTCTTTGGGATAGGAATTCAAAACCAAACTCAACCATTGTCTCTTTCAGATTTTAACAGTGGGGTTTATTTTATTGAGATAAGTTCAAGTAAAAGTAAATATGTAGAAAAAATAATAAAGCAATAATTACAGGCTTTTCTCTTTTTCGATGCGCCAGTCGATCGGTAAAATGCCCTGATGTTCTAATATTTTATTTGACTTTGAAAAATGTCTGCAACCAAAAAAAGCACCCCTAGCAAGCGGCGAAGGGTGAGCCGTCTTTAAGATAAAGTGCTTGTCGTTATCAATTAATTCAGCTTTTGTTTGAGCAAAATTACCCCACAGTAAAAACACAACCCCTTTTTTATTGTCAGAAATGGCTTTTATGATTCCATCTGTAAATTTTTCCCAACCCTTTTTTTGATGGGAACCAGGCATTCCAGCCCTTACTGTTAGTGTAGCATTCAATAATAAAACGCCTTGGTCGGCCCATGGTTCCAAGTTTCCATCCTTTGGAATCGGGATACTGAGATCGTCTCTTAATTCTTTGAAAACATTTACCAATGAAGGTGGTTTTCGAATGCCTGGACTAACGGAAAAGCATAATCCATTTGCTTGTCCCGGACCATGATAAGGATCTTGACCGATAATAACAACTTTTATTTTGTCGAATGGAGTCCGGTTGAGTGCCGCAAAAATCTGAGTTCCTTTTGGGTATACTAAATACTTTTTTTTCTCGTTTACCAAAAAGGTCTTTAAATCAGAAAAATAATCAGCCTTAAATTGTTCTTCTAAAACCGTTTTCCAGCTTTTATGAATATCAACATCGGATTTCGTCATTTTTTACGATTGATTCAGAGCAACAAAAGTAGTTTTATTTAGCATTTTAATACTCTTGTGTATAAAATAGTTGATAAATGGTTTGCATAAATCTAGAATTATTCTAATTTTGCATCACATCTTATGATTTTACACTATTAATTATTATAATTCCTCTCATGAAAAAAGTTTTTGTAATTGCCATTTCATTCGTTTTTGTAGGTGCTACTTTATCTTCATGCAGAAGTCATGAGCGTTGTGCTGCTTATGGAAAAATCAATAAAATTGATTCAGGAAAGAAAATTTCAGATAAAACTGAAAAGTCAATTTAATCCTAAGATTTTTTCAGATTTTTTTTTAATTATAGCAGTTTTTTGAGCGCTACTTTCTCTTTCTATAACACTGTCTCCACTTTTACCCTTTTTTTTTCAGTCGGAATCGTAAATTAAGCCTTAATTCTACTCTTTTGAAATTCTATATTTTATGAATTGGTTGCCTTTAATCACCGAAGAACAGTTGACACAAATAAATAGTTTATCTCAACAGAAAGATATTGCTGCTGTTGTTATTTTTAAACACAGTACGCGTTGTTCAATTAGTTCAATGGCACTCAATCGGTTAGAGCGTTCTTGGAATCTTCATGAACAGTCTGTTCCGGCTTATTATTTAGATTTGTTGAATTACAGAGGCATTTCAAATGCGATTGAAAAGTTGTATGGCATAACGCACCAATCTCCACAAATTTTAGTTATTAAAAACGAGAAATGCATCTATTCAGCCACGCATTCCGATATTTCCGCTTCTGAATTGGCAGAATTTATTAATAGTTAAAAATAAGTGTTTGTTTAATTTCAGAGCTTAGGCTTTTTGCAACCGGACAAGTATGAGCAGCATGTTCTAATAAGGTTCTATCTTTATCAGAATAATTATTTTTTGGCATCGTAAACGCTACAATTATTTCTCCCACTCTCCTCGGATCAGAAATCATAATCTTTGTAATTTCGATGGTTGTTCCTTCAATTTTCAGAGCATGTCTTTCAGCAGCAATCCCCATGATTGTTATCATGCAGCATCCCAAAGATGTTGCCAACAGATCGGTTGGAGAAAATGCTTCTCCTTTGCCATTGTTGTCTATTGGCGCATCGGTAAGTATTGTTATGCCCGATTGCAAATGCGTAGATTCAGTCCGAAGACTCCCTTGGTATACTATTTTTGATGTTTTCATGGTTTTATTGCTTGGGATAAATGTGTTTTGTTTCGTATATTTGTAATTATAATATAGTAAGCAAAGGTAAGCGAATGCGTATTAATCTATATCTATTTATTTTATTTTCTCTTTTTTCTTTTTCCATTTTCGGTCAGGAGTTAAAGGATGATCTTTCTCGTTTGGAACGTGGCGAAGATTTAAAAGTTCTTTATCGTAACGAATCCAGTATTTCACTGTATGTTCATTCTGCAGGAGGTTTGGGTTTAGCTTATCGTCGAGGATATCATGTGCATGGTACTCGTAAGCGCATGTTTGAAATTGAAGTTCAGAATTTCAGACATCCCAAAGAAATTAAAAGTGTAAATGCCTATTACGATAATGCCAAAGGGTTTAGTTATGGTAAATTAAATTCGTTTTTGATCATCCGTCCCGGTATAGGATTTCAGAATATTTTATTTGAGAAGTTAGAGAAAAAAAATGTGGAAATTCGTTATTCTTACTTTATAGGAGCAACATTGGCTTTTGCAAAACCTGTTTACCTAGAAATTATTGTTCCAACATCAGACCCAACCGTAAATACAATTTCAACAACACGATATGATCCGAATGAACACTTTCCTTCTGAAATTTATGGGAAAGCAAGCTTTTTTAAAGGAATTGATCAAACCCGTATTTACCCTGGAGGTTATGCAAAAGTGGCCTTGAGCTTTGAGTATGGAAAGCGTTACAATGTAATTAAAGCAATTGAAACAGGAGCCGTACTGGATGTTTACCCTACCGTACTTCCTATGATGGCTTTCAACAAAAATCAACAAGTATTTGTTTCTTTGTACTTGAAGATGGTATGGGGAAAGAAATGGTTTTGATAAGTAGTAAATGAAAAAAATGAATGAGAAATCAATTTAGGCTCAATTCCTTTCAAGCCATTTACAAATCAAATTAATGAAATTATTATGTCCGACACGCTAATATCCGAAGAAAGAAAATTTCAACGTAAACCTGATTGGTTGCGGGTTAAATTGCCAACAGGAAAAGAGTATTCTCAAGTCCGAGAAATTGTTTCTAAACATAAATTACATACAATCTGTGAAAGTGGAAATTGTCCGAATATGGGTGAATGCTGGGGTGCTGGTACTGCAACTTTTATGATTCTTGGTAATATTTGTACACGCTCCTGCGGATTTTGCAACGTTGCCACTGGAAGACCTTTATCTGTTGATCTGCAAGAGCCTGAAAGAGTTGCAGAATCAGTTCGTTTGATGAATGTGAAACATTGCGTTATCACATCTGTTGATCGTGATGACTTAAAAGATGGTGGTTCCACTATTTGGGCGGAAACAATTAATGCAATCAGAAGAGTTAGTCCTCAAACAAAATTTGAAACACTGATTCCTGATTTTCAAGGGAAGTGGGAAAACTTACAACGTATCATTGATGTAAAGCCTGATATTGTTTCTCATAATTTAGAAACGGTTCGCCGACTTACAAAACAAGTGCGCATACAAGCAAAATACGACAGAAGTTTAGAAGTGTTAAAGCGTTTAAAAGATGCTGGTGTAAAAACAAAATGCGGTGTGATGCTTGGTTTGGGTGAAACCGAACATGAAGTAATTGAAACAATGAATGATTTGAGGGCTGTTGGTTGTGATGTATTAACATTAGGGCAATATCTTCAGCCAACCACAAAGCATTTGCCTGTTGCCGAATTTGTTCGACCGGAAGTATTCGCAAAATATAAAGAGATCGGTTTATCAAAAGGATTTCGTTTTGTTGAAAGCGGTCCGTTGGTGAGATCCTCTTATCACGCTGAAAAGCATATATTTTAAAAAAAATTAAACACATAGACACTTAGAAAAAAGGAAGATTAAGCACTTTTCGTTTAGCGTTTCACATAGCCCATAAATCGTTAACGATTTATGGGCTATGTACTTATCTAATCTGCTTGCATATTAATAATCCGTTTTAAATCCATTCTTGCTCCGAAAAAATCAGTATAAATCCGTTTTATCTGCGTCATCCGTGTTCCATTTCCACGAATGTTCCATCCGAAGTCGCATTATTTTTCCAGCATCGAACTACTTTTCACTCTATCTTTGTAATGAAATTCCACTAAGTAAAATGAGCATAACAATAACCGAAAATAAAACATTTGAAAAAAGTAATTTTCCTGAAACTTCTTTGCAAAAAGGAGAATATGAAAATTGTAAATTCAAAGATTGTGATTTTTCAAATGCTCATTTATCCAACTATATTTTTGTGGATTGTGAATTTATCGATTGCAATTTAAGTCTGACCAAATTCAGTAATACTGCATTGAAGACAGTGAAGTTTAAAAATTGCAAAGTATTAGGAGTGAATTTTGCTGAATGCAACGACTTTTTGTTTGCTGTAAATTTTGAAGATTGTTTGTTGAATTTATCCATGTTCTACAATACAAAACTAAAAGGAACAAAGTTCAAAAATTGTAGTCTGCACGAAGTGGACTTTACGGAGACGGATTTAACAAATGCAACCTTTGATAATTGCGATTTGATGGGTGCTATTTTCAGAAATTCTATTTTAGAAAAAGCAGATTTAAGAACAGCCTTTCATTTTTCGATTGACCCGGAAGCAAATAGAATGAAGAAAGCAAAATTTTCACGAATGGGATTGGATGGGTTGCTTCATAAGTATGGCATTGATGTAACGTAAATTAAACACATAGACACATAAAAAAAATATAAAAGGTTGGGGTGTTATTACATAGAAAAAAATAAATTTTGTACACAGACATCTCTCTATCTTTGATAGCTTGCTTCAAACATATGAAAACACAAAGGAAAAATAGAATTAAGAAAATAGAATAATGATCGTTTTGCAGCATTCGCACATTCGTAACTAAAAAGGTAAAAACTATGTGTCTATGTGTTTAAAAATCCATGATTAAAAGACAAATCACTAAATGAAAAAAATTAAAGTAGCAATAAATGGTTTTGGAAGAATCGGCAGAGTTTCATTACGTGTACTTTTAAAACGCGACAATATTGAAATTGTAGCGATCAATGATCTTACAGATAGCAAAACCTTGGCGCACCTATTAAAATATGACTCGGTTCATGGGATAATTAATGCCGATGTAAAAGCCGAAGAAAAGGCGATAATTGTAAATGGAAAAAAAATTGCGGTGTATGCCGAAAAAGATCCAGCAAATCTTCCATGGAAAGCATTGGATGTTGATGTTGTAATAGAATCTACAGGTTTTTTTCTGACGAAAGAAACCGCAGGAAAACACATTGCTGCGGGTGCAAAAAAAGTAATCATTTCTGCTCCGCCCAATACAGACGATATCAAAACTGTTGTATTGGGAATAAATGATGATATAATAAGTAATGATGATGTTATAATTTCAAATGCTTCATGTACAACAAATTGTGCAGCACCAATGATTCAAGTGCTCGATTCCAATTGGGGTCTAGAAGATGGATATATAACAACCGTTCATTCCTATACCGGTGATCAGCGTTTACACGATGCTCCGCATAAGGATTTGAGAAGAGCAAGAGCTGCAGCTCTTTCAATCGTCCCAACGTCTACAGGTGCCGCCAAAGCAATAACAAAAATATTCCCCCACCTTACAGGCAAATTAGGTGGATGTGGTATGCGTGTTCCTGTGCCGGATGGTTCATTAACGGATATTACTTGTGTGTTGAAAAAGCCTGTTACACCTATCGAGATAAACGCTGCATTTAAAAAAGCAAGTGAAACCTATTTGAAAGGAATTTTAGAATACACAGAGGATCCAATTGTTTCTGTTGATATTGTTGGCAATCCTCATTCCTGTATATATGATGCTGAATTTACTTCAGTTGTTGGAAATATGATCAAAGTTATTGGATGGTATGATAATGAATATGGCTATTCAAGCCGATTGGCAGATTTGATTCAGAAAGTAGGAATACCTTCTTAAAATAAGTAGAATTGTTGTATTGAGATTAAGTCAGGCTGTATAACGAATTTTGATACAGGCTTATTTTTCCAAATAAATTATAAATTATAAAAAATAATTTACAGTAAAAAGAATGTACTTATTCTATTTATAGATTTTTAGTTCCAAATTATCTCCATCAAATACCGCATATGTATTGTGGTTGATCCATTCTCCTAAATTAATGTAGCGACTATTTTTATTCAGTTGTATATCGAGCGGTAAATGGCGGTGACCGAAAATAAAATAATCAAAATGTTCTTTTTGTAAAATTTCTCTGCAGTAAACAGCTAACCATTCGTGTTCTTCACCTTTAAATTGTTCATCTTTTGGAGCATTTGATGCTCTGCTTTTGCGCGACCAAAAATGGGCCATTCCTATTCCGAAATTTGGATGGATGCGTGCAAAAAGCCATTGATTAATTGGACTTGTGAATATTTTCTTGATGAACTTATAGCCATAATCACCAGGTCCTAATCCATCACCATGTCCCAAATAAAATTTCTTACCATTGTATTCTTTCGTTATTGGCTTGCGGTGAATCCTTACTCCTAATTCTTTTTCTAAATAATCAAACATCCACACATCGTGATTTCCGGTGAAAAGGGTGATTGGGATTCCTGAATCAACAATCTCGGCAATTTTACCAAGTAAACGAATAAAGCCTTTTGGAACAGCATGTTTGTATTCAAACCAAAAATCAAAAACATCGCCCATTAAATAAATTTCCTGAGCATCTTGTTTTACATCGTCCAGCCATTTTACAATAAATTTTTCTCGCTCCAAACTTCTTTCATAGTTTGGAACACCAAGATGAAAGTCGGACGCAAAGTATATTTTTTTGTTTGGTGTCATTTTATATTTTCACTGTAAAGTTCTTTGTTCGTTCTTTTAAATTACATTTCATTAACCTTTCAGTCGCATTCTTCTGTCATTTCGATCGGAGCGTCGAAATATCATTCAATTACAATTCAAAATTCCGGATCAAATTAAATGGATTAATTAGATTTATGTTTAAAGTAAATCTAATTGTTTCTTGGTATTTGAGCCCATTTGCTTCTTTGTAATTTTTGAAATCTTGAGATATTAAAATCGGAAAATAAATTTCGAATAAGTTTTTTCTAAAGGAAAGGCAAACACCTACATTGTATAAAAATTTTTCACTTGTTAAAGAATTGTTGTCGGCTGTTCCTAAATCTGCGTACAAGTTGATTGGAAGTTTTAAGTTTCCTAATGAAGATTTTAAATTAATTGCAGCGATCCATTCGGATGATTGTCCCAATGGTGAATAGAACTTAAATCCCCCATCGGTTTCAGTAAATTGATTGGCAAGGATATTCCCGTCACCAATTGTTTCTGTTCGTCCTAAAAAAACGTTGTCATATAAATAATCCTGTGAACCTATTTGTCCGCTTAATCTAAATTCGTAAGGTCCTGCATCCACAGCTTTAGTCCCAATAAAAGTTCCTGCAAAGAAACGAATGTCGAATCCTTTATTTTTTCGTTTATAGTTAATAGAATAATGAGCAGTTAGCGCCGTCTTCATCATTTTTTCTCCTTGCTGAAAATTGAAATTAAGATCAAACGGATTGACTGCATCCTCTTTTGAAAATGAAAAAGTTAAGTCGTTAAAGTTCGAAGTTAGCGTGTTATTTCTTTTGTATATAGTAGGTCTGAATGCATAATTTGCTGCATAATTATCTTTAATTATAGTTATGTGCCGATAGCGTATATCAAAATTGAACGGACTTCTTGGTTCTGATTTTTTAAGACGTATAAATAGTTCAGGTGCAATTTTATTAAAATTTAAATTTAAAGGATCATTATTAATATCACTTGGGTCGTTGGAAAATGTGTAGCGAGATCCTGTGATTGCAATTGTTACACGTTGCAATAAATTATTTGGAAAAATGTTATAAGCAAGATGTCCATATCCTGCAAAATCATTTGTACTGTAACTGAACAGAGGCATCAATTCAAATTCAAATTTTTTCTGTGGAAGAATATTGTTGTAGAATGCGAGTCCGAACATCCATTTATTATAGTTATTCCATCCAGCAACAGGTGTCCAGAAAAGTTGTGTTTTATCTTTATTATCGAGGCTTCCAAGAAATTGAAATTTGAGGGGTTCTATTTTTCTGAAGATACCAGAAGTGCGAATTTTATTGTTGTTTCTGTTGATTTCAGGCATATCCTCACGCATGTCAATGTTGAAATAATCAATATCTGAAACTGGAAATGATAAGGCTTGTTTTCCTTCGAAGCCATCATAAATTACTTCCCCGATAAGTTTACCATCTTTAACTCCTTGAATAAATACAGGACCATTTATACCTCCTGTATTTTTCACTCCAACATCCCATGTGCCATCTGCATTTTTATGAGCAAAAGATAATTTATAATCCAGTTTTTCAGTTGAGTTAATTAAGCCTTTGAATAACCAATCTAAATTTTTGCCACTTGATTTTTCTATCGATTTTTTGAAGTCTTCAGGCAAGGGGTGTTTAAAATGCCATTCATCAAAATAGTTTTGCATGGCTTTGTCCATCTCTGCTTCGCCCAAATATGCCATCAGATAATCCATCACAATCGCTGTTTTGGAATAAACGATGCCACCATAATTTATTTGTGTGAAATCTTTTGATGAAGTGGACATTGCCTGGTCTTCGTTTTTAGAAGCAGCGAAGAGGTAGGCCAATTCATACTGGCTTTTATGCCTGTAGCGAGCAAGGTCAAATACTTTTCCGATTGGACCATCAGCAATATTTCCCAGAAGTTTTTGATCTGGATATTTTGTTTCGATATATCTATTTTCGTTAAAGGAATTTAATCCTTCATCCATCCAGCCGTGTTGCCTTTCATTAGAACCTAACATCCCATAAAACCAATTGTGTCCTACTTCATGTGTGATCACCACATCCAGTTGAAAAGCATTTCCACTTCCGCCAATTACGGTAATGTTCGGATATTCCATTCCTCCGCCCGCGCTTATTGTTCCATCTATTGCAGTGCAATGAGCATAAGGATAATCACCATTCCACAGAGAGTAATAATATATCGCATCATTCAGATATTGGATGCTATTTTTCCATAAGTTGCCTTCGGCATTTGTGAACATAGCCCAAGTTGTTACTTTGTTTTTTGAATTGGGTGTAACAATTTCTCCTTTTAATACGTGATACCTTTTGTCGCAGAACCATGCAAAGTCATGTACATTTTTTTGTTTAAAGCGTAATGTTTTTGTTTCCTGGTCTGATGGAGGGAATGCAAGATCATCCTTGTCGAAGGTTGTCATTGCTTCTGTCGCTTTTACATTATTTTCAAGCCATTCAATTTCTTTTTCACCATCAACCAGATCACCGGTTGCACCGAGAATATAATTTTTAGGAAGTGTAATGCTGACATCGAAACTTCCGAATTCTGAATAGAATTCACCTTGATTCAGATATGGCATTTGATTCCAACCTGTTCTATCAAATACAGCAGGTTTGGGATACCATTGAGTGATTTGATATGATTGACCGATATGACCCATACGCGAAATTTTTCCTGAAGGGATTTTTACATGGAATGGTGTAGATATGATTATTTTGTCTCCGCTTTTTAATGCTTCATTTAAAATGATTTTACAAATATCTATACTGTCTTTCAAATATTCCCATTTAACGGGTTGTTCATTTACTTTAAAATCCAATTGATCGATATACCCTTTATCTTCCTCTTTTGCATTGTATAGTTCTTTGTTCCCACCTTCCAGTAATTGTTTTGCCAGAGCAGTGTTGTTGTCTTTATATGCATTTGGCCACAAATGCATGTAAAGATAAGTTAGTGAAGTAGGAGAGTTGTTGATATATTCAATTTTTTCATCAGCTGTAAACTCATTTTTAACATCATCTAATTTTACATGAATGGTGTAATTTACTTCTTGTTGAAAATAAGTTTGAGCACTTGCTTTATTTATAAAAGGAAGGACAACAATAAGGCTATATATAAAATGTTTTGTTTTCATTACAAGAGCAGGTAGCAATTTATTTAAATACTTCTTCTAGTTTTTTATCCAATGCTTCACCGCGTAAGTTTTTCGCTATAATTTTTCCTTCTTTGTCGATGAGCACATTGGTAGGAATAGAATTGAAATTATACAAAGCAACAACAGGAGATTGCCAGAATTTAAAATCACAAACGTGATTTTGCCAGGTTAGTCCATCTGCACGGATTGCGCCTTTCCATTTTTCCATGTCTTTGTCAAGAGATACACTGAAGATATCAAATCCTTTTGCTTTATATTTGTTGTATGCTTTTACAACGTTAGGGTTCTCCGCGCGGCAAGGTCCGCACCATGATGCCCAAAAGTCGATCAATACAACTTTTCCTTTTAAAGATGATAAAGCCAGGGGTTTTTCATCCGGTGTATTCATGTTGATTTCCGGGGCGAGGGTTCCAACTGCTAATTTCCTACTTTTAGTTATTCCATCATGAAAAGCTTTGATGTATGCAGAGTTGGGGTATTTTGTAAATAAACCGTCATCCAGTTTAAAATAGGTTTCCATAAATTCTTCCGGTTGCAATTGTTGAATGGCAGCAAGTGAAGCGAATGAGGATGAATTTTTTTCAATAAACGCTTTTAGATATTGGTTGTGACTTTCAACCAATTCTGTATATGGTTTTTCAAGTGCGTTGCTCATGGAATCGATACGAAGGGAATCCATTTTGGTAATATTTACAAATGCTTGAAATATTTTTTGGAGTGAATCTCGTTTCTTATAATTTTCAGCCGAGCGCTGGTTGACTTCCCAAAATAATTTAGAATCTTCAGAACCTTCTACACGGTATGTGTTTCCAAGGTCAGCAACATCCCCTGTGATTGAAACTTTTTGATCAATATCAAAAATTAACGTTGCAAAATTTCTGTCAGTAGTTTTTAATCGGTAAAATCCAATTTCAGTAATTGATGGATTCATGGTGAACTCTCCATTCTCATCCAGTATAGCAGTATCGATTTTTTTTAAACCATCGGTAGCCATCTGTTCAAGAAATAGTGTGTCATTGTGGGCGTTTCCCAATTTTCCTTTTAGTTCAAATCCATTTGCAGCATCCGAATTGGAGTTTGAACATCCGGATAAAAGGATTATCGGCAATGCAAGATTTAGTAGGTATAATTTCATTGTTTTCATTATTTTTATTTTTCAAGCATTTCTTTTACCAATTCGGTAGCAACTTTAGGATCAGCCTTTCCTTTAGAAAGTTTCATTACTTCACCCATGAATAATCCGAGAAGGTTTGTTTTTCCATTTTTATATTCAATTACTTTTTCAGGATATTTAGCAATTGCTACTTTTACAAATTCTGTTAGTGCGCCAGTGTCACTTTCCTGAATCCAATTGTTTTCAGCGGCAATTTCTGAGGGTGTTTTTGAAAGATTTTCCAACATCATCGGAAATATTTTTTGAGTAGCAATCGTATGACTTACTTTTCCGCTATCGATAAAATTTACTAGTTCGGCAATGCGTTCAGCTGTAATTTTAAAATCAGATATATGCAATGCGCTATCATTTAGATATGATTTTATCTGAACTGTTAGCCAGTTAGAGGCGGCTTTTGCGTTTTTTGTATTCGCGATGATCTTTTCGAAATACAAAGCAATTTCTTTTGAATCCGTTAATACACCGGCATCGTATTCAGATAAACCCAATGAAGTATATTTTTTAAATAATTCATTTGGCAATGGAGGTAATGCTTGTCTTACTTTTTCAATATATTCTTTGGTAACAATTACTGGTTGAAGATCTGGCTCCGGAAAATAACGGTAGTCGTTGGCCATCTCTTTACTCCTCATCAAATATGTTGAGCCGGTAACAGCATCAAAACCCATGGTATCTTGTGAAATAACACCACCATTTTCAATGATATCAATCTGCCTTTTTATTTCATATTCAATCGCACGTTGAACATTACGTATTGAATTCATGTTTTTTGTTTCTGTTCTTTTGCCAAATTCTTTTGCACCTTTCAGCCGGACAGATACATTGGCATCACAACGCATGCTTCCTTCTTCCATATTGCCATCGCAAATGTCAAGATACCGCACAAGTTTTCTTGCTTCGGTCACATATTGATAGGCTTCCTCACCGCTGCGGATATCTGGCTCACTTACAATTTCTAATAATGCAACACCGGCTCGATTTAAATCAATTAAAGTATCGAATGGATCAATGTCATGAATACTTTTTCCGGCATCTTCTTCCATGTGTATGCGCGTGATATTTATTTTTTTTTCAGATCCGTCATTAAGTTTAATTGTCAGGAAGCCACCAGTACAAATAGGTGTTTTATCTTGTGTAATCTGATATCCTTTTGGAAGATCGGCATAGAAATAGTTTTTACGCGCATACTCATTCACTTCCCGTATATCGCTCTTGCAGGCCAACCCAAGACGGACAGCATATTCAATTACTTTTTTATTTGATTTTGGTAATGTTCCCGGATGACCTAAAGAAATGGGGCTTACATTGGTATTCGGTAAAACACCATATTCAGTAGAATCATTGGAATACGCTTTGCTTTTGGTGGATAATTGTGTGTGAATTTCCAGACCAATCACTGCTTCGTACTTATCGTAAATATTCATTTTATAGCGGCTAATTTTAAAGTTTAAAGATACAAAAAAAATGAATTGTATCAGGTCTAAAATTGTGTGTTTAATTGGATGCTATTCACACAGTTCGTCAGATTTTATTCATGGTTGAATCATTGAAATTCAAGCGAGGAATGAACGTTTAAGGGTATGGATAAAATAGATTCAATAGAATTTGAATTATTAAAAAAGGCTTCTAAAATTTATTTTTAAGAAGCCCTTTTTAAATATACCGTTTATTATTTTTTAATTATTTTTTGTGAATAGTGGATGTCTTTACTCGACATTTTTAAAATATACAGCCCACTATTGTATTGGTCTAGGTGCATTGTTCTGCTTGAATTTCCCGCTCCGATTGTTTCCGTTTTGCTGAAAATTTTCTTTCCGGTTATATCAAATAATTCAAACAAGACATTTTCTGCTTGCAATAAGTTAATTTTTATAGAACAATAGTTGTTAGTCGGATTCGGGAATACAGAAATGGCATTGTCAGCGGTGTTGTTTTCTTTTACTCCCAAAGCAATTGAACCATCCAAAACATATAATCCGTTTTGCATATCACCAACTAAAATCACTCCGCTTGGCAGATCGATATAAGCACCCCAGGCACCGTGATAGGTGTTCGACACCGGGAAGTTGTCGTTTAATCCATGCAATGTATCCGTGTCGAAATAGCCGGTTCTGTATGGTGCTGCAGGATTTGAAATGTCGTAGATCTGCAATCCATCCTGATAGTAGGCTATAACCACACGGTTGGTTCCCCACATATATGGATTGTGTGCGGTGGCTCCTTCATTCGATTTAAAGGTGCTTGCAATAGAGATATTTGAAATATCTGAAATGTCGAGAACGCGAACAGCTTTGTTTGCAGGTACTTCATCACAAAACACCAATGTTTTTCCATCCGGAGTAAGCGCGCTGCTGTGATTATACCCTTGGTCGGGATAGGAAGTGAGTGAATTTATTTCAGTGAATGTATTCGCTCCGGTGTTGTACTTGTAAATATACAATCCTTGATATCCGCAGGAAGCATAAACGGTATCGTTTCTTACTAACATATCGTGTGCATAACTTACAAGCGGGTATTCAGAACTAAGCGAATGCAAAAAAACGGGAAATTGAGGGTTTGCTAAACTATATACACCCATTGAGTGATATCCAGCGCCAGCGGCTAATGTAACACTCCCGCAGTATAATTTGTCGCCATCAATATAGAGTGTGTGTGCACGTTCAAATAGAGAATTATCGTCATAAACAACATGCACGGAATCGGGCAAATAGCTCATATCAATAATCTGCAAGCTATTCGGAGAAGTATCATCACTGATCGCGTATAAAAAATTACCATACGTTTTATATTCTCTCCAGATCACCTGATTTCTTCTGCCGGCAACAAAATCAACTTCTACCGGATTTGTAGGAACGGATACATCGATAATGTGAGTGCCTAATCCTGATCCTAAAATCGCATATTCTTTATTAGCATGCGCTGTATCTACCCAACCCCAAACGCTGTTGTATTTTATTCCATAGGATGGTTCAGGTGCTTGCAAAGGATTAAACCAATGTCCTAATAAGGAAATGTTTTGAGAACTATACTGCGCGGTAAGTCCGGAGGTCATCACTACTGCTATTAGCAGAATTACTAATCTATTTTTTTTCATGAATCTGAATTTATGATAAAGGTATCGTGGATCTTATTAAAGTTCTTTTATTAATTCTTTCATGATGACCGTCATTTTTTTCTCTGCTAATGCGGCAACTTGTTGAACCTCTTCATGCGTTACTTCAACGATTTTCCCGGGAACACCAAGATCTGTAATGATAGACATTGCGAAGCAAGGCAAATCCATATGACGTGCAACAATTACTTCAGGCACGGTACTCATACCCACGGCATCGGCACCCAATACTCTCACCATATTATATTCAGCAGGTGTTTCAAATGTTGGTCCAGATAACCCTAAATAAACGCCTTCTTGAACTTTTATATTATTTACAGCAGCTACTTTTTTTGCTTTCGCGATGATTGTTTTGCTGTATGCTTCGCTCATGTCGGGGAAGCGAGGACCCAATTCTTTACTATTTTTTCCGATCAGGGGATTGGATGGAAAAAAGTTAATGTGATCGTTGATGATCATCAAATCACCAATTTCAAAATCAGGATTAACACCACCGGAAGCATTGGAAACAAATAGGTTTTTTACTCCGATGAACTTCATAACACGCACAGGAAATGTGACCTGCTGCAAAGTATATCCTTCATAATAATGAAAGCGGCCTTGCATCGCTACTACATTTTTCCCTCCTAATTCTCCGAAAATTAGTTTTCCTGAATGACCTTCTACGGTTGAAACAGGGAAGTTCGGGATATCTTCATACGATATGGTATGTTTGATGTTGATCTCCTGAACGAGACCACCAAGTCCAGTGCCTAAAATAATTCCAACTTCGGGTGTCATTGAAATTTTACTTTGTATGTACGCTGCTGTGCTTTTGATTTGTTCTAACATAATTAACTATTTGTTTGTTAAATTCGTTTTTGTCTTTATTGTGAAAATCAATTTCTATCGGGATGTAAAAAAGTGGAAGGTTTTTTAATGCTTCGCTATACTCCACGCTTTTTAGGCGCATCGCATCTTTTTCAGTCGTCAATATTATTTTATTTGCAGTTGCAATGTTATTAAATATTTTCCGAATATTTTCAATGTCGCTACTTGTAAAGTGATGGTGGTCATTATATTTGATTGGAGTGATGTTTTTTACTTTATCTTTTAAATAGTATTCCAATGGTTTTGTATTGGCGATGCCTGTTAGTAAAGCAATCGAGAAGCCTCTTTCAAAATAGTAATCTTTAGCCAAGGGGTTTGACCCTTCGCCATTCAAACGAATGAAATCACCATATTTAATGTAGGAGAAGTATACGCGCTGGTTGGCATTCGGATTTATTTCTGTCAGCAATCGTTTGCGCTCAATGGGTAATAATATGTCGGGGCATTTGGTTACAATAATTATATCAGCCCGTTTAATACCGGATTTAAATTCTCGCAAATTTCCGGTCGGCAAAATCTGATCGTTTGTATAGAGTTTGCTAAAATCGCTGAGGACAATGTTTAGTCCGGGATTAACCGCTCTGTGCTGAAAAGCATCATCCAATAGAATCGTTTGAAGGGAAGGAAATTCATGCAGCAGCTCTTGAATGCCACGAACTCTTTTCCCATCTACAGCAACTCTCAATCCACTGAATTTTTTTTTGAATTGAAGCGGTTCATCACCGATATCGCTTGCAGAAGATTGTGTATCTGCTAGAATGAATCCTTTCGTTTTTCTACCATATCCTCTGCTAAGTGTAGCAATGTAGAATTCCTGTTTTAATAATCGGATAAGGTATTCGATGTGTGGCGTTTTTCCTGTTCCTCCAACACTTAAGTTTCCTATCGAGATAGTAGGGATATCAAATTTTTTTGAAGAAAACATTTTCCAGTCGTACAGTTTGTTTCGAACAAAAACAATACAGCCATATAAAATGGAGATGGGGAATAATATGATTCGCAAAAACTTCACAGCCCTAAAATACGAAATGAATGTGACAATTTGGAAATTTGCTAATTTGAAAATGTAAAAGAAAATATCTGATGATTGCACCTTCTATATCAATCAGATTCGTAAATTCGTGAAAATTCGTAATTCGCACCGTAATGAAATTAAGAGAAATAACTAACTATTTAGAATCCATTGCTCCATTGGCCTATCAGGAAAGTTATGACAATTCGGGATTGATTTGTGGTCACCACGATATGGAAATTACGGGCGCCGTAATTTGTCTGGACAGCACCGAAGCAGTAATTGAAGAAGCAATCGCAAATAAATGCAATCTTGTGATTGCCCATCACCCGATCATATTTTCCGGAATAAAAAAATTCAATGGAAAAAATTATGTGGAGCGTGTCATTATAAAAGCGATCCAAAATAATATTGCCATTTATGCAGCGCATACTAATTTAGATAATGTAGCAAAGGGCGTCAATTCAAAAATTGCTGAAAAAATTGGCTTACAAAATTGCCGCATTCTTGCCCCGATGCAAAATACACTAAAAAAAATAGTTACTTATTGTCCAGAACAACAAGCGGCTGCATTAAGAAGTGCATTGTTTGCGGCTGGTGGAGGTGCTATTGGAAATTATAATGAATGTAGTTTTAACACTTCTGGTTTGGGAACATTTAAAGCAGGTGAAAATACAAACCCTTTTGTTGGCGAAAAAGGGAAGTTACACCAGGAAAAGGAAACAAAGATAGAGATAATTTATTCCGCCCCTATTGAGTCACGTTTGCTGAAAGCCTTATTTGCAGCCCATCCTTATGAAGAGGTGGCCTATGAAACATTCCCGTTGGATAATATAAATAATTCAATAGGGGCAGGAATGATAGGCGAACTTCCGTCAGAAATGGAAGAAACTGCTTTTTTAAATTTCCTGAAACAAACGATGAAAACAGAAATGATTCGTTATACTTCCTTAAGATGTAAAAAAATAAAGACTGTTGGAGTTTGTGGCGGCTCCGGAAGTTTTTTGCTGAATAATGCGATTGCAGCTGGAGCAGATGTTTTTGTGACCGGAGATTTTAAATACCATCAGTTCTTTGATGCTGAAAATCAGATTGTTATTGCTGATATCGGGCATTATGAGAGTGAACAATTCACTATGGAATTATTTTATGATATATTAAGTGAAAAATTTAGTACATTTGCACTCCATTTGTCAAAAATCAATACAAATCCAATAAACTATTTATAAAAATGGCAAAAACTAAAACTGACGAAATTTCTGTAGAGGAAAAGTTAAAAGCCTTGTTTGAATTACAACAGGTAGATTCAAAGATCGATAAAATCAGAACTGTTAGAGGTGAATTGCCTTTGGAAGTTAGAGATTTGGAAGATTTAGTTGCTGGTTTAGAAACCCGTATAACTAACTATTCAGAAGAGTTAAAAAAATTAGAGGAGTCTATCACAGAAAAGAAAAATGTGATTAAAGATGCTCAAGCTTTAATTAAAAAATACGAAACCCAACAAGGTAAGGTTCGCAATAATCGTGAATACGATGCAATCACTAAGGAAATTGAATTCCAGAATTTAGAGATTCAGCTTGCTGAAAAACGTATCAAAGAATACAAAGCCAATATTCTTGCTAAGAAAGAAGTGATTGATGCTTCTGAAGAAGATTTTAAAGACAGACAAAAAGATCTTAAAATCAAAAAGAAAGAATTAGATGACATTGTTGCAGAAACTGAAAAGGAAGAAGCAACATTGATAAAAAAATCAAAAACTTCTGAAGCCATCATTGAAGAACGTTTGTTGAATGCTTATAAACGTTTGCGTTCAAATGTAGTTAATGGCTTGGGTGTTGTTACTGTTGAGCGCGATGCATGTGGTGGATGCTTTAATAAGATTCCGCCTCAACGTCATTTGGATATTAAAATGCACAAGAAAGTAATAGTATGTGAGCATTGTGGAAGAATATTAGTTGATGCTGATATTCTTACAGGAAAAGCTGAAAGAGTATAATTGCTCAACCGAATCATTTAAAAAGCCCTTCGTAAAAATTACGAAGGGCTTTTTAAGTTATTTTAAATATTTTAGAAATTAATTTATTTTCATATATTCACGTGTAACTATTTTAACTCTCATTTCATATGAAAATTAAATTCTTCTTCTATTCTTCTATACTATGTATAGCCATCGCAATACTTGGTTTTTTTTATCCGAAAGTATTATGGTCTTTTTTGCTTGTTGCTCCAATTGTTCTATTGGGAATTAAAGATGTACTCCAAACAAAACATAGTTTGAAACACAATTTTCCAATTATCGGACGCCTGCGTTGGTGGGCCGAATGGATGCGACCAAAGGTGTATCAATATTTTGTTGAATCGGATACTGACGGCGCTCCATATAATCGTTTGAGTAGAAATGTTATTTATCAGCGTTCAAAAAAAGTATCAGACTCAACTCCTTTTGGAACGCAATTAAATGTTTATGAAGTAGGTTATGAATGGTTGAATCATTCCATTGCGCCACTGCCTTTAGAGAAAGGAGAGCAAAATCCGAGAGTTATTGTTGGTGGACCCAATTGCAAACAACCTTATTCTGCCAGCATCTTTAATATATCTGCATTGAGTTTTGGTTCTTTGAGTAAGAATGCAATTATGGCATTGAATAGTGGTGCAAAACTTGGTGAATTTGCCCATAATACAGGTGAAGGAGGCTTGAGCCCATATCATTTAGCTCTAGGTGGTGATATTATCTGGCAAATTGGAACTGGCTATTTCGGTTGCAGAAATGTGGATGGTACTTTTAATCCCACTGCTTTTGCTGAACGCGCTGTTTTACCGAATGTAAAAATGATAGAGATAAAATTATCTCAAGGAGCAAAACCAGGACACGGAGGAATTCTTCCTGCTGCTAAGGTTACTGAAGAAATTGCAAAAATTCGTTTAGTTGAAAAAGGCAAGGAAGTTTTATCTCCTTCTTATCATAAAGCATTTGGTACACCTATAGAATTACTTGCTTTTATTAAACAATTACAAGATTTAAGCGGAGGTAAACCTGTTGGTTTTAAATTGTGTATCGGACAAAAAAGTCAGTTTATCGCTATTTGTAAAGCAATCGTGAAAACCAATATTATCCCCGATTTTATTACTGTTGATGGAGGTGAAGGTGGAACAGGGGCTGCTCCTTTGGAGTTTAGTAATTCGGTGGGAATGCCTTTGAGAGAAGGCTTGGCTTTTGTTTATGATGCATTGAATGGCTTTGGATTAAAAAAACATATTAAAATTATTGCTTCCGGAAAAGTGCATACGGGATTTGATTTAGTGAAAAACTTTTCGCTGGGCGCAGATATGTGCAGTGGCGCAAGATCAATGATGATGGCTTTGGGTTGTATTCAAGCATTAGAGTGCAATTCCAATACTTGTCCTACGGGAGTGGCTACTCAAAATCCGAATTTATACAATGGGTTAAACGTTGATCATAAAAAAGTTCGTGTATTTAACTATCACCATGAAACGGTTAAAGCAGCAATAGAATTAATGTCGGCAGCTGGAATTGAACATCCTAATAATTTACATCGATCGCACATATACAGAAGAGTGAGCGCCAATAAAATTCAAACGTATGCCGAGATGTATCCTTATTTATTAAAAGGATCTTTGTTGGAATCACCTTATCCAGAAGGCTGGGAATTTGATGTTATGCATAGCAGTGAAGAAACATTTACTAATAGTTTGAAATATTCCTAAAAAATAAATGCACAAATATCCCTTCTTAAAATTTACGAAGGGCTTTTTATTAGAATCTAAATAGGGCAGTTGAAATTAGAATCTTAATCCGAGTGATAACATAAAACTTGAATTCTTGTATTTGTTTTCTACCGCAGTTGCTTTCGGGGAATCATACAGATAATTATACTCGGTATATTTTGTGAAGACGTATGCAAAGTCAATGAAGTACTTGTCCGCACGATACCCGATACCACCAGTATAACTTGTACGGTTAGCATTTTTGTTTTCATTGCTGCTAAACGGACTGCCATATAAAGCATATCCCAAGCGAATTGCAATTGGATCTAAACGGACTTCAGATCCAATACGGAGATTTCCTGTAGACGTATATTTTGATAGGATAGTGCTGTTTACGTCGCTGAATACATTCGGACTCGAATGCAATTGAGCATAGGTATAGTCAACATATTCATACTCGACATTTAATAAGGCCAATTTTTTTATGATAAAGCCAATGCTGCCGATGGCACGGAAAGGTGTTGTAATGGTGTAGGGCTCAAATAATCCTTGCGGAGAGATGGTGTCATACGTAATGCCGTTTTCCAGATCTGATTTCATTGAATTGTTGTAATCATCTCTCAACCTCAAAGAGGTTGGCGTATGGAAAGCGGCGCCAATTCTAACCCAGTCGTTCGGGCGGAAGATAGCGCCCAATTTTAGATTTACACCATTTCCTTTTGTAGTTAAATTTTGGGAAAAAGAAAACGATTTGAAGTCAGGGATTGTATCGGTTTCATCAATTTCTTCATAGGTAGACTCTTCATGATATTTTGCTTTCACAAATCCGATGGTGCCACCTAAATACAATTTACTTTTATAATTTCCACCAAAGCTAATTACCGTTTCACCCATTGCTCCAGTTGTCTCCACCACTTTTCTTTGTTTGATTCCATAGTGCTGTATCACATGGTTATAATTACCTAAAGTATCCGGATTGATCAGATAGGTTTGATAAGCCAGATCGGTAGAAAACAGGTCGAAGCTGGAAGGGGGATTTCCATTTGCGTTTGCAACAAAAACATCCAACAGTGAACTCGTTTTATTGTCAGCCTGGATATCCATTCTGTTGTGGAAATTATTTGTTCGGTTGTAACCGAATCCGAAATTAATATTTTCCCAACCTGTTGTATTTGATTCTTTAATGAGGTTGATACTTGCTACCAATCCGATGTTTCCTAAATTAAAATTAAGTTTACTATCGCTCGATGTATTTGAGTTGTATGTGGAAGAAGTGGTTTGTGAAAAAATAGAAGGAGTGATAGAGATCTCCGTTTTTTTGAATATTGCTAGGCCAGCCGGATTAAAGCTAAGCGTTGATATGTCGCCACCAAGAGCTCCCATTGAGCCCGCCATAGAAGCGAAACGGGCAGTTCCTCCAAATGTAATCTGTGAGTAACGCATTGCGTCAATATCATTTTGTGCTTGTAAATGCCATGCACATAACAAGGCCATGCCGGTGATCAGAATTTGTTTTTTCATGTGACTGTTTTTTAAATTTCGAATCGCGTTTTCCATTTTCACATGGTGTGTATGTGAAAATGGAAAAGCGATTTAGAAAAATTTACCTTCTTGGAGGTTTTGAACTTGCCGGTGTATTGTTGGGGGTTCCTCTGCTGGGGCTAGAAGAATTATTTCTTGGAGCATCATTTTGAGGCCTTTCGAATTTAGGTTGTTCAACCGGTTTTTGTCTGTCGTTATGATATACCGGATTTTCCTTGATCACCGGATTCTCCTTGTATACCGGTCTGTCGTTGTAAACGGGTTTCTCTTTATAAACCGGATTCTCTTTATAAACCGGATTTTCTTTATTAGCAGGCGTCTCTCTATAAGTTGGTTTTTCCTTATAAGCAGGATTGTCTGTTGATACAGGTCTGTTGTTATCTGGTTTGTAAGCAGGATTAACCGGGCCGGCAGGTTTTGAGTTGTCATTTCTGTTATCCGCAGGTTTATAAACAGATGCAGCAGAAGAGCTGGTATATACTGGTTTGATGCGTCCGTAATCATCTTTCGTCCAGTTTTCCGGATTGGCTTTTGCTTGTGTTTCAATCTCGGTCATCATGTGGCTTGCAAGAGAGGGTTGAGCAGTTACTCTGCCGTTTGAACCTGTCGTTCCGCGTGGTCCGTAGTAATAACTGTTATTGTCATAGCTATTGAAATAATTGTTGTTGTTTAAGCCACTGTAATATCCGTCCCAATATCCATTGTTGTAACCATTCATGTATGGATTATATCCGTATCCGTAATTTCCATAGGGGTTGTATCCATAACTATATCCATAAGGGTTGTAACCGTATCCGTATGGATTATACCAAGGGTCGTATCCCCAACCCTGATTGCCATACCAGTAATAACTTGGGTTGTATGAATAGGTACTGTAACTTGGCCCCCAGAAATTGTAGCCCATGTAAACGCTTGTTCCGTAATTGTAGGGATCACCTGTATACCAATAGGAGTTGGTATAATAGTTATCGTAGTAACCATAACTGCCACAGTTGTTGTGAAAACGTCTTAATCGGACAGAATAAGCGTCATCATAATAATCGTCGTAGTTGAATGGTGTATTGTCGTTGTAATTATTGGTTGTGTTGTTAATGGTGGTTGTTCCATTATCTGATGGAGTGTAGTAGTCATCAGCTGGAGCGTCGCTGCTGCGTTTTGTATTCTGTGCAGCCAGTGCCGCCTCGTCCGCCTGCTTTTTTGCCTCTTCTTTTGCAAGGGCATCTTCTAGTTTACGTTTTTCCTTATCCGCTGCTTTGTCTTTTGATGAATAATAAATATCATCGCTATAAGTTTTTGATTGAGCTCCCTCCGGTGCTTTGCAGGCAGTAAACGCTAATAAAAAGAAAGTCAGAATACTTAGAAAGGTTTTCATTTTATACTTTAAATTGATGAAGGGGGATGATTTTTAAATCTTTTAAAATCGACAAAAGGTTTAATTTTCTATTTTTACGATTCCTAAAGTCAATTATAAAATTACAAATACTATACCACAAAAAAAAGATTATGAGCAAGGAGTTATCAACGAGAGAAGGAAATTATTCTGAATGGTACAACGAATTAGTTGTCAAAGCAGATTTAGCAGAACATTCTGCTGTAAAAGGCTGCATGGTCATTAAGCCTTATGGCTATGCTATTTGGGAAAAGATGCAGCAGGCATTGGATAAAATGTTCAAAGATACAGACCATGTCAACGCGTATTTCCCCTTGTTCATACCCAAATCTTTTTTTAGCAAAGAAGCGAGTCATGTTGATGGATTTGCAAAAGAATGTGCCGTTGTGACACATTACCGTTTGAAAACGGCTCCTGATGGAAGTGTTGTGGTAGATGAAACAGCAAAGTTAGATGAAGAATTAATTGTTCGTCCGACCTCCGAAACCATCATCTGGAATACATACCGAGGCTGGATTCAATCGTACCGCGATTTACCTATATTGGTAAATCAATGGGCGAATGTGGTACGTTGGGAGATGCGGACACGTTTATTTTTGAGAACAACAGAATTTCTGTGGCAGGAAGGACATACCGCACATGCAACATCAGCGGAAGCAGTAATTGAAACAGAAAAAATGCTGGGGATCTATGCAGAATTTGCAGAAAAGTGGATGGCGATGCCGGTGATAAAAGGAATTAAGACAGCAAACGAACGCTTCGCAGGTGCGGTTGAAACCTATTGTATTGAGGCATTGATGCAAGATGGGAAAGCGTTGCAGGCAGGAACATCTCATTTCTTGGGACAAAATTTCGCGAAAGCATTTGATGTAAAATTTGCAACAAAAGAAGGAACGCAGGAACACGTTTGGGCAACATCATGGGGGGTTTCAACCCGTTTAATGGGAGCTTTAGTGATGTCGCATTCGGATGACAAAGGTTTGGTTTTGCCTCCTAAATTAGCGCCATTTCAAGTAGTAATTGTTCCGATTTATAAAGGAGAAGAGCAATTGGCACAGATAAATGAAGTGGTTGCAAAGATGAAAAAAGCAATGGAAGCCAAAGGGATTACTGTGAAATACGATAACAGAGATACACAGCGTCCAGGTTGGAAATTTGCGGAATATGAATTAAAAGGAGTGCCTGTTCGAATAGCAATCGGAGGACGGGATCTGGAGAACGGAACCGTTGAGGTGGCGAGGAGGGATACAATGGAAAAGGAAACGCTGCAGCAAGCCGACATTGAAAACAAGATCGAACATTTGTTGGAGCAAATTCAAGAAAATCTGTACCAGAAAGCAAAAGCAATGAATGATGCTAAAACTTATTCAGCCGATACGTACGAAGAATTTAAAAAGATTCTGGAAGAAACACCCGGTTTTATTATGGCACATTGGGACGGAACACCGGAGAGCGAGCAAAAGATAAAAGAAGAGACCAAAGCGACCATCCGTTGCATCCCAATAGGTAATAAGCAGGAGCAGGGCTTGTGTATTTATAGTGGGAAGCCATCCACACAGCGGGTGGTATTTGCAAGGGCATATTAAGCGAACAAATTCATTGAAAAAATGGAAAAGAAAACACCAAGAGAATTGATCTTAAAAGCGCTTGTCGAGAAGTCGAGCATGAAGCAGGATGTGTATGCGAATACATTGAGTTCCTTTAATACCTTGAAAGCGGTCGCAAAGGAAGTATTGGCTGAGATGTCAAAGGACATTGCGACAAAAGATAAACGGGTGATCATTGAGTACCGCGAAAAAGGTGAATTTGAGTTCGAGATCAGAATTGCTGGCGATCTATTGATCTTCTCGATGCATACAAATATTTTTGAATTTGACAGGAGCCATCCGATCTGGAAGAGTTCGTATATAAAAGAAGATCATTTTCGGACTTTCTGCGGGATGATCAACATCTATAATTTTCTGAACGATTCATTCAAATATAACAGAATAAATGATTTAGGTTATGTGATTGGGCGAATCTTTGTAAATAAAGAAAACCATTATTTTGTGGAAGGAAAAAGACAGTTGGGTTTCTTGTATAACGACTTTGTGCATGCTGTTATAGATGAGCATGCGATCAAGGCAATTTTGGAATCAACGATACTGTATTGCTTAAATTTCGACCTGTATACCCCGCCATTTGACGCCATTAAGGAAATTAGTGTGATGGATATGCAGTCGGTTAGTGAAAGTATGCAGATAAAAACAGGAAAACGCTTAGGCTTTCGTTTTCAAGCAGATAGTGATTCAATTGATTGATTTTTATTTAAAGTTTTAAAAATATTTTGCAGAAATAGAATTTTCATTTACATTTGCACTCCCAAAATCAAAGGGCCCGTTCGTCTAGGGGTTAGGACGCCAGGTTTTCATCCTGGTAAGAGGGGTTCGATTCCCCTACGGGCTACAATAAACAACATCTAAATCCTTGCAAATCAATAGATTGCAAGGATTTTTTCTTTTGTAGGTGGATTTGTAGGTGGACTTTCGCTATATTAGCTGTAAAATCAACCCTTTAAAACTAATCAAAATGAAAGCTGCATTAGAATTATCTTCGAAACCGAACAGAGATGGGTTGTTTGAAATTTACATCCGTATTCAAGAGGGTAAAAAGAAGAAAAGAATTAAAGCGAATATTGCTGTAAAGCAAAATCAATTTAAAGCTAAAAATCATAATCTGAAATGGGTGTACAATCATCCAAATCAACACGCTATTAATTCTGACCTAAAAGCGTTGATTGAAAGTTATAATGATGTGCTTTTTGCTAATGCCGTTTTGAATGATAGATTTTCTCTTCAGAAAGTTGTTAAGGATTTGGATGGAGAAGTACCCTCGAAAAGAATAGTTGCCACTGTTCCTAAATTAACACCTGAATTGGTAATACATAATGTAAAGAAATCAGTATTGTCTTATAAGATTGTTCCTTTCTGGGAGGTGAAAATGGAGCAGATGCTTAACTATAATCAAAAGAAAGGTTATCGGCAGGCCTTAAATAATTGGAATGCGTTTACTGAAAAAAATAAGTTGGGTGATTTAGACTTTAAGCAAATCAATTTGAATACGCTCAAAGATTTTGAAAATTATTTGATAGGATATAAAAAACTTAAGAGTGCTACCGCCTATACAAATTTGAAAAAAATCAGAAAATTATTTAACGATGCAATTAGGGAAAAAATAATTACTCGTGCTGATTATATTTTTGACGATTATAAAATGCCAAAAGCAATTTCTAAGAAGAAGGAGCGATTAGATATTGAGGAGTTAAAAGAGTTTGCTAACGTAGAATATGAAAAGGGTTCTTTGATTAAAACGGTGCAGCAAGCTTTTTTGTTAGCTTTTAATATGGCAGGGGTGCGCATTGAAGATGTTTTAACTTTAAGATGGACCTATGTGAGTAAAGAAAGAATAGAGTACAGCATGAATAAAACGGGTGCCGGTAATTCATTTAAAATTACTCCTCAAATTAGAGATATATTAAATTATTTCAAATCTATAGCGGCAGGTTCGATATACATTTTGCCAATTTTAAAGGATGGGATAGAGGATGAGTCAAGTGAAGTTTATAAAAAAGAAATTGGTCGTAAAACAGCCATGGTAAACAAGTATCTAAAAAAGATAGGAGAGGATGCTTGTATTGATAAGAAAATTAGCACGCATGTGAGCAGGCATTCCTTCGCATCCATTGCTGCAAAAAAATCTAATGGCAACATTCAATTTCTTCAAAGCGCACTTAAACATTCGGATCCCAAGATAACACAAGGATATTTGAAGGACTTGGATATTGATAGCATGGATGAGGGAATGGAGAATGCGACAAGTTTGTAAATTGAAGCACTAATTTAATGTTGCCGATTATCGCCTGTATTTTTTTATTATCCGATTTGTAATAAAATCCTCGATACTTTGTTTCTTAAACCAAAATGTTTTTCCGTTTTGGGAATACTCTAACTCGGTTAAGTATGGTTGACGTTTATCAAGCAATGTTGAAACCTTTACTTGCAACAATTCAGCCGCTTCTTTAAGGGTGAAATATTTCCACCCAAAAAGTTTAGCTTGCTTGTCGGTCATTGCAGCTTCCACAGATGCTGCAACGACCTCCTGCAAATCCGGTAAGTCAACAGTGATTTTCATTTTGATTTGGATTAATTCTTACCTTTCTTCTCATCAAATTTTTTACGGACGGTCTTCGGAGCAGGATCTTTTTTTGTTACTACATATACGGTTACGCCCAAAGCGATTATCCCTATGGTCCACAAAGTAATACTGGTCCAGTTTGGACCTGTTTTCGGAAAATGTACTTGTTCTATTAGCATGGTTTTTATAGTTTTTATGGTTTTTTATTTTGTTTTAAATGAGTAAATCATTGCAATTAAAAGGTCACGGGGATGGTTGTATGTAATGGAATATCTCTTCCCGTCCGCAGACTCAATTGTATCCTTTTTGCCCTTTAACTTGCTAAATAATTCCAAAAGAAGCGGATGACTAAACAATTTCTGGTTCTCAAACAAATTGGATTCATTTTTTTTAAGTTCATTGTTTTCAGATTTTAATTTATCTATTTCCGTCTGAAATGCGACATTATTATTATTCGCTAGGGCGGTCAGCTGTAAAAGCTTCGACTTAGCCACTGTTAATTCATTGGCAGCGGATAGTTTCCCCTCAAGTATTGTATCCACATTTAAGAGATCATTTTCAATGCTCTCACTAAGGCTGATTCCAAGACTTTCTGCCTTTTTGGTTTGCTTATACTTAAGCTCCGGATAGCATCTAAACCCAAGCATAATTTTACGACTGCCGTTTTCGATGATTTCATCTAAGATTGTTTCTGTGTCCATTTTTTTTTAAGATTTTTAATTAATATTAGTTTTGAATTTTCGGTTCCAAATATTGCTTCCGAAATCTTCCGCAAGTAAACCACAAAAAACCTTGAAAAAAATTGAATTGTTTCAAGGTTTTTCAAGGAAAAGGACTTTAAATTCAGCACCATTTCGTCACAATAAATTTAAAAATTGTGACGAAATATGCTGTATTTTGTCACAATTATTTTTATATTTGTGACATGAAAGAATCGGTTAGTCATATTATTGAACTAAAAATCAGTAGATTTAAGCCTGGTCATGTCTTTTTGCCTTCAGATTTTAAGGAATTAGGTACATCAACTGCTATTCGAAAAGCACTTTCTAGGCTTGTTGAGTCTGGACAAGTGGAAAGAATGGGACAGGGAATCTATGTAATACCCAAAAATGACAAGGTTTTTGGAAAGGTATTGCCATCTATGGAGCAATTAGCCGAAGCATTGGCAAAAAAGGAACATGTTAAAATAAAACCTTCAGGGCAATACGCTTTGAATAAAGTGGGACTATCTACACAAGTGCCAATGAGGTTAGTGTTTTTGACTACTGGAAATTCAAAAAAAATTCAGATTGGTAAAAACGCCATACTATTCAAGTCCACTACCGCCAAAAAACTATCCATGAAAGGAGACATAACTAGTTTGTTGTTTTTAGGATTAGAAGAGCTTGATTTACAAAAAATATCACCGACACAAATGGATAGAATAATGAAACTTTTGAAACAAGAAAGCCCTGAGAATTTAAAATATAATTTGCGCTTGGCTCCATCAAAAGTGAGCGACTTTGTAGTCAAAAATCTTTTAAACCTTGTAAAATGATTGGTTGGTTAAAAAACTTAAACCAAGTATGATGCAGATAAAAAAGGAAATAATATTAAAATAGCATGAAAACAAAAGATTTGAAAAAATTAAAAATTGTAATTAAAGGTGAATGGTTTGATTTAATACTATCTGGTAAAAAAAAAGTAGAATATAGGGAACAATCAGATTTTTGGGTAAGTAGATTATATGACGAGAATGATAAAAAAAGAAAATATGATCAAATTGAATTTATAAATGGCTACAATAAAAATGCAAGGAGGCTCTTAACAAAATATGAAGGCTTTAGTAGTAAGAGTGGTTTATTTAATATTCGTATAGGAAAAATAATAAAGTAAATATGCAAAAATACTCGGTTAACCAACATTTAATAGAAACCCTTCTTTCATGGGTAAAGAGCGGAGAAATAGCAATCCCTGAAATTCAACGTCCATTTGTTTGGGATAGTTCAAAAGTTCGTGATTTAATGGACAGCTTATATCAAGGCTTTCCAGTGGGATATGTAATAGCTTGGCGGAACCCAAATGTTCGTCTAAAAGATGGCAGTTTAAGCGAGGGTAAGAAAATATTGATTGATGGGCAGCAACGTGTAACCGCTTTAACGGCTGCTATTTTGGGCCAATACGTTGTAGGTAAAACTTATCAGCGAGTAAAAATTAAAATTGCATTTAACCCTATTACGGAGAAGTTTGAAGTGCAAAATCCTGCCATATTAAAAGATAAAACATGGCTACATGATATATCTGAGGCTCTAAATGGAAGTATTAGTATTTTAAAATTGGTGAGAAACTACACCGAGCTTAATCCCGATGCAGATGAAGAGTTTATTGAAAAATCTTTCACTAACTTAATTAACATTCCTAAAAAGCAAATTGGAATGATTGAGTTAGCAGCCGATTTAGATATTGAAACTGTTACAGAAATATTTATTAGAATTAACTCCAAAGGAGTTGTGCTTAGTCAAGCAGACTTTGTTATGAGTAAGATTGCAGCCAATACCGACTACGATGGAAATACATTACGTAAAGCAATTGATTACTTTTGCCACTTAACAATATCTCCAGAGTTTTATAAGCATATCGTTGATAATGATAAAGAGTTTGCTTCTTCAGAGTTCTTTCCAAAAATGACTTGGTTAAAAACAGAAAATGAAGATTTATACGATCCTGATTATAATGATTTAATTCGAGTTGCTTTTACATCTCAATTCAATAGAGGAAGGCTTTCTGATTTAGTAAGTTTACTTTCAGGTCGTAATTTTGAAACACGAACTTATGAAGATACCATTGCAGAGCAATCATTTGCAACTTTAAAAACTGGTGTACACAACTTCATTAACGAAACAAATTTCAAACGATTTTTGATGATAATAAAATCGGCTGGTTTTATTTCTCCAAAATTAGTGCGTTCACAAAATGCAATCAACTTTGCATATATCCTTTATTTGAAATTAAAAGATCAAAAAGTTGATTCCGTAAAAATTGAAAGTTATGTAAGAAGATGGTTTGTATATTCAGTATTAACAGGAAGATACTCCGGCTCGCCTGAATCTACTTTTGACTTTGACATTAAACAGATCACTTTAAAGCCATTTGAAGAGTACATGAAGGAGAAAGAACAAGGTGAATTATCTGATGCATTTTGGAGTGCGGCATTACCGCAAAGTTTGGATACATCAGTAGCTAGCAGCCCATACTTTCATGTTTACTTAGCCGCTCAAGTTAAAGCGAATGATAAAGGATTTTTATCACGAGATGTAACTATTGGAGATTTAATTTCATTGCGCGGTGACATTCACCATTTGTTCCCCAAAAACTATCTAAAGAAAAACGGATATGAACGAGGTAAGTATAATCAGATTGCTAATTACGTTTACATGCAATCTGAAATTAATATCAAAGTTGGAGACAAGGCACCTAAAGACTATTTTGAGTTAATCAATAAGCAAGTGCAAGGCGGTAAATTAGTAACTGGTATATCAACAGAAGTTGAGTTAGTTGAGAACTTAAAAGCAAACTGCGTTCCATCAAACATTGCAAACATGACCGAATCGGATTATGCTAATTTCTTGGAAGAAAGAAGAACCCTAATGGCTAATAAAATGAAAGCTTACTATTTTTCACTTTAGTATCCTATACATCAACTAATTTTCTTTTTTTGTTTAAATTCTTTTAGCGATTAGTGTGTGATTTTAGTATAAATTATTCGAAAAATAAGTGAAAATTATATATATAATATATGTAAAATAAGTGTAAATTAAATGTATTATTTATCAAAATGAAAAACAAAAAATCTATAAAAT
>CANIFU010000008.1 GCA_947466965.1 Bacteroidota bacterium
CTCCGGTAAACGGAACAGTTTCTAAATTGAATAAAGAGAAGGGTGAACGTGTTGTTGGAACAGCACAGATGGAAGGTACAGAAATTATGCGACTTGCAAATTTAAATGAAATGGAAGTGAGCGTTGAGGTAAATGAGAATGATATTGTTCGTGTTCAGAATGGCGATACTTCAACGATTGAAGTGGATGCTTACTTAGGAAGAAAATTTAAAGGTATTGTTACTGAAATTGCAAACTCTGCCAATACCACAGGTGTGACTGCTGAGCAGGTAACTAATTTTGTTGTAAAGATCCGGATTTTACAAGAGTCTTATATGGACCTATTAATAGCGAATAATAATATCGCTCCTTTTCGTCCGGGCATGAGTGCGACGGTAGATGTTCAAACAAAAAAAGTGGACAACATCATTGCTGTGCCTATTCAATCGGTAACAACAAGAAGTGACAGTACTGCATTTAATGAGCAAAACAAGCAGCGAGGTGGAGATGAAGATGAGGATGAAATTGTTGTAAAAAATGAAAACGATAAAACACAAATTGACGACGCTTTAATAAAAATTGAAGAATGTGTTTTTGTATACAATGCTACTGAAGGCAAAGTGAAAATGGTTAAGGTGAAAACAGGCATTCAGGATAACAATTTTATAGAAATTATTTCGGGACTTAAGGTAGGTGATGAAATCGTTTCTGCTCCATATAGTGCTATCGCTAAAGAGTTAAAAGATGGCGATGTAGTAACGAAAGTTGATAAATCAGAATTGTTTACAATCACTAAAAAGTAAACGACATGGCGCTGATCTTAAATTTAGAAACAGCAACTACAGTTTGTAGTGTTTCTCTTGCAAAAGATGGTGTGCTGCTTGCCCTGAAAGAACTGAATGGAGATTATTCACATGCAGAAAATCTAACCTTGTTCATTGAAGATGTGCTTCATCAAGCGGAGGTGAACATTTCAGCTCTTGATGCGATTGCTGTTAGCAAAGGCCCTGGATCTTATACCGGCTTACGTATCGGTGTTAGTTCCGCAAAAGGATTGTGCTACGCTCTTGGAAAGCCCTTGATCGCAATTAGTACGTTACAGCATCTTGCTTTATCCGTTTCATCAGGTCGCACAGCTTTAAAAATATTGGAAAGTGAACTTCAATTTCCTCTTTTTTGTCCGATGATTGATGCTAGAAGAATGGAAGTTTATTGTGCAATTTTTGATTCAGGTAACAAAGAGATACAACCCATTGCTGCTGAAATAATTGAAGAAAATTCTTTTTCAAACATTTTAAAGTCTAATCAGCTTATTTTTTTTGGAGATGGTGCGGCTAAATGTAAAGTGCTCTTTTCATCGAATAAGAACGCATTTTTTATTGATGATATAGTGCCTTCTGCCCAAGATATGATTGTGCTATCAGAACAGGCTTTTAATAATGGTCGGTTTGAAGACGTTGCATATTTCGAACCCTTTTATTTGAAAGATTTTGTGGCAGGCAAAAAGAAAGGTGATCTTTAATAAAAACGGTATGCGAATTTCACTATCCCTATCGAATTATGCAAGTGGTCGCGAGTGATTTTTGATTTTAACAAATTATTTGTTTCATCATACAAATAGCTTAATTCTGAAACAAGTCCATCGTTTTTAAATTTCTTTTCTTCCAACAGAACGCCATTCGCATCAAATTTATAAGTAGTATATTCTTTTATATTTCCACTTTCATTACTACTATAGTTTCTGTCAACCACATTCCCATTAGTATCATATTTATAACTGTTTTCTTGCCTCATCCAGCTCACAATGAACTCGTAGTTTTCACTTATTTTATTCCCCTTTTCGTCGTAATTAATGATTGCTTTTTTATACTCCCGTCCTTCATCATTTTTACATATTTTCTTGATCTGTGTTGGTGTCATCTGAATGTACTCGAATGTTTCACTGGATAAAATATTCTGAACGCCTAATTGAAATTCGTTTTTATTTTCGCTGATGTTCGTTTCTCGGAAGTGCATTTCTTTAATGAGTTGCCCCTTTTCGTTGTACTCATAATAATAGGAGTTATAATATGCCCCCATTTTTACTCTTTTGGTAATAATTCTACTTTGTTGATCATAATATATATCAGCAAAAATGGTGTCATTGTAATATCTTGTAACCGAACGAGTGCTTGCTGCTTTAACAACATTTCCTTTCTTTCTTATTTCAGGAATGTCTACAACCTCATTTTCAGCAAAATTTAAAATGGTATAATAGTAACGAGTAATTCTTCCCTGAATATCGAACTCATATCCCTGACTCGCACCTTTATCTATGATTACTTCGCCGTCGGGTTTGTCAACAATCACAACATCAATTCTTTTAATCTTATTTTGCTTTATAATCATTGCATTAAAAGATGTAGGTCCAATGCCTATTTCAACTGGATTGTTGTTTACAATCTGGGCAATACCGGCAACATTTAAAATAAAAAAAAGTAAAAGGGTGTTGGCTATCTTCATTTAATATTCATTTGTTTCAATGCCGTTTCAATATGTGTTTCAGGTTGTAAACATGTTTTATTCCGACAAACATAAATAAGTGTTTCATCATTTTTAAACCTGTTTATCAATAAAGGTAACGAGCTTATTGAAGTGCTTCCTGCAAATATCTTATTTGGATAGTAATGTTTGTTGAAGGATTTTCTTTTTTCATCAACAGCTTTACCAACAATTGCCACTTCGTAAAAGGGTTGACTGAAAAACAAAAGTAGCATCGCCCAATTGCTATATCCTGCTCCGTAATTTTCTATTTCTCCCACTACATTATTCAACATTTTTTTGCTCTTTGCAATGTATTCTTCTTTTTCAAAATGATGTCCCAAAAGAAAAAGTGATTTAGCAATACTTGAGTTAGACGCAGGAATAACATTGTCGGATAGTTCCATTTTTCGTGTGATCAATGCTTTATCCATGTCTGAAGTAAAGTAAAACATACCTGAATGTTCATCCTGAAAATGTTCAAAAACATATATCATGAGGTCGTTCGCTTTTTGTAAAAAATTTTCTTCACCGGTTGTTTCGTATAACGTAATGAGTGCATCTATTGTAAAAGAATAATCTTCCAAAAATCCATTGATGGGCACATGTTTTTCTGCAAAAGTTTCTTTACCCGTTTTTATGGATGCTAAATGGCTTAATTTATTTCCGTTGCTCACCGTATTTTCCAAAAGAAAATGAATGTTTTTTAATGCAACATCTAAAAAGTGCTGTTCCTCAAAAACACTATAGGCATCGGTAAACGCCTTTAGCATCAGCGCATTCCAGGAAGTGATAATTTTGTTATCCAAGCCGGGGCGGATACGTTTTTCTCTGACAAGAAGTAGACTATTTTTACATTCTTGGATTATCTTTTGTAATTCGTTAACACTAATATTGTTTCGTTGCGCGATAGTAATATCATCATCATGACGCAGTAAAATATAATTATTGTGTTCCCACAATCCTCTATCATTCACATTGTAGTAATCAGCAAACAACTCAAATTTATCTGTTAAAAGTTTTTCTAATTCAACTTTGGTCCACACATAATATTTTCCTTCAACTCCTTCCGAATCGGCATCCAGTGCGGAATAAAATGCTCCTTCAGGAGAAGTGAGTTCTCGTTCAATAAAAGCAAGTGTTTCATAAACAACATCCTTATATAAAGGGTTTTTTGTCTTTTGAAATGCTTCTGCATAAAGTGATACTAATTGCGCATTGTCATAAAGCATTTTTTCAAAGTGCGGTACTTTCCAAAAGTGATCTACCGAATAGCGGGCAAATCCTCCCCCAATCTGATCATATATTCCGCCAAAAGCCATTTTTTTTAAGGTGAGTTCTACATGGTTGTGTACCTCAATATTTGTTGTGTGATGCGCATATCTTAAAAGAAATTGATAGTTATTTGGAAGGGGAAATTTCGGTGCTTTATTGGGTCCACCATCTGCATCATCAAAACATTGTTTCCAGGCAACTACACTTTTGTGAAGCAGCTCTATTGTTAACGCTTGTTCAATTGGGTTGACTTTCACTAGTTCTGCCAGCTTTACACCTTCAGTCAATTGTTTGGCATAGTCCAGCACTTTTTCTGTCTCTTGCTGATAGGCATCTGCTAGATTCAATAAGATGTTCATCCAATTTTGTTTTTGGAAATAGGTGCCACCATAAATTGGTCTGCCATCTGGAAGTGTGAAACAATTGAGTGGCCATCCGCCTTGTCCGGTCATCAGCTGAACGGCCATCATATATACCTGATCAATATCCGGACGCTCCTCTCGGTCTACTTTGATGCAGATGAAATAATCATTCATTAATTGTGCAACCTGCTCATCCTCAAAACTCTCGTGCTCCATCACATGACACCAATGGCATGCAGAATAGCCAACACTAACAAGTATCAATTTGTTTTCATCTTTTGCTTTTTCTAATGTGGCATCATTCCATGGATGCCAGTTAACTGGATTGTGCGCATGCTGCAGCAAATAAGGACTGCTTTCATGAATCAGTGTGTTTGTATAGAGGGGATTTGTCTCTTTCATGTTCTAAAAATACGAAGGATAATTAGTATCCTATTTTTATCGGGTACATTATTTAAATTCATTTATGCGCATTCATTTTCTAAACAAAAAAATTGATTAAAAAAATCTATCTCCCGATGCACAGAAAACATCTTCGCATGATACTTAATTTTATGTAAAAAAATTTTATCGAAAGAGTAGAAAGGGTGGTAGCAACTGAAATAAAAAGTCCAAATTTATACTACTAAAATGTTGCTGGTTAAGTATGTTTTTATGTGAAGCAATTTTTTTAGCATGCTTTTTATTTCTGGATCAGGGGTTGTTGCAGTATAAAAATGTGCTTATAAATCACCTAGATTCAACGGAACATTTTTCACCATATCCACCGGGTAACTTTTTTTAACAAACAACTTTCCCACATTTAAATTACCTTTTAATCCTACTTTAATACTTTTACTCATTGCAATCGAAAACAAGTTTGGTAATTCGTTGGCATTTAACTTTGAAAAATCTGATTTGATATTAAACGTATATCCTTGTTCGGAGTTTGCTTTAATTTTTACATTTTTTGTTATCGACGCTTTTCCCACATTCATTCCGCTAACACTAGCATCTAAATCAGAACGATAGATCATAAATGCGGTGTTGTTCGGATTTTTTATTTTTGCCGTTACATCAATATCAATTCCTTTTTGAGAAACTTTATTTATTTTAACATTTTCGATTCCCATAAATGTTATTTCTTTAAAGTCGCCACAGGATGAGAAAAGTATAACAGGGAGCGCAAAAAGTAGAAGAATGATTTTTTTCATAAATGTATTTTTATTTTGAAAACGTAAAGGCGCAATTTTTATTTTGCGCCTTTAGATCTAATCACAATAAATATTTCTTTGAATTTTATTACTTACTTAAATCTGTAAAATTTTTGTAGAAATAAGGAATTGTTTCAATGCCTTTTAAGTAATTGAAAACACCATAATGTTCGTTTGGAGAATGAATCGCATCTGAGTCTAAACCAAAGCCCATCAATACCGAATCTAATCCCAATTCACTTTTGAACATTGCAACAATAGGAATACTTCCTCCGCTGCGAACAGGTACCGGTTTTTTTCCGAATGTTGTTTCCATTGCCATGCTCGCTGCTTTGTAGGCAACAGATGTACTTGGAGTAACAACAGGCTCTCCGCCATGGTGAGGAGTCACTTTTACTTTTACCGATTTAGGAGCGATGCTCTCAAAATAATTTTTGAAAAGTTCGGTTATCTTATCACTGTTTTGGTGAGGAACTAAGCGCATCGAAATTTTAGCGTACGCTTTTGAAGCAATCACTGTTTTTGCTCCTTCGCCCTGATAACCGCCCCAGATGCCATTTACGTCCAATGTCGGACGGATTGAATTTCTCTCGTTGGTTGTAAATCCCTCTTCACCATGAATATCTGAAAGATCCAATGCTTTTTTGTATGCGTCTAAACTAAAAGGCGCTTTTGCCATTTCAGCGCGTTCTTCAGCCGTTAATATTTCCACATCATCATAAAACCCGGGTATCGTAATGTGGTCTTTATCATCTTTCATTTTTGCGATCATCTCACATAAAATGTTGATAGGGTTTGCAACTGCTCCTCCATATAATCCGGAATGTAAATCCCGGTTCGGACCCGTTACTTCCACTTCAACATAACTCAATCCGCGTAATCCAACAGTAATTGAAGGGATATCGTTAGCAATAATTCCAGTATCAGAAATCACAATAACATCTGCTTTCAATTTTTCTTTATTCGCTTTTACAAAAATACCAAGGTTTGTTGAGCCAACTTCTTCTTCTCCTTCGATCATGAATTTTACATTACATGGCAGAGAATTGGTTTGCATCATCAGTTCAAACGCTTTTACATGCATATACATCTGACCTTTATCATCACATGCACCACGGGCATATATTTTTCCATCTTTAATTACCGGTTCAAAGGGCCCTGAAGTCCATAATTCAATAGGGTCAGCAGGCTGAACATCATAATGTCCATATACTAAAACGGTTGGCAATTGGGGGTCGATAATTTTTTCTCCATAAACAATCGGATAGCCCGCTGTTTCACAGATTTCCACTTTTTCTGCTCCAGCAGCAATCAGATTTCCTTTGATCACAGCTGCTGTCTTTATAACATCGTTTTTATATGCAGCATCAGCGCTTACCGATGGTATGCGCAGCAGTTCAAACAGTTCGTTTAAAAAGCGGTCTTTGTTTTTTTCAATGTAAGCGTTTATGGCTGGATTCGTCATTTTGTATTTTTTTTGAATTGTGTGAAAAAGTTAATAATTAGCAGCGACTAATTTTATATGTACAAATTTGCAATTATTATTGATACCATCCTTTAATTATGGTCTTTTTTTGGCCGAAATATTTTGTTCAAAAGATTAGCGTTTTAGTTTCGATTTTGCTCAGTTTAAAGCACTTCAAAATGTAAGAAATCGATTCATCTCATTTTAAAAAATAAGAGGGAATTGCTTATTATAATTTCAGATTAGAACACCTCCTTGCAACTATCTGATGAAAATGCGCGTCATGTTAATTGAAATGATGAGATCCGCTTTTTTATTATTTAGCCGATGAACGCCTAAAAAACATAGTTTAAATAACTTATTTATGATATTTTATTTGATATATTTGTTTGATTTACAGAATGTAAGAATAGATTAAATGGTTGATTTTAAATTAAATAGATATATTTTTTCTGTTTTCCTTACCATTTTGTTTTATGGTGAGAATGTTAATGCGCAACTTATTACCAGTACAGCACTTTCACCTGCATTAATGGTTCAAAATGTACTTTTAGGTGGTGGCATTTCTGCTTCAGGAATCACCTATGATGGTAGTCCAACTGCCCGAGGTACATTTAACGGATCGTCCTCCAATATTGGTTTTGCTTCCGGAATCCTTCTCACAAGCGGCAATAACGCCAATGCTATCGGACCCAATAACATGTCCGGTGCTTCCACAATGAATGCACTACCCGGAGATCCCGACTTGAATATCATTATGGCGCCTACATTGAGTTATGACGCCACAATTATTGAATTTGACTTTGTTGCCACTTCAGATAGTATCCGTTTTAATTATGTCTTTGGCTCGGAAGAGTACATGGAATTTGTGAGTACCACTCCCGGTGGTATAAACGATGGTTTTGGCTTTTTTATCAGCGGGCCCGGTATTGCTGGTCCCTTTAGTGGTGGTGCTCAGAATATCGCACTTGTACCCGGAACAAGTCTGCCTGTTACAATGTTCAATCTGAGCTTAAATACCAATTCCGCCTATTATTTTGATAATGGAGATGGATTTGGAACCGGTACGGCTCCCGATGGCTTGACGGTTCAGTACGATGGATTCACGGTTCCTTTAGTGGCTGTTGCTGCTGTTCAGTGCGGACAAACCTATCATATTAAACTTGCGATAGCGGATGGAGGAGATGATATTTTGGACTCAGGTGTATTTATTGAAGAAGGTAGTTTTACAAGCACCGGAAATGTACACATTTCTTCCTCAACTAGTTTTGGTGGAGCAGTTTCTGGGAATGATACAACAATTTATGAAGGATGTGGGTTCGCATCTATTTTATTCGACAGAGGATTAAATAATTTATCTGTAGCAGATACCTTTTCATTTTCGCTTTCCGGATCCGCTTCAAATGGAATCGATTTTTCTTCGATTGTGGATAGTGTTTATTTTGCAGTTGGACAGGATTCGGCTTATATAACTATCAACGCTCTGCCTGACGCGCTGATTGAAGGAACCGAAACCGCAGTTTTAACTGTTTACGCAAATACTCCTTGCGGAAATGATACTGCAACAATTACACTTTTAATTGTTGATTCCCCTCCATTAACTGTAAATTTAAATAATGATACCACATTGGGTTGCCCTTTTCTTAATCTTCCTTTAACAGTCTCAGTCAACGGAGGTGTCGCTATAGGAAATTATACTTATACTTGGACAAATACAACAAGCACATCCGCTTCTGCAATTGTTAATCCTATTGAAACAACTACCTATTATATTACAATTTCAGATAGTTGCGGAAATACGGCCACCGATAGTGTGGTTATTACTATAAATCCATACATCCCTTTGCAACTTGCACTAACAAATGATACAACTATTTGTGAAGGGAATCATGTGTTACTCGATGCGAATCCTTCTTTTGGTTTGCCGGATTATATTTACAGCTGGTCGCCTTCCATTTCATTGCTTGATTCGGCAACAGTTGCACCTGTTTCATCAACTAGTTACATTGTTATAGCTACTGACCATTGTGGAATATCTATTTCAGATACAGTAACGGTTACAATATCCCCGATCGCTGCCGATTTTAGCTACAGCTTTATTACGAATCAAAGTGTGCACTTTCAAAATCAGTCGACAGGCGCTATTTCTTATCTTTGGAATTTTGGTGACGGATCACAGGATTCAACTTCAACGGAAGACAGTCCAATTCATAATTATATCAATGACGGAACCTATACCGTTATGTTGATTTCCACAAATAGCGAAGACTGCAGTGATACTGTTTACCAGAGTGTAATAGTGCTTCCTGATTTTTATTTTTATTTCCCAAATGCGTTTACTCCGAATGCAAGTGGACGAAACGACCTTTTTATGGGTTACGGTGTGGGAATAAAAAAATACAACATGAAAATTTATAATCGCTGGGGAGAAAAACTTTTTGAAACGGAAGATCTTTATACCGGTTGGGATGGGACATATATGGGGCAAAAAGCTCCTTCAGCTGTTTATGCTGTCATATTTGATTTGGAAGGATATCACTTTGAAGTTGCAAGAAGAATCGGAAGCATTACCTTAGTTCGTTAAAAATTAAAATAATAATAAAAAAATCATGAAATCATTTATCAAAAAAATCTCAACAGGTATAATTACAGTTTTTGTTTTTAACACTGCAGCTGCTCAATTAACTGTATCAATTGCAACACCCCTTTTAGCAGTAGATACCTTGCTTGGTTCTGGTGTTACTACCAGTGGAATTACTTTTTCAGGAGCGGCTAATTATTGTGGAACGTTTAATGGAGCATTTTCAAATATTGGATTTACCTCTGGTGCAATGCTAACTACTGGTGATATAAATGTGGCTCCAGGACCTAATGTGGCTGCAGGAAGTACATTAGGTGGAACGGGCACTGTTTGTGCTGATCCGGAATTGAATGCGATATCTTCCACTACACTTTATGATGCCGCCATTCTTGAATTTGATTTTATTCCAACATCCGATACTGTAAAATTCCGTTATGTTTTTGCTTCGGAAGAATATCCTGAATTTGTTTGTTCAAATTTTAATGATGTATTTGGTTTCTTTATTTCTGGACCAAATCCTGCAGGTGGAAGCTATACAAATCAAAATATTGCAATTATTCCTGGCTCAGGTGGATTACCGGTTGCCATCAATACCGTAAATCCAGGAGTTGCTGGTACTTTCGGAACAGCTGGTGGTTGCACAAGTCTGGGTTATTCTTCGCTTTATGTTAACAACGAAACCCCTCCAGGTGCAACAGTTGAGTATGATGGGTTTACTGTTCCACTTACTGCTATTGCTGCAGTAAATTGCGGACAAACATATCACATTAAACTGGCTATTGCAGATGCTGGTGACGGAAGCTGGGATTCGGGTGTTTTTTTAGAAGCGGGTAGTTTCAGCAGTCAAGGTGTTACGATTGTTCCTGAAATTTCTTATGGTGGAGCAAACGATTCAACATTATATGAAGGCTGCGGATTGGCTTGTATCTACTTTGTAAGAACATCTAATCTTGCAAATGCGGATACCGTAAATTTAACGATCGGGGGCTCAGCGGTAAATGGTGTGGATTATAACACAGGTGTTGTAGGCATTCCTCTGCCGTCACAATTGTTTTTTGCAGCCGGACAGGATTCTATATCATATTGTATCAATGCTGTATCCGATGCTGTTTTCGAAGGATTAGATACAATTCAATTGTCTATTCTCCTTGCAGGAGCTTGTGGCGGTTCGATTACAACTGCAACTATTTATTTGAATGAATATACACCTCTTACTTTAAGCTTGAGTGATACAACATTCTGTAACCTTGGTGGAGTTTTTACACTCAATGCGGATGTGACGGGGGGAGTTGAACCTTACACCTATTCCTGGAGTACCGGCTTGCCTTCCATACCAAGTCCAACGGTTACTGTATCTTCCACAACAACCTATGTAGTTACTGTGAATGATGCCTGCACTGGAATAATTGATCCAACGCCAACCTTAACAGATTCTGCAACGATCACAGTTGCTGTATTTGCTCCCATGGTTGTAAATGCCGGAAGTGACATGATTGTTTGTCCGGGTGATCTATTAAATCTTAATGCTTTCATTACTGGTGGTGGATCGCCTTATACCTATAGCTGGACAACTTTAGCGGGATCCGATAATGTTAATTCTCCGAATACAGCTGCAACCGGCTTATCTGCAAATGCAAACGGAACCTATCAGGTTATCATTACAGATGTATGTGGAAACATTCAAAACGATCAGATCTCTATTGCTGTTGAACCCAGTTGTGAGCTCAACATTCCCAATATTATTACGCCTGATGGAAACGGACCGGCTATCAATGAATTTTTCTATGTAGAAAACCTAGATAAATTTCCCGGAAGCTCTTTATCGATTTACAATCGTTGGGGAAATAATGTATTCGAAAGTGCTGATTATAAAAACGATTGGAATGGTTCAACGTATGTGGATGGGGTGTATTATTATGTCTTAACAGTTCCCGTTTCCGGAACAGTGTCAGCCAAATCAACCCCTGTAGATTATTCTTCTTATAAAACAAGCAGTGTGGATAATAACAAAGTATTTGCCGGTTTTTTTCATATCACTCGTTCGAAATAATTCAGAAGAAAACTTTTCAATGAGTTTTAATAATGAAGTTTAAACGCTTTCTATTATTCTTTTTTTTGATAATTCTGTCATCAGAAAATTTCGCTACCCACATTGTGGGTGGCGAAATTTATTATGATAATCTTGGAGGAAATAATTACCGCATTACTTTAAAAGTATACCGCGATTGTTACAATGGCGTTCCGCTGCTAGATGATCCTGCCAGCATTTTTATTTTCAACAGTGCCGGCGTTTTTATCGATAGTATAGAAATGCCCCGTCCACCCACTGTTATTTTACCTATTACAATTAATAATCCTTGCTTTATACCTCCTACAAATGTTTGTGTAGAAGAAGGAATCTATCAGGCGGAAATTAATTTACCGAATATTCCCGGTGGATACAATTTGACCTATCAGCGATGCTGCCGTAATGGAACAGTATTGAATTTAATTTTACCCGGAGATGTTGGTTCAACCTATATGGCGCATATTCCAGACAACTCCATTGCTCCCGGAAATAGCAGTCCGCGCTATACAAATTTTCCACCTATTTTTTTATGTGCGGGTGTTCCCTTGTTTTTTGATCATGCTGCAACAGATCCAGATGGCGACTCCTTGTATTACGAATTATGTGATCCATATACAGGATTAGATCCCACTTGCCCTTCGCTTGGTCCACAAGGGGCTGCTGCAGGTTGTCCTGGCATTGGAATGCCACCACCTTATGCCTTTGTTCCCTGGCAAGCACCTTACAATTCAAGTTATCCGATGAGTGCTTCTCCTATCATTTCTGTTAATCCTATCACTGGATTAATGACAGGTACTCCAAATATGGTAGGTCAGTGGGTGGTTGGTGTGTGTGTGAGTGAATATCGAGGAGGTGTTTTGATTGATGTGAACAAAAGAGATTTTCAGTTCAACGTTGTAACTTGTCCGGGTTTACCTGTTGCATCCATTCCGCAGCAAACAACCTATTGTTTTGGGTATACAGTAAATTTTTCTCAAGCCAGTATCAATGCATTTTCTTATCACTGGGATTTCGGAGATCCAACGACTACATTAGATACCTCAAATGTGGTATCGCCTTCTTGGACCTATGCCGATTCGGGAACCTATGTTGTTTCGCTGATCATTAATCCGGGGACATTGTGTGTGGATACAAATTCAAATACATTTTATATTTATCCCTTGTTAGATCCCAATTTTTCGGCACCTCCTGGAGAATGTATCTACGAAAATAGTTTTAATTTTTCGGGTGCTGGAGACTTCTTGGGAAATGGCACTTTTTTATGGGATTTTGGTGCTCACGCATCCCCCGGATCTAGCAACAATCTAAGTCCTTCTAATATTGTATTTGATTCAGTCGGCACATTTCCCGTTACCTTTACAGTAATTGAAAATGGCTGTTCAGAATCGTTCACTTCCAGTGTAACCGTTTACCCAAAACCAGTAGCAGCTTATTCCTTAGGTTCACCAATTGCTTGCGATCTCCAGCCAGTTCAATTTATAGATGGATCAACTGGTGATACACCATTCAGTTATTTTTGGACTTTTGGAGATGGCGCAACAACAAGCGAACAAAACCCCAGTCATAGTTATCCTTCAGTTGGAACATATCCAACGAGTTTAATTATTTCAACAACGCACGGTTGTAAAGATACATTCGAATTGCCTTCACCGGTTATCGTTTTTCCATCTCCTGCAGCAGGATTAACAGCAACACCTATTGATACATCTATTTTTTATCCGGAAGTTACAGTGGCTGATATTAGTGCTGGTGCAATCGATTGTGATATATATTGGGGTGATGGAAGTTTTAGCAGCAATTGTGATACATCGCATATGTATTCGTATCCAGGAACATTTACAATTATGCAAGTGGTTACTAATTCATTGGAATGCAAGGATACAGCTTACATTGAAGTGATCATTCGTCCTGAATTTTATTTCTGGATTCCGAATGCATTTACACCAAATGGAAACGGTTTGAACGATGTTTTTAAACCAAAACTATTAGGCGTTCACGAATATACGTTCTTAATTTTTGATCGTTGGGGAGAAAAAATATTTGAAACCAATAACATGGAAGCCGGCTGGAATGGCTATTTTAAAGGACGATTATGTACAAACGACGTCTTTGTATATAAAATTAATTTCCGTGATGATATCCAAAATATAGATCATCAGTATATTGGAAGAGTAACATTAGTAAGATAAGTTCAGCTTTAAATTTCCTCCGATTTTAAATCCCTTCCTATCGCTCAAAAGTGTATGAATTACTTTATATTATCCATTCATGAAAGGTTATAAAATGAAGGAATGTTATTTTTTTAAAATAAATTTAAACTAAAACGTCACCATTCATTTCTTTTGGAATTTCAATTCCCATTATTTTTAATACGGTAGGAGCGATGTCCGCCAGTTTTCCAGCGTTCACTTTTTTGTAATCCTTGTCAATTAAAATACAGGGAACGGGATTGGTTGAATGGGCTGTGTTTACTGAACCATCAGGATTTAGCATGTAATCGGAATTGCCATGATCAGCAATAATGATAAATGAATAACCATTTTTGATTCCTGTTTCTACTACTTTTTTGGCACATGCATCCACCGTTTCAACAGCTTTTATTACGGCATTATAGTCTCCTGTATGTCCTACCATATCTGCATTTGCGAAGTTTAGGCAAATAAAATCTGTTTCAGCTTTTTTTAGTTCAGGAATAATTGCATCGGTTAATTCTACCGCACTCATTTCTGGTTTTAAATCATAGGTAGCAACTTTTGGTGATGAAACCATGATTCTTGTTTCACCTATAAATTCTTTTTCTCTTCCACCTGAAAAGAAAAAAGTAACGTGCGGATATTTTTCAGTTTCAGCTATCCGTATTTGTTTCTTTCCTGCGTGTTCTAAAACTTCTCCAAGCGTGTTTACTAAATTATCTTTATCGTAAAGGATGTGAACGTTTTTGTAAGTAGCATCGTAATTTGTCATTGTCACATAGTAGAGCGGAATTTTTTTCATTCCAAATTCCTGCATATCTGTTTGTGTTAAAACGTTTGTAATCTCTCTGCAACGGTCGGTGCGGAAATTGAAACAGATTACTACATCGTTTTCTTTTATTATTCCAATCGGATTTCCTGCAGCATCTGTTTGAACGATTGGTTTGATAAATTCATCCGTTACATTTCCAGCATATGATTCTTCAATAGACTGAATAATGTTTTCTGTTTTTTTACCTTCACCATTGATCATCAGGTCATATGCAAGTTTTACACGTTCCCATCGTTTATCTCTGTCCATCGCATAATACCTGCCAATCACAGAAGCTATTTTGCCGGTAGCTGTTTTCAAATGATTATTAAGGTTTTTTAAATCCGCTAAACCACTTTTCGGGTCGGTATCTCTTCCATCGGTGAACGCATGAATAAATACTTTCTCTAATCCTCTTATTTTTGCTAAATCACATAAATAATGTAAATGCGCCTGTGAAGAATGAACCCCTCCCTCTGAAACCAAACCAATAAAATGAATAGACTTATTGTTCTGTTTAGCATAATCAAATGCCTTTACTAATTCAATATTTGTATCAATTGTTTTTTCCCTCACAGCTTTATTGATCAATGCAAAATCCTGATATACGATTCTGCCAGCACCAATATTTAAATGCCCAACTTCTGAATTCCCCATTTGTCCTTGAGGCAAACCAACATGTTCTCCGGAAGTGAGCAGCGTGCTGTGGGGATAGTTTTTGTATAAACTATCAACAAAAGGTGTGTTGGCATTCGCAATGGCATCAGATTTTGATCCATCGCCAATTCCCCAACCATCTAATATTAATAATGCTACTTTTTTCATGCTTTTCTATGAATTACGAATCTGTGTTTTAAAATACGAAGCGTCATTGCGTATTCGAATTTTTTCGCTTATGTGGGCATCTCTTCTTCAATGGTAAGTTCAATCCTTATCGTGAGAGCTTGCTTCGTGCCTTACAATCATTCACTAAAATAAAGTTCTCTGCTAACCATCGCTGAACGTCACTTCGAATACACACCCTTTCGGAAAATTGTCTTTTACAGTAATTACACCATTGTGGTTTTCTACTATATATTTTACAATGAACAAACCCAATCCTGTTCCTTTTGTTTTCCTTATGTCTTCGTTACCAACGCGGTAAAACTTCTGAAAAATAATTTCCTTTTCAGATGACGAAATGCCACCCCCTTCATCCGTAACAGTTAAAATTATATTTTCATTTTGTTTTTTTAATCCAATACCAATTGTTGAATTTTCAGGAGAATATTTTATTGCATTTTCAAATAAATTTAAAATGATTGAAGGGAAGCTAGTTCGGTCAATATTCATTGTTATATCAGGCGCAACTTCTAAAACAACTTTTTGTTTATAGTTGAATGATTTAATGGTTTGATTCATCCCTTCCGAAATATATTCAGATAAATTAACCTTTTCCTTATGAAAATAGAACACGCTATTTTCTATTTTTGAGGCAAGTAAAATATTCTCCACTAAATTGTTTAACCGTTCGGTATCACTGATTGCGTTTGCGAGAATTTCTTTTTGCTTCACTCTATCAAGTTCATGTTTTTGCAAGGTTTGCAATTGTAGTTTAGTGGAAGCAATAGGCGATTTTAATTCGTGTGTGACAGAAAGTAAAAAGTTTTTTTGCTGCTGCGCAAGTGCTGTTTCTTTTTTCAAAGTTTTACGAATCTGGAAGCCCCCCAATAACAATAAAAAAACAAAAACAGCACCTTCACTGGATATCATCAACCAGCGCTTGTGAAGTTTTTCATTCATCGCATTCCCTTTTGCGATAACCTCTTCGGGATTTTCACCTTTTAAAAGATTTAATTCTGTTTTTAATCGGGTGTTTTCAGAATTTAGTTCAAACATTGAAAATGTCCACCACGAAAACTGAAGAAATACATAGGTCAATAGTATGTAAAACCAAAAAAGCGGCCTCGATTTTTTTGATGGAGCATTCATATTGTAAAGGTAATAAAAAAGCCTCAATGTGAATAATGTAATTAATTAGATTTGAAGAGTTTTTAATTTTACTGTCACTATTAATTTTTACAGCGAAATTTTCAAACGCACTTTTTTTTATTTCACTTTGCAGCTATACTTTATTTATTTTTCCTCTCTTAGCTCACTTAAAGAGCCGGACTCACAAACATTTTTGCACTTTCTGCTAAACAAAACATCCGTTTTATTGTTTAGTATGAAAAGTTAAGCTTATGAGTAAATTTATTTTAATAATAATTTCGATAGTTTTATTAATAGGAATATTTCTAATTGTGGTTTCATTCACGTCAAAAAAAATAGAAACGCCATCATATAGAGTCCTGAAAAAATACGATGATGTGGAAATACGACTTTATCCTAAAATGATTGTTGCTGAAACCATTTTGTCTGACAATTCTTTTGATAACCAAAACAGCAAAGGCTTTAGAAGTATAGCAAACTATATTTTTGGAGGCAATGAAAAGAATGAAAAAATTGCAATGACATCACCTGTTGTTATGAATTTGGGTGATAAACCAAGAATGTATTTTGTGATGCCGAAACAATATTTAAAAGATGATTTACCTAAACCAATTTCAAAAAATATTAATATTGTTGAAGAGGCTGAAAAAACTCTCGCTGTTATTACCTTCGGCGGCTATTCGTCAGATAAAAAAATAGAATATTATTGTCATCAATTAGAATCCTCTCTTAACAAAAACAATATTAAATCAATTGGTGGCTATATGTTTATGGGTTACAATGCACCTTGGGATGTAGTAAATAGAAGAAATGAAGTTGCTATTGAAATTTCAGCTATTAATTTTAAACGCTGAATGAAATATTAAAAAGCTTTTAAATAAATTCAAAAGTTAATTCGTATTACATATTATTATAAATCTTTAAACTAAATCTTTTAAAAATGTTCAAAAAATTTACTATTTCAGATAAACTGTTATTTATTGCAGCTTTAATCTCTTTAATTTACTCTGAATTTTTATTCTTTATAGGAGAAAAACAAGAAGCTATATTTATAGGAATTTGGGTCCCTTCGATATTAGCATTTGGAATTTATTTGAAACTTATAAATAAAAAATAAAATGATAGACATGATACCATATTTTGCCGGGCTTATAACAATAATCTTTGGTATAGGTTTTTATTTAGCACTTCAAGAAAAAGAAAAATAAATCAATATGAACTTTTAGTTTTTAAAAGCGATATTTTTTATTGTTAGTTTCTTCCTTTTTAATTAAATTCTTTTTTAAAATTAGTATTTGTGTATAGTTTTAAAACAAATTCAGTACTCTTTTATTGAAGATTGAAGCTTTATTTCTGAGCTTTCCTTTGATGCGATTATTTTTATAGTATTAAAAAAATACCTCACATTTATGATCCGATTTATAACTGCACTAGAAGCAAAATTCACAATTGTTTTTTATTAAAAAAATTAATTTGCATCAGTTCCAAAATTTTGATCGGAATTCATCAAAGAATTAAATAAATCCTTAAAACTTACTCCTTGCACTAATTTATTTTTACTTAACAAAGAATGTTCGGATAAACCGTGCAATACGAATTCCATTAATACAAATTTCTCTGCTCCCTTCGCGGTTGGATGGTATTTTTTTACGAGATTTTCTAAGTCATCAACAATCGTTAAGGCTGATGAATAAACTTTATCATTTTCATTTTCTAATAAATCTAAAACATTGGTTTGTGAAAACCAATTAATGATTGTGGAATACTCAGTGTTTTCCTTTTTTCTTTTTAATTTTCCTGGGTCTGGAAAATAGTGAATAAATGTATTTCTAATAGCTAGGCTGATCAGGTTTTGTGCAATAATTGCCGGACCTTCCTGCTCGCCTTCGTATACCAATTCAATTTTACCATTTATTGCGGGAACTGCTGAATATAAATCTGCAAGTCTTGCAAAAGAGTAGGGGATCTCATTTTTTAAAAAGCGCAATTCAGCAGCGCTGATTAAACTTTCATAGGCGCTAATTGTTAAGCGCGCACTCACACCACTTTTCGCATCTACAAATTCGCTGTCGCGAGCTTCAATTGCAATTTGTTCAACAAGGGTTTTAAGTATTTCAGGAACTAAAATTTCTTTTTGAAGACTGTTAAGTTTTGCCTGATTTTGAGTTATTTGTTTTGAAAATTCAATTGATTTTGGATAATGCGTTAAAATTTGTGATCCTATCCGATCTTTTAAAGGCGTAACAATACTTCCTCTGTTTGTGTAGTCTTCTGGATTTGCAGTAAAAACAAATTGTACATCCAACGGTATTCTTAAATTAAAACCTCGTATTTGCACATCGCCTTCTTGAAGGATGTTAAACAAAGCTACTTGCAATCGAGCTTGAAGATCTGGTAACTCGTTAATAACAAAAATGAACCGATTGCTTCTTGGAATTAATCCATAATGAATGACGTTCTCATCTGCAAATGATAATTTTAAATTTGCGGCCTTTATTGGGTCAAGATCTCCAATCAAATCTGCAACACTTACATCTGGCGTAGCTAATTTTTCCGCAAAACGTTCTTCGCGATGTATCCAACTTATTGGAGTTTCATCGCCTTTTTCAGAAATTAATGCTTTTGCATATTTTGATATAGGTTGTAAAGGATCATCATTTAGAAGACTACCTGAAATTACGGGTATGTATTCGTCCAATAAATTTACCAATTGCCGCGCCATTTTTGTTTTTGCTTGCCCTCGTAGGCCTAAAAATAAAATATTATGACGACTTAAAATAGCTCTTTCAATTTCAGGAATAACCGTTTCTTCATAACCATAAATACCATCAAAAATAGGTTCATGTGCTTTTAATTTTTTAATTAAGTTCTCACGAAGTTCATCCTTAATGCTTAAGAATTTGTAATTCGTTTTTTTTAATTCGCCAAGTGTTTTTATTGATGGACTGTTCATAGTTAAATTTTCTTTCTTTTATTATTTGTGTAATCTCTAAAAATCATTTCGCCTAATCCTTTCAATCCTGTAAAGTATGCTTTGCCTTGATTCGCTTCAGTAAATTCATCAATAAAATTTTGAAGATACGAATCGTTAGCAACCATGAAAGTTGTAATTTCTATCTTACTTCGTTTACATGCAGCAGCAAGGGTTAAACATTTATTAACGATGCGCCGGTCTAAACCATTGCTATTCATATAATATTCGCCGTTTTCTTTCAGGCAAGATGGCTTACCATCTGTTATCATAAAAATTTGTTTGTTAGATGCTTTCTTTTTTCGGAGTATAGACATAGCAAGTTCTAAGCCTGCAACAGTATTGGTGTGGTAGGGCCCAACTTGCAAATATGGTAAATCTTTCAATTTTATTGGCCAAGCATCGTTACCAAAAACGATGATATCTAAACTGTCTTTTGAGTAATTTCGTTTTATCATTTCAGCCATTGCCATGGCAACCATTTTTGCTGGAGTAATTCTATCCTCGCCATAAAGTATCATACTATGGCTAATATCAATCATTAAAACAGTTGCTGTTTGTGTCTTGTATTCTTGTTCTGAAACAAGTAAGTCGTTTTCGGTTAATTGAAAATCTTCTACACCATTATTTATTTGTGCTTGTTTAATGGAATCTATCATGGAAATACTTTGTGGTGAATCTCCAAATTCAAATACTCTTAAATCGTCACTTGTTTCTTCTCCATTTTTACCAGTAAACTTTGTTTTATGATTTCCAGATGCACCTTTTTTGAGTTTTCCAAAAATATGTTCTAAGGCGTTATTGCGAATCTCTTGTTCTGTTTTTGGAGTAATTGACATTCCTCCCTTGCCATCATTTTTATTCCGCAGGTAGCCGCGCTTCTTTAGCTCATCAATAAAGTCATTGATGGTATAATCTTTATTGGTAAGCTCATATTCCTTATCAAGTTCTTTCATCCAGTCTAATGCTTCATCCACATCACCGCTTGTATGGGTAATTAGTTGTTTAAATATTTTAAACAGCTCATCAAATTTTGATTTAGCTTGAACCGTGAAATGTGTAAAGCGATATCCTCTCATTTCTTATTCTTTTTCTCAGGTACCAAATTTCGCTATTTAATCGATGAAATGGAGTTAATTTGTAATTACTTAACAAATTGTGTAAAAGAAATTGACTCACTATACGTAATCTGTTAAAACAACCTGTTTTTTTCTAATACAAGACCTCAAATAACTTAATTCTAAAATACCCCTTTTTTCATAGGAACCTCTAAAAATAACAATTCAGCTGTTTCAATTATTTTTGGTTGAACTGATTGTGCTTCGTGTATTCCAATTGCATCACCTGCTTCTAATGTAACTCATTCAAACCAAAAAAATTGAACGATGTTGTGGCTCTGATTTATCCTAATGAAAGGGGATTGGCAAAAAAAAAGGAGGGAAGAAAACTGACTTTCAGTTTCTTCCCTCCGAGTGGTACTAATTAGGGACACTTCGAACCGATTTGTTTCTGACTTTTTTGCTTTGAAAAGCCTGATATTAGGGCTTTAAAACGTAAAATACGATAGAGAAAAGGTTATGTAAATTCTTTACCGTAGGCATTGTTTGAATACAAATTTGAATGCCCTTCCCTATCTATAAGTTTGTCATAATTTATTCCCTCCAAAAGTTCATATTTTTCGACCAATAGTTTAAATTTATCATTATCTCCGATCCAAATACAGTTATAAAATAGCAGAAGTACTTCATATTCGGATAATTGTGCTCTGACCAGTTTTGCGTGAGACTTTTTATTGTTTTCATCAAATCCGCTGATTTTTGTTTCGTCAATTCTCTTGAAAATCCTATATAAATTCCTGAAATAGTGTCCCAAAAGATAACCATGATCCTGGTACAATTTACTATAAGCCTCACGAATTTGCATTTCCATTTCGGGATCGCTGGTTTTTATTGCAAATCCGAAATTTGCTGTTAAATTTTCGTACAAATTTTTGAAAATATCTTTTTTGTCTATTTCAATCCTTTCAAGAATATTATAATGAAACTCAATCTGCTTGAGAATCATATTTTCAGCCGATTGAACATTACTTAGTATTTCGCTATCCTTGTTAAACTTTTTTACGTCTAACAATTGTCGTATTGCAATAAAGGCTAGTGCAATTGTTACTATAGCCAAAATGCCTGTTCCTATTGCAGTAACAGCATCCCAGTTCATACCCGCCTCTGGGATAGGTTTATGGCAACAGGCTAATATCATGTTTTGATTCCATCAATGTTTCCGAGTCCATGCGATTCCTTAAATCTTTGAAATTGTAACTCATCAAATTTTTCCTGCAATGAATTTAAAGTGTTTTCTCTATTTTGTATTAAACTTCCCAGATCCATTTTTTCTTCATGGGTCAAAGGATAAGGCTGGCCTTCATTTGATTCAATTTTCTTTATCCTTTCGTAAAATTTGAACCATTCATCATAAGCTTTGAAATAGCTTTGCAACAGAGGAATAATTGGACTTTTAATGTTTTTAATTTTATTATAAAGGGTTTGATTATCATCGTATTCCCAATTTGGGATATTGAAAAAACGTCCTAAATTTTTAAGTGCAATTCTAAAAGCATTTTCTCTGTCCTTCTCAGAGATAAATACATTGGATCCTAATTTAACAATTTTCTCCTCAGCTGGGATAAAAGTTTCGTATTCAATAATTGAGGTGCCAATAAAAGATGATCTAATTACCGAGTGTAATTGCAGTTTAAGTGTGCATTTGCCTGGTATTATGATAGACTTAAAAAGAGTTACGTGAGATAAATCTCTTTGATAAGGGCTCGTCAAACAAGAAATGGGGCCTCGAAAAGTGCTCTGATCAATTGGGTTATAGACTTCATAAATTATATTGAAAGATGAGCAATCTTCATTAGCAATCCATATTTTTTTAAATGAAATTCCCTTTCCTGAAACACTTGGAATTTCCATCTGCTCAAGACCAATTAATTTAATTTGTTTCATTATGCTATCGATTGACATTAATTCTTTTCATTAGTTTTTGATAAACTTTCCAGTAACAATAGAGCTTGCAATTTCTATTTTGATTAAATAAAATCCAGATGCAAGAGATTGAATATCCAATTTGTATTTCCCATTTGATGTTTCGTCCTCTAAAATTATTTTACCTGTTACATCTAAAACAGAAAGCTTACTTTTATGTTCGCTTCCATTAACGATTAGGTAGTCTGATGCAGGATTTGGGTATATGTCAATCTGGAAAAAAGCTGTTAAAAAAGTTTCAACACCGCTAATAGCTTGGCTCATTTTATGAACAAATATGTCTTTATTTCCAATAGAAGAAATGTTGAATATACTAGCATCGGGATCGAAATCACAGGTGCTTTGAAAGTATCCTACAGTATAAACTTCACTTGTTCCATCAACAACTATAGACGTACCAGCATCATCAAATTTACCACCCACGCCCTTTGCCCATAAATAATTTCCGTTTGCGTCTATCTTGCAGATGAAAACATCGTTAGTTACCAAGGAATCTGATGATAAATTTGCCGTTCCTACTCCGGGATCAAAATCAATGGTGCTATTAAAATACCCAGTGGTGTATATGTTTCCGTTCGGATCCATAGTAGAGGCAATTGCTTGATCACAACCCGCTCCGCTCATTTGCTTTGCCCAGATTAAGTTTCCGGAGGCATCAACTTGTACAAGACAGATGTCAGTACATCCTGCGGAAGTTAAGTTGCTTATTCCAGCACCCGGATCAAAATCAACATTCCCTACGAAATAACCACTCAAATTAATTTGAGTCGAATTTTTTGTCATTACTGAGACCCCTTTGTCTCCGCCAGTCCCACCAAATTGATCAATCCAATTGAAAACACCCAGACTATCTGTTTTTAATAAAAAAATATCCTCAAATCCATTAGATGTTTTGTTTGAAGAGCCACCACCCGGATCAAAATCAACTACGCCAGCAAAGTAACCAGAATAATATAGATTCCCAAGTGTATCTTGAGCTATAGATCTCCCACAAACATAGGTAGATCCACCTGTTCCACCAACGCTCTTAGCCCAGACAAAATCTCCATTTGAATCCAGTTTCAAAAGAAACATACTGAATACTCCAGTAGCGGTAAGATTAAAAGTAGTACCATTTGGATCGAAATCAGTAGTACTGTAAAAATTACCCGTGGCGTAAATATTATTACTTTGGTCAAGTACAAAGGAAAAAATTGACTCAGTCGAACTTCCACCAATTGATTTTGCCCAGGCAAATGTGCCGGAAGAAGTGAGTTTTAGGATGAAAATGTCACTGGCCCCTATTGAAGTTAAGTTAAAGGAAGCTGCTCCGGGATCAAAGTCTGTGGTTGATTGGTACGTCCCAGTTAAATATACATTTCCTATAGCATCCGTTTGTATATAAAGGCCGTAGTCGTCTATTGAACCTCCTAGTTGAATCGCCCAAATAAAATTGCCGCCAGCGTCTAATTTACTAATAAACACATCGCGAGCGCCAGTTGAGGTTAAGTTAAAAATCCCTGGCCCTGGATCGAAATCTACGGTGGAAATAAAATAGCCTGTTGTATAAACATTTCCCAAAGGATCGACCGTAATCGAATTTCCTTCATCGTTCAATAATCCACCAAAAGTTTTAGCCCATTGGAATGTTGGACTTTGTCCGTTTATAGTTAACGGAAGTAGAATTGCCATTAAATATGATGCTATGTACTTGAAAAATTTCATCTTAAAACTTGATGAATATTTTGAAAATGACCTTTTCTTTGTCTTGCAGTCGAACAGAATATAAGCCAATAGCTAAATCATGAATGCTAAGAATAGTTCTATGCCCTGAAATTATAGATTCAGTAATCAATCGGCCAGAGCTATCATAAATGGCGTATTTACATCCAGTTGAAAGTGATTCAATAGTAATTTCGTTTTGAGCAGGGTTTGGAAAAATATTGAATGAAGAATAGCTCAATTCTGAAACTCCCAGTGTTGAACCACACCCTCCGATAATACATCCTAAGCTATCCACCTTTATTATCCAAACATCTTCAGTAGTTCCATCTAAAGGAGCGACATAACCCGTTGCAACAAATCCACCATCGTTTGATTGAGCGACATCGTATAAATAATTGTTGGTGGTCGAATCGTTAATCGAATTTGCCCGATAACTGTTAAACCACTTTACATTCCCACTACTGTCAGTTCTACACAAAAATCCATATAATTGTTCGGAAACCAAGTTTCCACTTCCGTCATAATGAGGAATCCTATGAATCCCACAAATCATAAGATCATTATTCGGCAACAATTTTAGGTTTATGGGATCGAAGTCTTGTGATTTCGGACCAATCTTCTTAGTCCAAATAGTGTCACCTGCTTCGTTAAGACGGTATAGCCGTAATGAAGTCCAGTAAAATGATGTCATATATGTACTATCAATCTCATTTGTTGCAAGCACATAACCTGAAGTACTGGCTGTAGCCACAGTTGGGAAATAGGTGTTTACATTTCCGTAGCTTTTTGTCCATAATACATTCCCCATACTGTCAGTCTTAAATAATCGCGATGTTCCCCATCCCAAAGGACTCGTCTGCTCAAAACCACAAAGGATAAAACCATTTGCATGAGTTGTATCGAAGTTTCTAGGACTTCGATAGACGCAAGAAGAGCCATATTCTCGTTGCCAAAGAATATTTCCAAGTGTGTCCGCCTTCTTCAAAATGAACCTGTAGCCAGAAGGACCACATGATGAATCAGAAGCCCCAAAAATATATAAATCGTTTCCTTTGTTGATGATATTACTATAGTATGTGTAGCTGGAAGTATCTGACTTAATTATATTGGATGCTGTGTCAAGATTAGAGTTAAATTGATAAATACTTCCGAAAACATGTGCATGAAAGTCTCCGCTTGTTCCAGGAATAATGTATTTGTTGTTTAGGTTTAAAATGTTGTTACCGATAACAAATGATAAGCTGTCACGTCTAAAAGATTTTTTTGAAAGAACATTTCCATTCAAATCCATTTTCAAAATAGATGCTTCATAAACATTAAAAAGCGCTGAGTCACCTGCATTGGTTAGGATCAGGATAGTGTCATTATTTAACAACAATGAGGACGAAAAATCAGGCTGGTTGTAATAGTCAACTCGAGTATTAAAAGTCCCTTGCCCACAAGCAATTTTTAGTGTAAATAAAGAGAGCAGTATAAATACCGCTCTCCTTTTTCTAAAGGACTCCATTATTTAAGCTTAATTACCTTGATAAATGTAGGGGAGATAGCCGTTCCCTTAACCCCAATTAGATAAATGCCACTGCTTAATGTCTCTGTATTAAAGACTAACTCGCTATAGCTAGAATTGAGCAGATGTTGTTGAATAATTCTACCGCTAACTGGATCGATTAATTGAACATAGGTTTCCGGCTGAATCTCTTCAGAAATATCAACAAGAACATTCACAATATCATCAGATGGATTAGGGTATGCGCTCAGTTTAACAACATCATTCTGCGTTTCAATCATTTGAATTTCTTCCTGTGGTTGCTGGGCTATGATTTGGCTGTGTAGTTCCAATTCTTCTTCTACAAAATCATAATTTTTGTGTCCCTTGACTAATGCTAAAATACTTCTAGCATTAGCAAATCCGTCAGCCAAGCTATCATTGGAAAGCTCCTCAATATCGGCTTCTAGTGCCCCATCATTATTAATTTCAAACCAATCTTTGTTTGCAGCTTTAAGATTTTTGCGATGTTGGAGAAGTGTTCCATGTTTATCCATGCCCGGCAAACCAGAGATACTATCGATTAAGGTCTGAGCTGAAGAATAATCTCCTTTGTCAATGTATAGCTCAACTAAAGCATTTTTTCCTTTGATTGTGCCATCCCATTTTAATAAATACCCAATGATAGAATCTGTGTTGGGGGTTATTGTATCATTTAAAAGTTCCCGAACCGCCCCATTTATGCTCAATTCCTTTTCGCTAAAGAAATAGTCTACTAAATCTTCTTGTTGTTTCCTTTTACTAACGCCTGTTTGTGCAGCATTTATCAGATTACGGATACCAGTTGGTAATGTTATGCTGTTTAACACTGCCAACACAGGGTCAGTCACAGGGCTGTTTGCTACAATCACCTGTTTTATTTGTCCTGGAGTGGGAGAAGTTGTTCTTTGTAGATATGCTATTATTACACCATCACTAAGATATGGGCTTTTATTCATCAAAAGCGTTTTAAGAGAACCGATATCCATAGTGCTTCCTATTGCAGAGTATAACGCGGGTGCATCACCGTCCAATAAAACTTGTTTCGCATTATTCGCGGAACTATTATTGCTAATGGCAAGTGCAAACCAGCAGGGAAAACCGCAAGGAACAGGAGTTGGACAAGATGCCGTAGCATTAAATGGAGGGCCTCCACACGGTCCAAGAGTTACTTTAGACACAGTAAATTGTACTGGAACTTGAGGTCCAGCAGGAAGAGCACTGTAACTATAAATAAAGTTATTTGCAACTGTAGCAACTTTAATATCACTGTCAGGTAAAGAGGTCGTGCTAAAAAGATTATTTGAAGGAGAGGTAGGAGTGCCACATGCTCCTTGATTAGGAATGACACCACTGGTTGAAGAAATATCTGTAGTTGCAACCCCACTGTTTGTATTACAACGTATTTGTAAGCCAGTAACAGTAGCATTAACCCCATTTGTTTTTTGCGTCTGATTTCCGATTTTCAATCCGGTGTATGTGTTATGATAGGTCTCATTGGCGTTTGTCCCGAGATTATTGAAAACGCTGCCTATCATCTGTTGACTGCTTGTAACTGAGTACGAATTTTCACTATGAACAAATCCGGAACATTGGTTCGTATAATCAAAATAATTTGGGCAAGATCCAACACATATTGGAACAATAGGTGCAGCTATTGTTGAATTCATTACGAAACTGTTTTTGGTAACAGTGCTGTAATTAGTTCCACTTTGGAATAAACTGTTGTAACAATTTGTGAAATTAGTTTGTGTAACAGTAAACGCCTTCAGACCACTTGTGCTCTGAGCATAAACACCGTAATAAAGATTGTCAAAATTATTCGGTAATCCGGCACAACCGTCTGGACCAATAATATTACATGCGCGATGTACATTAAAGTTTGCATCAATACTATATATTCCAATACTCCTTTGATCTGTCTGGTAACTTGAGCCTAGTGTACCTGTCAAGTCAGTTTTAAAACTGTTACCACTAAATTGAATCCCTTTGATTCCTCTTAATAAAACATGGTATTGGTTAGTGAGACGAACTCCGGTTAGGAATCCAAAATAACTAGGATCATTTAAGTATTTGTCACCAATGAAATTACAAAATGAGAAATATGAAATATTGTTGGGCTCATTTCCAATTGTATTCAGGGGTGCTGCATAAGGGGCAAACTCAACATCAATAAAATTGTTTCTGAAAGTAGCATAAGCCGCCTGCAACACACCTCCACTGTTCTTTACTATGCCACCAACAAAAACGCCTCTCCGTGCATTGTTAATCTCGCAAGACGTAAGTGCAACCCATCCTTGGTTCGCTGCAAGTTGTTTAGCAGTTGTTCCCTGAACTATAATTCCGTCCCACATGCTTGTAGGGCAGGTTATAATTGATGTGAGTACTGCACCAGACTGCACAATCAATTTCCCGGCTTTCTGAACGTTGATGTTGGTTATAATACCGGTGAGTTTGGTATCTGCAAATTGAATAATTGCTCCTGGGGCTATTGTTAAAGTTGCTCCAGAAAGAATATTAACTGAACCGAGTACGAGTTTGGAACCACTCCATATGACACTACCTGAAATATCAATAATATTATCAGTTGGGTCACTCACAGTGAAATTTTGATTAACATTACAATCATTATATAATTTGAATAAATAATTGTCGTCAAAATTATAACTGCAATTTCCCGATACAACATATCCACCGTCTTGGGCTTCGGTAATCTTATAAAGGCACTCTTCTCTTTTCAAATCTCCTGGAAAATTTTGCCTAGGTCGGTCATCATAAATGTCGAATATCTTTTCCCATACTTTATCACCATTAGATTTAAACTTGGCAACTATAGGGTCTGTGTCCCAGACTGGATATGAAAAAGGGAGATCGATGCATCCTGCAAGATATCCTAATTCAGCTGAAGTCGGTAGCGGATTAGCACCAATAACTGATGGTCTTTGAGTAGAGGAAGTCGCAATAAAACCTCCATCCGATGTTTCAGCGACTCCTATGCGAAGATCGAAAGCATGCACCATTCCCAATTGCGAAGGGTTTGTGCCTGACTTTAAAGATCCGGCATTATCGAACCTATAAATCAACCCAGCGGCAGTATTATCTCCAGCAGAAAGACAACCTCGACAATTACTTGAAACCGGGACAAGAAGCTCATTTTTAGTGCTACTATATTTAATGTCAAATATTGAAGAAATTCTATAGCCCGAGAGAAGGGGATCAGGATTAACACCACTTCCTGCCAAATCAATAGGATTTGTTGTCCAGGAGCTACTTAAATTAAGACTAGCGTCAACCAAACATACTGCCGCATGATTATAGTCGCTGTAATTAAACGTACTAGTGCTTGGGCTACCGTAAGCAAACACACATGCCACAGCATATTGACCTGCTATTTCAGTAACAGCATGCGATTCTCCTTGAAAACATGGAAGGCCAGATGAATTTACATTTGTTGGTAATGGAATAACATTCTTATTTATTAATCCACCTGTTGTTGGGTCAACCTCTACAATAAATGGTTGAAAACCCGCTCCTGCATCAGCATAACCAGTAGCAATCAAATTTCCATTAGATGCTTTAATGATACTGTAGCCATAACTTATAGCAGTCATAGCTGAATAAGGGCTTATAACATAATTCACCATTCCGTACAAGCCTTCCCATACCACTGTACCGCTCATGTCAATTTTGGTTATATAAAGATGTCGTGTCTTAACACTGCCATCGATATCACCGAAAATTGGTCCGGCCAGGCCTGCAAAAGTATTACTAGGATTTCCATTGTATGGCAATGCGACTGAGATATTTTGTTGCGATTTAATACCCGCATGAATTCCAACAATGTAAAAATAGTTTCCATCCTGAATAATACCACCTAATTCTCCTACACAGTATGCTTTGCACCATAACATATTCCCTTGCAAATCATTTAAGGCTGCATTGCCTCTAGTGGGCGTTCGGTGTTCACCAACGTAGTCCCTGTCAATACACCCTTCTGGATACGAAGAGGTAAAATCGTAATTGTCAACAATAGCTCCAGAAGAAGTTTGATGAACATGGGTTATTGGGTTGAACGGTGAGTTATTTCCTTCATTAAATATCGTTTGTGCTTGGTTGTAATCTGCAACTGATTTTAATATTAAACTGGTATAACCACAGGTTACATAACCTGTTTGATTTCCACCTCCATCGTAAACATTGGCATGATTGTACCACCAATCTTCACCACTTGCATCTTGATCTTGTTCATTATCGTAGACGTCTTCATCAGTCCAAGAGATATTCTGCCATTGGATAGCAGGTGGATTAGATAGTTGGGCAAATGAAAAAGCGTTCACAAAGACGGTAATCGTTGTAAACACAGCTTGGAGCATTAGGCTAGAATGTATTTTCTTCATCTTGTTTAAAGTTTTAAAACTTAGAGGGAGTAGCTCAATGCTTTTGTTTCAATCTAAATAACGACAAAAAAAAATAGAAAACAAATTAATTGTAACTTATTTATTGACCTTCAATTATTTTGAAAGTAAATACTACGTTTGATTTTTCAACACAAAAAATTTCGCAGTAATTTTGAAAAAATAAAAGTTACTAAAAATGAAACCATCATTAAACATACTCATCGGTGCTGGATTCTCCTATTTAGCAAAGCTTCCATTAGGAAACGAATTAAAAGCAAAATTTGATAGGGATTTAAGAGAACAATTGCTTCGGCATTCAGGCAGTGAATGGACATGGAAGGAAGGGAAAGATTCAGCAACGGTCAATAATGGAAGCGTTGGAGCAGATTGGATAAGTTACTCCTTTGTTTTAAACGAAGTATTGGAAGCCTACAAGTCAGATAGAGGGGCGTTTAATGATTACGAGGATTTCTATCAGTTTATTAAAGACCATTCCGGAAATGATAATTGGTACAGACCATTGTTTGATAGAGCAAAAACAAAAATGTATTCTGAACTTGTAATGCAATCGCCCAATGAATTCTTCGATCCAATTTTCTCCATGCCCAATACCTTTCTCATTGAAGAGATTATCAACTATTTGATTGCTGATGTGCTTTGGACAACTAAAACGGATGCAGAGCTACTGGAAGCTTATAGACCATTTATTGAATATATTAAAACCTTTGACGAGGTAAATATTTTTACTTTAAATCATGATTTACTTCTGGAACGATTATTTAAAATTTCCGGATTAACATATTGTGATGGATTTTCAGCCGAAAACTCCATTTTAAAGTATCAAGATTCACTCTTGCCAACATTTAAGTGCGCCTTTGATTCTGCTCCAATAAAAATACACAAACTACATGGTAGTATTGACACCTTCTTGTTTGCACATTGTGAAGAAAATGTCGCTGTTTTGACACGCACTGAGCTGTACAGTTATTTCAAACCGATCAACTATCAGAGCAAACATTATGTTGAAAGGATTGATCCTGTAACTAATACAGTGATTCAACATTTTAGTGCAGATACTATCGTTCCCCGTTTTATTACGGGTAATGGAGAAAATAAAAAAGCGTTTATTGAAGCTGATTACATGTATTCACAGCTATACAACAGGTTTGTAGGGAAAATGAAAAAGGGTAAAAATTTATTGATCGTTGGATATTCTTTTCGGGATGAACATGTAAATGATGTTCTTAAATTATTTACAAAAACAGATGGCCCAAAGGTGATTAATCTGAATCCGAGCGATGTATTTAAGTATGATGTTCCTTGGATCAAGGAAATAAAAGCCTTTTCCGAATTGCCATTGGAACAAAAATAATTTTGAAAATACTTACATTCGTAGAATGAAAAAACATCTCAACCAAATATTTGAAGAATTAATGAACCGCTATGTAAGTAGCATGGAGCAGAACTACCAAACCAAATACAAAAGAGCAAAGGATAAGGAATTTGTGAAGGAAGAATTAAAAAGAGCGACCGATTTTATGAACGATTGGATCAGCGAAGCAAGCGGAAAGGGACAGATTCTAGATGTTTTTTCCACAATGTATAAAAGAGGCGATGACATAAATGAGATCATTACTCATTTAAGAAAAGTTTTTGGTGAGGTATCGGATGAAAGGAATTTTAAGCGGATAGAAAATGGAAAGCGGATCACACTCTATATTAGCGAAGAAGAAATGGCGTTAAAAAAATTAGCTTTAAACGAACGTAAACTTTTAAAATACCTGATTCGGGCAACGGGATACTCTGAATTGCAAAAGCGTCTGCCGACTATGTTTGATGAAAAGACAAGCTCTCCGGCAGAAAAAACAAATGCCTATCCTGTTAAATGGACGGGTAAAAAGGATAACAAGAATGAATTTGTACAGCTGATTTATGGTTTGCACAAGGCCGGATTAATTAATGAAGGAAAAGGTGAGATCACCAAAATAATTGAAACTCTTGCCGAAGATTTTAAAGTTAATCTTGGAAAAGGGTGGCAAGCAAATCATTCATCTAGTATACACAGAGCCAAAGAAGATTACCAGCCACGCATATTTCATAAGATACAATTGGCTTACGGACAGTATATTTCAGAGCAACTGACACTCAAGAAAAGCAAGAAGTAGCATATTACATATTTTACGCATTTTACAGAGGGCGGGGTATTTTACCCCGCCCTCTTGTATTTTACATATCCCTCAACAGAATCAAGGATTTAGAAAAAATCTGCCCCAAGCCCATCTCCAAGTAGGTGTAAAAAACCAAACCATAGTGAAATCTTTGCATTGTTAAAACCTCCAATACAGGGCTTTACCTGCCAATATCTTCGGGTGTCGGAACGAGGAGAAAAAGAAAGAAGGAGATTTGAAAATTATTAAACGCACACTATATGAAAGAGCAAGAAACGCAAAACACGGAGAAACAGAAAACGAGTAACAAAACGCTTTCAGGAACAGAAGAAAAATCTGCATGGGAGAAAGCTTTAGAAACAATCGCAGGCGATAATAAACTCATGGGAGTAGCATTAAAAATATTGCTAAGTCCTCTGACGCTGCTCATCGGTTTGGGCGCACTGGTTTATTGTTTTGTAAAAATTAAGTCACTCAATACGGAAGTTGAAAAGTTAAAGACGGAAAATAAAAAACTAACTGAGGATAAGGAAGAAATTGAAGAAGAAGTTCACAAGGTCAAAAAGAAATATAAAAAATTAAAAGAGTTATTGGGCACCGAAAATGAAAGCGAGTTATCTGGTTTAAGAGCAGTGCCGAAAAATTTAATTCCCTTACAGCCGCAAAAAAAGAAAATTTATAACACAGCCTTTCTGGATTAATGGATTTAAATCAAAAACGAAAAAACATCAAAAAATGGAAAAGAACGAAATTACAAAACGATACAAAGTCCCACAAGATGTGATAATGGATATTTTGCGAATCCTGTTTGGCAACAAAATAAAGCACAAGATAGAAGGCATTAAAGAAAAAGAGAACATGATTATTTTACAAGTAAATTATGCAGACAAAGCAAATAACGTAAGTGCGCAAGAAAATATTGAAGCAATCCTTATTGATTATACAGAATATATGAAGGGGCTTTTAGGTGAAAGCACATTGTTCATGGAGGAAGATGACAATTAAAAATAGGTTGTACCAAAGGAGAAAAAAGAAATGGAAAAAAACTGTTTATACTGTGAATCGCATTTTACGACTGCCCGAAGTAACAAAAAATACTGTTCGGACAATTGTAAGCAGATGGCTTACTTCAAACGTAATGGTTTGGTATTATCCGGTACCGTAAAATCAGAAACGCTTTCCTATAAGGCTCCTGTTGTGCAAGAACAAATCGTAAAATACGATTTGGAAACTCCCTCCCTTAAAAATGAAACAATAGAAAATCCTACCGTAAAATGCGAAACAACTCAGCAAAGAAATGTGCTTGATATTGCTTCGGTTGAAACCTTGTTAAATCGATTAACTAAAAACTTGGAAAGAAAATTTGAGCAAACCATTGAAAATGTAAAACAGGAGTTAAGTGTAAAATACGGATTGGACATCACAAAAAAAGAAACGCCCGAATTGGTAGCTGAATCTCCAGCGGAAAATCATCAGATAAAAATCATTGACTTATACGAAGATAACGAAGAGGAAAAAGAAAATAATCTTTTTGAATTTACAAGCAATGAAGAAAGATTGGGAAATCAAACGGAAACAGAAGAGGAAAATGAAATAGGAGTTGAAGAAATTATAAAACAACAAAAGGAAGAGATTCAAAAACTAAAAGCTGAAATCGAAGCATTGAAACGGGAAATGCTAGAAGACATAAGAGATTCAGAAGAAGAGGAAATGCATTATGAGTGGATAGAATCAAAATTCACCCAGAAAATTGAGAAGCAGATTTTGGCAGAAAGTAAAACGCATCTGTTTAATCAACGAATAAAAGGATGGAATTATCAGCACTTGGAAAGCGTGAACTGGGTTAACATCAGATTAAGATGTTTGGTAGAGAGCATGATAAAGCTGAGTAATTATGGTAACATTGATAAACATACCTTGCTATGCATGAATGATGCCTTTCACCGACTTGTAAAAAGCAATGCTTTTAGAACACTTCCGGAAAATTATCCTTACATAGAACTGATAAAGGAGCTTTTTATTAAACTCCATCAACTTCTAAAGAACAACGAGTTTTCAGAAAATTTAAAATTCAGTTTGGCAGAAAAATTAAAGACAAAACTCATCGCTATCCGATACGAGATGATGAAGTTTATTCCTGCCATGAAATTCAGCGAGATGGATTTCATAGAAACCAGCATTCACGACCCATTAACAAAGAAAGAGTCAGAACTAAAAAGGATGCCCGACTGGTATTGGCGCTATAAGGCAATGAAAAAAGAAAAGGAGCGAATCGCTGCTTAATGTGAGAAAATCAATTTTAAAATAACCATAATTTAAAAATCATGAAAAACAGAATCAGATCGCCTTCTTCAATAGTTAGGGCATAGAAAACAATAAAATAAAAACGTAGAAAGAATTGAAAGAAAATTAATAATTGAAAAGCAAGAAAAATGGGAAAGCAAAATGAGACACGGTATATCGAACTGAACATTCCACAGGAAATGATGATCGAAACAGTAGAAATTATTGAAGAGAATGAATTGGACGCTACTATTGTCGGCAAGGCTGAAGATGAAGAAGCGATCATCCTGGGATTTGATTATTCCTCGTCTCAAAGGGAGAGCATTATGGAAATCTTAGAACGCATCGAAGATTATAATAATGCTGAAGAAACCGAAGAGGAAGAAGATTAGAGGCATAAGATATAAGTAAACAAAAACAAGATCCGGCAGGCTTTGCCTGCCGGATCTTTAAAAATCAAGATTATGCGTGAAGAGAAAACAAAGACACACAGAACAACAGGAAATAATACGCCTGAAAACAATTCAGAGAAAGAAGCACAATTGAAAACAGAATTTTTACGAATGCAATTTTGCGTGGAAGTACTGTCCGATTTAATTTCATTTCAAAAGCAAAACGAGCTGGAATGGGAAAAGGTGGAAAAATTAATGAGAGATAGAAAGCGAAAAAAAAGGCGCAGTAAATGGGAGGTGATAAATGGAACAGAGCATCAAAAAAATCAATAATTATTTTGAGCAAGAAGATAAACCGATTCTGTCAATCGAAAAAGCAAGATCACTTTTGCTAGACAGTAAATTAAGTGATGAAGAATTACAACAAGTATTACTCAATATTCAGCAGTTTAGTGAAATGGTCTACGACCTTTATTTAATGGGCAAAGTCAAGGAAAATGGCGAAGAATCGGCAGAGGAAAACTACCTGTTAGCCGCATAAACAATGGGCATTGCGCAAGAATTTGATTATTAGCGAGTTAAAACGGAGCAATTTTTGATTTAGTGTATTGATAATGAATATATTATGATTATATTGAAGCGTTAAACCAAAAGGGAAAGGAGAAATAAAATGAATAAATTGGCGGTAGCGAAAACAACAAGCGCTAAAGATGAACTAACTGAAGTAACCATTTTTAATCAGTTCGGAAAAGGAAAAGAATTAAAAAGTAGCCGAACAAATAACTGCGTAATCTATACAAGGGTTTCAAGCAGGGAACAGGAACTTGGATATAGTTTGGATACACAGCGAAAAGATTGCGAGGAGTTCGCCCGAAAAAACAATTACAGTGTTTTAGGATTCTTCGGAGGAACATATGAAAGTGCAAAAACGGACGAGCGTAAAGAGTTTAACCGGATGCTTCAATTCTGTAAACGCTCAAAAGAAAAGATAACCTACATTGTTGTTCACATGGTGGATAGGTTTTCACGATCAGGAGCAAACGCTATATACATCAAGGATCAGTTAAAATCCACAGGAATTTATATAATGTCTGTAAAACAACCTGTTGATGTAACAACTTCCAGCGGAGACTTTCAGCAAAACATTCAGATTATATTTTCTCATTATGATAATCAAGTGAGAAGAGAAAAATGTGTTGCCGGAATTTTAGAAGCATTGAATAGAGGTGAATGGTGTCATGCAGCACCAAGAGGATACGACTCGATAAAAATAAATGGCAAAAGAAAGCTGGTTGTAAATGCAGAAGGCAAACTTTTGCGAAAAGCATTTTTGTGGAAAGCGAATGAAGGCATTAGTAATGAGGAATGCATGAAGCGATTAAACGATCTTGGTATGAAGATTATTAATCAGAGCATGTCGAACATTTTTAAAAATCCTTTTTATTGCGGATTGATGGCGCACAATTTACTCGAAGGGAAATTGGTAGATGGCAATCACGAAAAACTTATTTCAAAGGAAATATTTTTGAAAGTAAATGATTTGCAAAACAAAAATCCACATGGCTATAAAGTAGATTCCGATCAGGGCGAACTTCCATTGAAATTATTCTTCCGTTGCAAGACCTGCGGGAACGGATTAACGGGCTATATGGTAAAAAAGAAGAAGATTTGGTATTACAAATGCCGTATCAAGGGCTGTTGCAATAACAAATCCGTAAAAGACCTGCACGAAAAGTTTGATGAGATCATATCGCATTTTACGCTTCAGCCCGAATTCCTGCCTTTACTAAAGGAACAAATGCTGTTGACCATAGAAAGTCTGAATAAAGAAAATGAAGCCAACAGCAAGCGTTTAAAAGCCGATTATGAGGACTTAAACCGAAAGATTGAACGCACCGAAGAGCGCTACATGAACGAGGAAATAGCCCAAGACCTATTCGTAAAATACGCTGAAAAATACAAACTCGAAAGGCTCGAATTACTCAGGAAAATGCGGGAATCTGAAAGTAGCAGTTCGAACCACGAAGATGCGGTGGATTTGGCGCTCAATTATGCCGTAAATCTCACTAAAATGTGGCATTCCGGGGATTTTATAAAGAAGCAAAGATTACAGTATTTCTTGTTTCCAGAAGGGTTGACCTATAACAAGCAAAATGACGAAGTTCGAACCACCAAGTATAATTCAGTATTTCTCTGGATTGCCTATAAACAAAAGGAACTTGAGGGCAATAAAAAAGGGATAGTCAGTCTTGGACTTGACTATCCCACTTGGGTGGTACCCACTGGGATCGAACCAGTGACACAAGGATTTTCAGTCCTTTGCTCTACCAACTGAGCTAGGGTACCAGCTCCTTATAATTGGAGGGCAAATGTAAACATTATTTCTATTTCTCAAAAAAATATTTCTCAATTCCTTCGCTTTATTTGTAGTTTTGTGATATGCAATTAGTTATAGATATAGGAAACACGCGTGTAAAGGCTGCAATCTTCGAAAATAAGGTACTCATCCATTTTTTTGTCTTTGATTCTACACATGAACTCCTCCATTCGAGTGTTTTTGAAAAGTATGCTATAAACGAATGCATATTATCTTCTGTTGTTAATGAAATAGAGCCTTTCATTGCTCTATTGAAAGAAAAAGTAAAGGTGTTGTCCTTTACAGCTGATACACTTACACCTGTTAAAAATTTGTATCAAACAGCACATTCTCTAGGTAGCGACCGTTTAGCCGGTGCCGTAGGAGGTAATTTGTTATACCCGAATAAAAATGTGCTAGTGATCGATTGCGGTACCTGTATCAAATACAATTTTGTAACAATAAAAAATGAATACATTGGTGGGGCAATATCTCCCGGTTTGAAGATGCGGTTAAACGCAATGCATACTTTTACATCTCGTTTGCCGTTATTAACTGTTGATCAGTTGTTTGATACATTTATAGCCACCAACTCGAATGATAGCATTTTGTCGGGAGCTCTATTGGGCGCTGTTGCTGAAATAGATGGCTTTATTGACCAATATAAAAAACGGTACCCGGATATAAATGTTGTTTTAACAGGTGGAGACGTTAATTTTTTTGAGAAACGGTTAAAAAACAGCATCTTTGCAGACCAAAATATAATCCTCAAAGGATTGAACGAAATTTTAGATTACAATTTAAATCGTATTAAGTGATAAAGATGTACCTCAGCAAGTCGAATACTATAAGATCAATCGCCATCCTATTTTTATTATTTTCCTCTTTGTTCTTTTTGAACACAGCTGCTTTCGCTCAAACAACGAGCTCTCCATATTCCCGTTACGGAATTGGTGAAATAGGAGGAAAAGGTTTTGGGCAAGGTTTTGCATTGGGTGGTACCTATATCGCCATGCAGAATGATTCGGTTCAGATGTTTTTTATCAATAATGGAAATCCTGCTTCGTATACCAATATGCGTTTGGTGACTGCCGAATTAGGTGCAAATTACAATCGTGTTCAGTTGGAAAGTGCCGCTGCTAAAACAACAATTAATAATGCTTCATTAGCTTATATTTCTCTTGCTTTTCCTATCAAAAAATGGTGGGGAGCAAGTGTTGGCTTAGTTCCTTTTAGTGCTGTTGGTTACAAAGTTTCGGATGAGCAAGTTATTACCAATGTCGGAACAGTGAATTATTTATACGAAGGTACTGGTGGTATCAATCAGGTTTATTTTGGAAACGGATTAAAACCCTTGTATAATTTACCTCGCAAATATCAGCAGTCTTCTAAATACGCAACTTTACGTTCGTTAAAGCGAATAGATAATACATTGAAATCCTGTCATGAATTGTTTGCCGATAACCAAGAGCTTCGTAAAGCGCTGAACAGAAAAAAATTCCTTCAAAGTTTATCTTTGGGTGTCAATGCATCTTATCTTTTTGGTAATATGGAAAACACAAGACGCTCTATTTTTCCTGCGAGCATCTTCGCTTTTAATACAAGAGTAGGAACAAACACGCGTGTGGATGGTTTATACTTTGATTATGGAATGCAGATGGCCTATGTTATTGATTCGGTTTCATATAAAGATAAAGCGGATACATGCCGACCAGTAAAATACCGCGATCTGAAAGAAAATGTGAAAGTATTGTTCGGAATAACGTTCGCTTCTCAAACATCAATGGGTTCAAGTATTGATAGTGTTTCCTACAGTTATTTCAATAATTCTGTTGGTAACGAAATTATAAAAGATACGATTGAAAATACGCAAGGTACAAAAGGAAAAATCACTTTACCGCTTTCTTTTGGTTTTGGAATTGGTTTCAAGAAAGGCGATAAATGGCTTATAGCCGCCGATTTTGCTTTTCAGAATTGGAGTTCTTACAGTTCTTTCGGACAATCACAGGAATTAAAAAATAGCATGCGTACTTCTATAGGAGCGCAGTTCATTCCGGATCCTCGTCCAAATGCTAGCTATCTAAAACGTGTACATTACCGTTTGGGTCTGCGTTACATGCAAACTGCGCTTGAATTAAAAAATACACCTCTGAATGAATACGGATTCGTTATTGGTTTTGGTTTTCCTGTAGGGAGAAGTTTTATTTTACAAAATTTTTCGATGGTAAATATCGGTGCGGAATTAGGACAGAGAGGTACAGTTACAAACGGACTCATCAAAGAAAATTATTTGAAAGTGTCTATCGGATTTACTATTAACGACAGATGGTTTCAAAAGCCAAAATTTGATTAATTCCTCGGCGGTTTTCAGATTGTTTCGCTTGTCAATGAGCAACATGAAGCGATTCTTCACATCAATAAAATTGCTTTGTAAATCCCATTGATGTCCTAATAAAAATTATCCTTAAATTAGCCGCACAGTTCGCTGTTATAATGAAAAATATTTTACTTTATATTCTTGTTTCTTTCCCTTTATTCTTCACTTCCTGTGAGAATGATATTGATGTTGTGAATTCCATTACTTCAGCAACAGAAAAAAAATTACCGCTCGAGTCAAGTAAAAATGTGGAATTTTTATATAGCGATTCTGCCATTGTTCGGGCTAAATTAATTGCTCCGCAAATTGATCGGTACGCAGGACAAAAACCATATCTCGAATTACCCAAAGGAATGAACATTATTTTTTACCAATCAACAAAAAAGGAGCAAACAACGTTAACTGCTAATTATGGAATTGGTTTTGATAGTGGAAACGGTTTGATGGAAAAGATGGAAGCAAAAGGAAATGTAATTGTTGTTAACGAAAAAGGAGAGAAATTAAATACGGAACACCTGATCTGGAATGCCACAACAAAAAAAATATACACCGATGATTTTGTGAAAATAACTACAAAAGATCAAGTGATCTGGGGTGATGGTATGGAAGCTGATCAAGATTTTTCGGAATACCAGATAAAAAATGTAAAAGGAGAAATAGACATTAAAGATGCAGATCTAACTCCTGATAAAAACAAAAAAAATAAAAAATGAATAAAACATTTAGAATATTAGAACTTGTATGGCTCTTTATGGGCTGTATTGGTGTGATTATGTGTGCGTTTTCAATAATAAGCGGTGATAACAGAGGGTCAATTTATTTCCTCGTCTTCACATTTGCCTGCGGATTGATGTATGCCGTAAGACGTAAACAACGTATGAAGTTTGAAGCTTCCCTGAAACAAAAAGAAGAACAAAAAAAATAAGAAGTGGAAAGTACCATCATCATTTTAATTGCAATGCTTGCTTCCGCATTTTTTTCGGGTCTCGAGATTGCGTTCATTACTTCCAATAAATTGAGGATCGAGCTTGAAAATAAACAAGGAAATTTCTCTGCAAAAATATTATCTCATTTCAATAAATATCCTTCCCGCTATTTGGGAACCATGCTGCTCGGAAATAATATTGCACTCGTGATTTTTGGAATTTATATGGATGAACGATTGGAAGGTTTTTTAGAACAATTTATTTCTCATGAATATAAAATATTGATCTTGCTGATCTCTACTTTTCTTTCTACCATGCTCATCTTGATCACCGCAGAATTTTTGCCAAAAAATTTATTTAGGATTAACCCTAACAAAACACTTACCTTATTTGCATTTCCTTTAACCATCGTCTATGGTCTTTTGTATCCCGTTGTAATGGTTACGATCGGCTTTTCTGAATTTATTCTCAAAAAACTATTCCGATTGAAAATTGAAAATGAGAATGCTGCATTTACCATGATCGACCTCGATAATTATGTAAGAGAAGGTACTTCTTCTTCTGTGGAGAAAAAAGCGGAAATGGATCATGAGATTCAGATCTTTCAGAATGCGCTGGATTTTTCTAGTGTGAAAGCGAGGGAATGTATGATCCCACGAACAGAAATTATTGCTTTGGATGTAAATGAATCCATCAGTGTTTTAAAACAAAAATTTATTTCATCGCGCCTTTCCAAAATATTAATTTATGCCGATAGTATCGATAATATTATTGGTTATGTGTATTCAAAAGAATTATTTAAAAGTCCCGAAAGCATAAAAAGTATTCTCCTGCCCGTAAGTATTGTTCCCGAATCGATGGCTGCAAGTGAAGTACTTACAGTATTTATTCAGCAGCATAAAAGTATTGCTGTTGTTGTTGATGAATTTGGTGGCACATCCGGCATGTTGACAATGGAAGATGTAATGGAAGAGATATTCGGAGAGATAGAGGATGAACACGATAAAGAAGAAATGACCGAAAAGCAACTCTCTGACCATGAATTTATTTTTTCTGCTCGTTTAGAAACCGATTACATCAATAAAAAATACAATCTCAATTTACCCATCCTTGATAATGTTGAAACATTGGGCGGATTGATCATGCATTACCATGAAAGCATCCCTCATTTTCAAGCCGAAATAAGAATCGAAAACTTTTTATTTACCATAATTGCCGTCACTAGAACCCGAATAGAACAGGTGAATTTAACGATTCAAAACCCAAATGTCTGATAATCAGAACTTTGATTTAAAAAACCTTTTACCTAAAAACTTTTAAGATTTCGCTAAGAATCTTATATTTGCAACCCTATTAATTAATTCGGATTAACCAATTGGTTTTCGGGGAAAAACAAAAACAAAAAATAAATATATGAGTACTTTAGAAAGTTTGCGTAAGCGTTCAGGCCTTTTGGTCGCAATTGTAGGTTTGGCATTGTTGGCATTTGTATTAACCAGTTTGTTTGAAGGCGGTAATTCTATGTTTGGCAGCAATGATACTGCTGTAGGAGAAATAGCTGGAAACACAATCGATATCAATGTTTTTAAAAACAAAGTAGATGCAGCTGTTGAAACGCAGAAACGTAACAGTCAGAAAGCATCTCTTACTGCTGAAGAGACAGATGGTATTGTTCAACAGGTTTGGAATCAAATGATCAACGAGCAGGTAATGGTAAAGGAATATGAGAAATTAGGAATTTCTATTTCTGATGAAGAATTATATGATTTGATGGTGACGCACCCGCACTCTGCTTTAGTAAGAAATTTAAGTGATCCTCAATCTGGTAAAGTATCTCCTATGTTCGCTGATCCTAAAACGGGAGAAGTTAGTTCGGCGAAGATCCGTGAGTTCACCCAGGCAATGACTGATGAACAGGAAGTACAGTGGATGCAGTTAGAAGAATATGTACGTCAGGTTCGTGTGATAGAAAAATATAATAACCTTATCAAAAAAGGATTGTATGTTACTACTTCAGCAGCAAAGCGTGACTATTTAGCTCAAAATAATTTATCTTCTATCAGATATGTTTTAAAAAATTACAAACTTTTAGCTGATAGTACCATTAAGCCAACCGATGAAGAATTAAATGCCTACTATACAGCCCATCAGAATTCATACAAGCAAGAAGCTTCTCGTGTTTTGGAATATATAACATACGATATTGTTCCTTCACAGGAGGATATCGCTGAAGCAAAGTTAAGAATGCAGAAAGTAGCGGACGATTTTAAAGGCGCGAAATCATTTACCGAAGATTCTACACTCATCATTGCTGAATCTGAAACGCGTAATTTCGATCAGTCTTTTCACATTGCGGGAACCTTATCTTCATTTATTGATACAGCAATTTTTAAGGCTGAAGTAGGAACTGTAATGGGACCATATGAAGAAAATGGAGCGTTGAAAGTATCTAAATTATTGGCAACAAAAATGTCTGCTGATTCAGCTAAAGTTCGTCATATTCTTGTTGGATATAAAGATTCCGGTGCCTCTCAAACAATTTCACGTACAAAAGTACAAGCAAAATCAATGGCCGACAGTTTGTTGGGAGAACTTAAAAAGGGTGGAAAATTTGTTGATTTCGTAGAAAAATTTTCTGACGATGGCGGTAAAAAAATGCCTCCAAATAAAAAGGAAGGCGAAGAATACATGGGTAAAGGCGGTGACTACGGTTGGTTAAATGCGAGCAGTGGTTTTGTTGAACCTTTTAAAAATGCCGGTTTGGATGGTAAGAAAGGTGACCTCGTAATTGTTGAATCTCAGTTCGGATATCACATCATTGAAGTGTTGGATACTAAAGGTTCTCAAAAGAAAGTTCAGGTTGGTACTATCGAAGCTCGTAATGAAGCCAGCAGCAAAACCAAGCAAATGATTTATTCGTTAGCGAATGATTTCTCTGGAAAAAACACAACAAACGAGTTGTTCCAAAAAGCTGTTGTTGACCAGAAATTAAACAAACGTGTTACAGAAAAATTAAAGGAAAACGATAAAACAATTGCTGGAATAGATTCTCCTAAACCTTTAATCCGTTGGGCTTACGAAAATAAATTAGGAACAGTTTCTGAACCTCAGGAATATGGTGATAAATATATTATTGCTGTGATTACTGATGTGAGAGAAAAAGGAATTGCTCCTTTGGAACAAGTAAAAGATGTAGTTGCTGCAAAAGTAATTCAGGATAAAAAAGCGGAGATCTTTACAAAAGAATTTACTGCTGCAATGGCAGGAAATGCAAACATAGATGGAATTGCTGCTTCTATGAAATTGGCAGTTGAACAAGCACAAAATGTTAACTTTATGACGAATCAAATACCCGGCTCTTCAAGTGAGCCAGCGGTAATGGGTGCTGTTTCCGTTCAGAAAGCCAAAACAATGAGCAAGCCAATTGCGGGTAAAGAAGGTGTATTTGTTGTGTTTGTTGAATCCGTTACGGATGCAACTGCTCTGAAAGAATATAGCGGTCCTCAAAAAGCACAAATGCAGAGTATTCAACCACGTGTTGATTATGAAGTATTCAATGCTTTAAAAGAAAACGCTAACATCATCGAACACCTTACGAAGTTCGGTTATTAAAAATTAGTTATCAGTTTTAAAAAGGCTTCCAAAAACGGAAGCCTTTTTTTGCATTAGTATCCCAGCTTTTTTGTTGAGCGAAGACAAAACATTCCAGGCTTTCTCCTCTTTTTGTTTTTATTGATTTTATTTCAGCTTTGATTTTAAAATTATTTTTTAAAATAATATGATCTATCAAAAATATAAATGCAACGCATCGTCGTTGATATGTTGGAAGTAAAAAATTAAAACCCAATTGAACAAGAAAAAGGGGAATGAAAAAGGAGGAAAGAGTGTTATCTCAGAATCTGCAATCGTTTAGAATCTAATTTAATAAAGATAAATAGCAATATGGTGAACGACCATAATGATGAACCTCCATAACTAAAGAATGGCAGTGGAATACCAATAACGGGAGCGAGTCCGATTGTCATTCCAATATTTACTGTCAGATGGAAAAATAGAACCGAAGAAACACCATAACCATAGATTCTGCTATAAGGAGACCGTTGCCTTTCGGCCATAAAGATCAATCGGATCATAAGAAATAGTTGAAGTATTATTACAAAAGCACTACCTACAAAACCCCACTCTTCACCAACGGTGCAAAAAATAAAATCGGTATCCTGTTCGGGAACAAAGTCGTATTTCGTTTGTGTTCCCTGTAAATATCCTTTCCCGATAAACCCGCCGGACCCAATCGCAATTTTTGCCTGATTCACATTGTATCCTTCTTTTTTTAAATCTACCGTTCCTCTTCCTAATAATACATCAATACGTATTTTTTGGTGATCTTCCATGTGGTCGTAAACATAGGTTGTGCCTCGTACCATGCTACAAGCGGTTAAGCCGATAACGCCAATGATGAATAAGTTTTTTGCATTGCGCTTAATAAATAACATTGCAATGCTACAAAGTGAACCGATGATGATGAACAAGTATAAATTGTTGATCAACAATGCCAGAATAAACAATACGATTGCCAGAAAGCCGAGTAATAAATAATTGACGGATAATCCTTCGCGGTATAAGGTGAATATAAATGCTGCGAACACAATTGCTAATCCTGTTTCATCTTGAAGCTTCATGATAATAATGCAGGGAATACCAATTATTAGAAGTGATATGAATGTGTTTTTATAATCGGCAATTTTTATATTTTGATTACTCAGAAATTTCGCCAACGCTAAGTTGGCAGCAAATTTCATGAACTCAGCCGGTTGAATCCCGAAATCGCCAAAACGAAACCAAGAGCGACTTCCTTTCACTTCTCGTCCGAGAAAAGGAACGGCAATGTTGGCAATCAGTATTGCACCGAAAATAAAATAAGCGAAGGCAGTATAAAAATTTTCATCGATGATCAATATGATTAATGCGAGTAGTAAGGAGGTGGTGATCCATATTAATTGTTTACCATATTTTTGACTGATATCTGTAATAGCATGATGTTCTTCGTTATATACCGCTGCGTAAATATTCAGCCATCCCATCATTATCAATAAAAGATAGGTAAGGACTGTGATCCAGTCGATGTTGTGAAAAATGCTAGTGTTGTTTTGTGATCGTTGCATTTTTGGCTTTGTGTATCAAGTCGGTTTCTAACATTCTTTTTTCCAAATCGGGTCTTGTGATCTTCCCTTTTAAATACTTTTCCATCATCAGCCTGGCGATTGGTCCGGCATAAGTTGAACCGAATCCAGCATTTTCAATTAATATACCAATTGCAATTTTGGGATTGTCCTTCGGAGCAAAACAAACAAATACCGAGTGATCCTTTCCTGAATTTTGTGCTGTTCCTGTTTTAGCACAATAAGGAATTCCTTCAATTTTTAAAGCTGCAGCAGTTCCACCTTCCACCGCTTTTGCCATACCAGCAATAACTACATTGTAGATAGCAGTATCTTTAATTTTAGTATAATGTTTTACTTTAAAACGATCTAAGATCGTGTCATTCGGGTTCCCATCAATAGCCTTTACAATGTGAGGTGTATAGTACCACCCTTTGTTTGCGATGATTGCAACAAGGTTTGCATTTTGAAGAGGAGTGACACCTAATTCATTTTGTCCGATTCCCAAAGAAATAACGGTACTTGCTTTCCAGCTTCCTTTTCCGAAAATTTTATCATAGTAATTAATGCTGGGTACATTCCCTCTTAATTCATTGGCTAGATCCGAGCCGGTTTTGGTACCCAAACAAAAACTCGTAGCAATTTCACGCCAGTTGGCATATGCTTTATAGGTGCTATGGTATTTTTTATCTTCAATTACACTTTTAAATACATATGAAAAATACGAGTTGCAAGATGTACCAATCGCGCCTTCCAGATCCATAGGAGAACCATGGGGGTGACATTTTGGTCTTCCTCCCAAAGGTGGATACCCTCTGGCGCAGGGATATTTTGTGTCGGCTGTTAATACTCCTTCGTTTAGTCCGATGAGTGCCATTACCAATTTAAAAGTAGATCCTGGAGGATAAGAGGCCATTGTAGATCGATTGAATAAGGGTTTTCCGATAGAATCCTGTGACAGTTCAACAAAGTTTTTGTTGCGTGCTCTTCCAACAAATAAGTTTGGATCGTAAGTCGGGCTCGTTACAATAGCAAGAATTTCTCCTGTTGATGGATCCAATGCAACAACACTTCCAATTTTATTCTGCATGAGTAGTTCTGCATATTCCTGAAGATCCGCATCCAAAGTTGTTGTGAGTGGTTTTCCTGAAATAGCTGCCGTGTCGTATAATCCGTTCATATAACTTCCCATGTCGCGGTTATTTACATCCTTCATGATAATACGGAGTCCTTTTTTTCCACGGAGTACTTTCTCGTAACTTTTTTCTATTCCACTAACTCCTAAGTAATCACCTTCTCTGTAATATTCATCCTTTTCTGTGGTTCGTTTATCTGCTTCTCCTATATAACCAAGCATGTGTGCCGCAATTTTTTTTGGATATTTTCGTAATGTACGCGATTGAACAAAAAATCCAGGAAAGCGGTAGAGTACTTCTTGAAGCGCAGCATAATCTTTTGGTGAAAGTTGCTTCTCAAAAATGGATTCTTTTCTTGGTGAGTTAGGAGACTGTATAGCCTTCTTCATTTTTTTTAAGAATTGTTCTCTTGAAATGCCAAGCAAATTACAAAGTTCTAATGTATCTATTTTTTTTACATTTTTTGGCAGGATCATCAAGTCATAAGCCGCTTCGTTGTATACAAGCAACTTATTATTTCTGTCATAAATATATCCTCTAATCGGAAAGTCGGTTGTATAACGGAATGCCTGGTTTCTTGCATCCAATTTATAGGAGTCGTTTATGACCTGTATATAAAATAAGCGCGAAATATACGCAAGCCCAACCAAAATAAAAACACCGATAATGATGTATTTTCTTTCTGATAATTGATTCATTCTTGTTCTTTTTTTCGATGGAAAAGATACTGACTGACAACAACTAGAAGAAGAGTGGCAATTGAACTTACAATAACTCTAAAAAAGGTAGAAAAGAATTCGCTGAACCGGAATATTTCAATGTAAAATAATACGAGATGGTGTAAAACAACTAATATTCCGGCATATGAAAGAAACCATGGAATTCCCAAATATTGAATAGTCGGCTGCGTGCCGAATTCATACCCATCACGCGGAGAAAATAATTTTAATACTCCCGGACGAATATAAGCCATTAATACACATGCAGCTGCATGCATTCCTGCGGTGTCATAAAATGTATCGATTGTAATTCCTAAAATGAATGATGTAACAAGCAATAGCCATTTGGGCGTTTCAAATGGTAAAATAATTATGAAAAGAACATATAGGAAAGGATTAATGAATCTGCCCAGTTCAATGTTCTTTATGATAAGCACCTGCACAAAAATCAGTACAAAAAAGCGAATAATATTTCTAAGGATTGTATTCGTCATGTTTATTCTTTATTCATTCCTTCTGTTTTCTTCTCCAATTCTTCCTGTTCTTCTCTTAATTTATTATCTACAATGTAAACATGCGTTAGCTTCTTGAAATCAGTAGAGAGTTTTATTTTAACGGTATAAAATGGTTTTGTTGATTCTCTGTAATAACTGTCTACCGTTCCAACCATAATGTTTTCAGGAAACATTTTTGTATACTGACTAGTAACAACCGTATCTCCTTTAATTAATCTCACATGCGTTGGAATGTCATTGAGTGTTGCATATTCAAAACTTCCTCCATCCCAATTGAGCGGACCAAAAGATCCATCTTTTTTTAGTTTTGAATTGATGATTGTATTGCTATGTAACAATGATTTTACAGTGCAAAAGTTTTCTGAAACATTTTCAACAAGTCCTACAACTCCTGAACTTGCTACAACTCCCATTTTATTTGTTATACCTTGTTTTGAGCCTTTATCGAGTGTCAGATAATTGTTTCTACGGTTGGTGGAGTTGTTAACGACTTTTGCACTCGTATATGTATATTTCTGACGGAAAACCGTATCGTTTAAAGTATATTGTCCATTTACTAAAATTGAAAACGACAACATGTCGTGCGAATGTAATTCCGCATTTTCTTTTGCCAATCTTTCATTTTCACTTTTTAGGTAAAAATATTGCTGAATATTTTCTGATGTACTCAGCACAGTCGCTGAAATTTTATTTGACGAGTTGACAAAACTCGCGCGTTGAAATTTATTATTTTGTACGATTAAATAAATGCAAAGTGCTTCAAGTATAAGAAACAGAAAAAAGAAATAATGTCTCCAGATGAATATTACTAAGTTACGCATTTTTTGAATTTAAACCTGAACGTCTGAATACTGAGTATTTGTATTTTTAAAATTGCAGATTAATAAATATCTATTTTATTATTTCATCAAGAAAGGGAACTTATTTACATTTTTCAAAGCAATACCTGTACCGCGGGCAACAGCACGTAGCGGATCCTCTGCAATATGAACTGGTAATTTTGTTTTTAAAGAGATACGTTTATCTAATCCGCGCAACATTGACCCCCCCCCTGCTAAATAAATTCCAGTACGGAAAATATCCGCAGAAAGTTCCGGTGGTGTCATTTCCAACGCATTCAAAATCGCTTCTTCTACCTTTGAAATGGACTTGTCTAAGGCATGAGCAATTTCCACATATGAAACATAAATTTCTTTCGGAATACCTGTCATTAAATCTCTACCGTGAACGGCATAATCAGGTGGAGGATTATCTATTTCTGTCATGGCAGCACCAACTTCAATTTTAACACGCTCAGCCGAGCGTTCTCCAATTAAAATATTGTGTTGTCTGCGCATATACTCTTCAATATTTGAAGTAAATTCATCCCCAGCGATACGTATCGATTTATCACAAACAATACCACCCAAAGCAATAACGGCAATTTCACTTGTTCCACCACCAATATCGATGATCATATTTCCCATCGGTTCTTCCACATCAATACCGATGCCTATAGCAGCAGCCATTGGTTCATGTATTAAATAAACCTCTTTTCCTCCAGCATGTTCAGCACTATCACGAACCGCACGCTTTTCAACCTCTGTGATTCCGGAAGGAATGCATATTACCATTTTCAAGGAAGGCTGAAATAATCGTCTTCCAGGATTGATCATTTTGATCATTCCGCGGATCATATGTTCTGCAGCATGGAAATCTGCAATTACTCCATCCTTTAAGGGGCGAATCGTTTTTATGTTTTCGTGCGTTTTACCATGCATCTGCATCGCTTGTTTTCCAACAGCAATCACTCTGCCCGTCATGCGGTCAACAGCTACGATAGAAGGTTCATCCACAACTACTTTGTCGTTGTGGATAATTAGCGTGTTGGCTGTTCCTAAGTCAATCGCAATTTCTTGTGTTAAAAAATTAAATAAACCCATAGTTCAATTAGATAATTTATCAATAGGCAATTTGCCAATTGCATTTATACTTCAAATATTTTTTCTTTTCCTTAATCACCCCATCACCCCATCACCCCATCACCCCATCACTTCACTCCATCACCCCATCACTTCACTCCATCACTTCACTCCATCACTCCATTACCCCATCACTTTTTTAATGTTTAAAATGTCTTGCCCCAGTCATTACCATCGACATGCCATTCGCATCGCAATAAGCAATAGATTCTTTATCTTTGATTGATCCACCGGGCTGAATTACAGCAGTAACACCAGCTTTTTTAGCAATTTCAACGCAATCAGGAAAAGGGAAGAAAGCATCCGAAGCCATAACAGCACCTTTCAGATCAAAGCCAAAATGAGTTGCTTTTACAATAGCTTGTTGCAAGGCATCTACTCTGGATGTTTGACCGACACCGCTCGCAAGTAATGAATTGTTTTTTGCAAGTACAATTGTGTTAGATTTAGTATGTTTTACAATTTTATTTGCAAACGCCAGATCGCGCAACTCATCAGCACTTGGCGATATTTTAGTAATTGTTTGCATGTCATTTATTGTTTCTGTTTTAAAGTCTTTATCTTGCTCAATCACACCATTCAATAAGGTTCTGAATGATTTGTTAGCCAGTTTCACAGCATTTTGTTTCAGGATGATTCTGTTCGGTTTTGATTTTAATAATTCAATTGCTTTTTCATTGTAGCTTGGAGCAATAATTACTTCGCAAAATAATTTGTGAATTTCTTCTGCAGTAGCAAAATCAATTTCTGTATTCGTTATCAATACACCTCCAAAAGCACTTGTTGGATCTCCCGCCAATGCAGCTTTGTATGCATTAACCAGCATTGGTCGAGATGCAATTCCGCATGCATTGTTGTGTTTTAAGATCGCAAAGGTTGTATCTGTAAATTCTGCGATCAAACTTACAGCAGCATCTACATCTAATAAGTTGTTATAAGATAATTCTTTGCCGTTTAATTTAGAAAACATTTCATCAAGATTACCATAGAATACGCCTTTTTGATGAGGGTTTTCACCATATCGTAATACTTGGGCCGTTTGAATACTTTGCTTGAATGCGGTGGTTTCTTCTCCATTAAAATACTTGAAGATAGCTGTATCGTAATGTGACGAGATATTAAATGCACAAGCAGCAAGATGTTTCCTGTCTGCCAATGTTGATGAGCCTTTTTGACTGATTAAAATAGTATCGTGCAAATAATTGTAATCATTTTTTGAAGAAACGATCACTACATCTTTGAAATTTTTTGCCGCTGCACGGATTAAAGAAATTCCCCCGATGTCAATTTTTTCAATGATGTCTTGTTCGGGAGCGTCTGATTTTACAGTCTCTTCAAAAGGATAAAGATCAACAATCACTAAATCGATTTCAGGAATTTCATATTCTTCCAATTGGTCAATGTCGCTCTGTAATTCTCTTCTACTCAATATTCCGCCAAAAATTTTCGGATGCAATGTTTTTACGCGACCACCCAAAATAGATGGATAGGATGTTAATGTTTCAACTGGAGTTACAGATACACCTAGCTTTTCAATGAATTCCTGTGTTCCGCCTGTGCTGAATAGTTTTACTCCCAACGCACTCAATTGATGAATTACTGGTTCTAAATTATCTTTGTAATAGACTGAAATAAGTGCGTTTTTTATCTTTTTTGCTCCGCTCATAACCAATGTTAAATTTCACTTACAAAAGTATTAATTTTTATGCGCTATGCGAGCTTAAACGTACTTTGTTGATAAATGTTGTTTTTGTTAATAACGCGATTTTTCAAGCATTTTTTCCGACAAAAATTTTCGAAGTTTTACGGCAATTATTTTTGGTACATTTGCAGTGTTAAAATTCATTTTTTTCAGATGATCATTTTTGGTTTGTTACGGGAGAGTATTTCGTTTGCAATTAATTCCCTTGTGGGAAATAAGTTGAGAACATTTCTTTCGCTTTTAGGTATTACCATTGGTATTTTTGCCATAATCATTGTTTTTACGGTTGTCGATTCTTTAGAACAAAACCTAAGGAAAAGTGTGCAAAGTCTGGGTGATGATGTGGTTTTTATTCAGAAATGGCCTTGGACATTTGGACCTAACTATCCTTGGTGGAAATACATGAACCGGCCCGTTCCCGAATATCCTGAGCTGAATCAGATCCTTGAAACGTGCAATGGTGCTCAGTCGGTCGCCTTTCTGGTAAGTGCACGCATTACTGTAAAATATAAAAGCAGTAGTATCGAAAATGTTCCGATTAACTGTGCATCCCATCAATACGACAGAGTTAAAAATTTTGAGATTGCCGATGGTCGCTATTTCACCGAAGCGGAGTCTGCTTCCGGCCGTCCTGTTGCTGTTATTGGGGATTTACTCGCCAAAGCCTTGTTCCCAAATCAAAACCCAATTGGAGAATCGGTGAAAGTGAACGGTGCGAAAGTGATTGTGATCGGTGTTTTTAAAAAAGAGGGAGAAAGTATTTTAGGTGGTAGTGTTGATACGGAAGTACTTGTGCCCATTAATTATGCTAGAAGTTTGGTAGATATTAGAAATGAGGATTTGGATCCACAGATTTTAGTGCGTGCCAAGCCGGGCATCAGTAATGATGATTTGATTGATGAACTTACTGGATTGATGCGCTCGATACGCAAATTACATCCCCGTTCGGACGATAATTTTGCGCTCAATCAAACGAGTTTGATATCCACACAATTTGATAGTTTGTTTGGTGTAGTTGGCATTGTTGGATGGGTAATTGGAGGTTTCTCCATTTTAGTAGGTGGCTTCGGTATCGCCAACATTATGTTTGTTTCGGTAAAGGAGCGCACCAATATTATTGGAATACAAAAATCGCTGGGGGCAAAAAATTATTTTATTCTTTCTCAGTTTTTGTTCGAAGCGGTTTTTTTATCCTTGATCGGTGGGGTGATCGGCTTGCTGATTGTGTTTTTGTTAACACTGGCAATTGGCGATTCCATTGGAATGGAAGTTTCATTGAGTCGATCCAACATTATTTTAGGTTTTACAATTTCAATTCTAATTGGTGTGGTATCAGGCTTTGTTCCTGCGTATGGTGCATCTCAGCTCGATCCAGTGGAAGCAATTCGGAGTAATTAGTTCAGAAGGACTTCAATCTTGAGGATTGGGATTTTATGGTATAATGTCAACCCCTATTGTGTTTGGGGATTATTTAAAAAAGATCAAATATTAATAATTATTTTAAAAAGCATGCAGTCTTCTATCAAACGTCCTTTACTTATTCGAATCGTTTGTATTCTTGGTTTTATCTGGATCGTATTTAGTTTCCCTTCTGTATTTTCTCCTTCTATTAAAAAGATGGGGGATTGGTACCCTGCTTTATTCGGATTGATTGTGGCAAGCAGCTTTATTTCCTATATCGGTGTGTGGCATATGAAAAGATGGGGTGTGCAACTCTTCGTTATCACTTTTTTTATTAAAGAATTAGTACTTGTAATGGTGGAGGATATCAGCTATGTGGGAATGGCTTTTTCACTCTTTTTTATTATTACTATGTTGCTTTATTACAAGCGGATGGATCTTAACTTATAGCCGAAAGTGCCGTTGGTCGAAAAGTTTAAAATTTACCATTATTTTTAAGTAATTTTGTGTTAAATTTAAAACGAATGAAACAAAAGATTAAGTTTATTAATAAGGATAAAACTCAGTTTTACAATATCCTGAAAGAACGAGTAGACAATTACTTCATTGAAAATAAAATTTCACAAAACGCAAACGCCAACATGGTTTTTAAAACCATCGTCATGCTTGCCCTTTACTTTGTTCCGTATACGCTTATTATCACGCACAGCTATAGTGCTCCTCTTCTTTGGGTGTGCTTTGCTGTGATGGGTTTGGGACTTGCAGGTATAGGTATGAGTGTGATGCACGATGCGAATCACGATGCTTATTCCTCCAATTCTTTCATTAATAAATTTGTTGCTCAATCCCTTACCATTGTTGGTGGCGATAATAGAAACTGGAAAACCCAGCACAACATCCTTCACCATACGTATACTAATATTTACGAGCACGACAGAGATATTGACAATAAAGTAATCATGCGTTTTTCTCCTGCTGGAAAATACAAAAAAGTTCAGCGTTTTCAGGTTTTTTATGTGTTCGTTTTTTATGCGATTATGTCATTGTATTGGACAACAGCAAAGGATTTTGTTCAATATGTACAATTCAATAAACAAGGACAACATCGAGATAGTGCTTCCCGCAAATTTTTAACCCTGATGGGTTTAATACTTTGGAAAGCAATCTACTTTACCTATATGTTTGCGCTTCCGATGATTTTTCTTCATTATTCATTTGGGCAATTATTCATTGGATTTTTGATCATGCACACCCTTGCCGGTTTGATCTTGAGTATTGTATTTCAGTTGGCACACGTGGTGGAGGATGCTAAATTTCCATTTCCCGATGAAAAAGGAAACATACAAAACGAATGGGCAATTCACCAAATGGAAACTACTGCCGATTTTTCAAGAGGAAGTTGGTTGATCACTTATTATGTAGGCGGATTGAATTATCAAACAGAACATCACTTGTTTCCACGTATTTGTCACGTTCATTATCCTGCTATCGCACCAATTGTTGAAGCAACGGCAAAAGAATTTGGTATTCCTTATATCTACAATGAAACATTTGTAAAAGCACTTAAATCCCACATGAGCATCATCTCTAAGTTAGGGAAGAACGATCTTACATTCAACGCGATTGCAAATAGTATGGGATAACCTAGCAAGCGTTTATAAAAAACAAAAAAGACCGGACAGATTGTTCGGTCTTTTTTTTATGTGTTTTTTTATGTTGATTATTGTATTACTGGTTTAAGTATAGTAATCGCATCATCAATGGATTTAATGCTTTCAAAGGATAGGCTTAGTTTTCCATTTGTTTCTTTCATCTTACATGTACGTCCGTTCTGTTGAACAAATTTTAATATTTTAGTAAACGTTTCGCTTTGGTAATAAGGTGAATTTTGGTTTTGAATAAAATAGCCTGTCATTCGGTTGTTCTTCAACAATAACTTTTCAAATCCTATTTCCATCGCCAGCCAACGCAAACGAATGGTGTGAATTAATTCAATTGCTGCTGCAGGAACTGGTCCGAATCGATCGCGCAATTGAACTTCAAATTTTGCAAGTCCTTCTTCATTGTTCGAATTATCCAGCTCACGGTATAAATTCAGTCGTTCTGTAATGTTGTTTACGTAATCATCCGGAATTAATATTTCCATGTCTGTATCAATCACGCAATCTGAAATATAGAGGCTGTGCTGTTTCTGCGTGTATTTTTGGGAACCGCCTACATTTGTATCGCGCAATTCTTCGTGTTCCATGCGTAATTCCATAATGGCTTCATCCAAAATTTTCTGATACATCTCAAACCCTATCTCGTTGATGAATCCGCTTTGTTCGCCACCCAATAAATTTCCTGCTCCGCGAATATCCAGGTCGCGCATCGCAATATTGAAACCGCTGCCTAAATCAGAAAACTCTTCAATCGCTTTTAAGCGTTTGCGTGCTTCGGGCGTTAACAATGAAACAGGTGTTGTGAGTAAATAACAAAATGCTTTTTTGTTGGAGCGTCCAACACGGCCTCGCATCTGATGAAGGTCGCTCAGTCCGAACATATGTGCCTGATTGATGATGATTGTATTCGCATTGGAAATATCCAATCCGGCCTCAATAATTGTTGTAGCAACAAGCACATCATATTCCCCATCTATAAAGTCCATCATTACTTGTTCCAACTTATCACCTTCTAATTGTCCGTGGCCAATTGCTACTTTCGCATCCGGGCACAATCGTTGGATCATTCCGGCTACTTCCATGATATTCTGAACACGGTTATGAACAAAAAATACTTGTCCGCCCCGCGAAATTTCAAATGAAACAGCATCCCTGATTATCTCTTCATTAAACGTATGTAATTCGGTTTGCACCGGATAACGATTGGGCGGGGGAGTGTTGATCACAGAAAGATCTCTTGCACCCATCATAGAAAATTGCAATGTGCGTGGAATAGGTGTTGCTGTAAGCGTTAAGGTATCTACATTGTTCTTGATCGTTTTCAATTTATCTTTTACTGCAACACCGAATTTTTGTTCCTCATCAATGATGATCAGTCCTAGGTCTCTGAACTTAACACCTTTTCCTACAATGCCGTGTGTGCCGATCAGAATATCAACGGTACCTTTTTCCACTTTTTCAAGTGTTTCCTTTTGTTGCTTTGCCGATTTATATCTATTGATATAATCCACATTGCAAGGAAGTCCTTTTAATCGTTCTTTAAAAGTTTTATAATGTTGTAAAGCAAGAATTGTTGTAGGAACTAAAATAGCAACCTGCTTGCTGTCGCATACAGCTTTGAATGCGGCACGAATAGCAACTTCTGTTTTCCCAAAGCCAACATCTCCGCAAACCAGTCTGTCCATTGGCCATTCGCTTTCCATATCTTTTTTTACATCAGCGGTCGATTTTATTTGGTCAGGGGTATCTTCATAAATGAAAGAAGCTTCTAGTTCATTTTGTAAATAATTATCCGGACTGAATTGAAAACCTTTTAATGCTTTTCGTTTCGCATAAAGTTGAATAAGATCAAACGCAATTTCTTTTACTTTTTTCTTCGTTTTTTGTTTTAAGGTGGCCCAGGTATTTGTTCCGAGTTTATTGATCTTCGGCTCTGTTCCTTCTTTTCCGGAGTATTTTGCTATGCGGTGTAAGGAGTGAATGCTGATGTTCACAATATCATAATCTTTATAGATCAGACGAATGGTTTCCTGCGTCTTTCCATTTACTACAATTGTTTCCAATCCACCATAACGCCCAACTCCATAGTCGATGTGGGTAATATAGTCTCCAGGATTCAATCCTTTTAATTCCTTTAATGTAAGTGCTTCATTCTTTTTAGAAAAGCTGCTTTTTAGTTTGAAGCGGTGATATCGATCAAAAATCTGATGGTCCGTGTAACACGCTAATTTTAATTCATTATCAATAAACCCTTCATGGATGGATAAAAGAATAGGAGTGAATAAAGTTGCGTCCTCCGATTTTTTTGGAGCGATGTCTTCAAAAATCTTATACAAGCGTTCAATTTGTTTGGCCGCATCCGCAAAAATAATATTCGACAATCCGTTACGAAGATTACTTTTAAAATTATCATTTAAAAAACTGAAATTCTTATTAAAACTTGGTTGAGGTGAAAAATTGTATGAAATTATTTTTGTTGGCGACAAAGAAAAATGATTCCCAAATTCTACCAAAGGAAAGCCGAATGCTTGTTTGCTGAAAACATCTTTATGAATGTATAATTCATCTGGAGGAAGTTGCACGATAACCGAATCTAGTTTGTTGAAGGAGTTTTCAGCTATAGCAAATGCTTTTTCTATTCGATCCAGTGTTAATTGGAAATGTTTGAACCAGATGACAGAATTTTCAGGCAAGAATTCAAAAAGAGTTTGTCTGCATTCCTGCAAAAGTTTTGTTTGCACATTCGGGATAATCGTGCAATAAGTAAGTTTGTGAATCGATAATTGAGATATCGGATCAAAACTACGAATCGAATCAACCTCGTTTCCTAAAAATTCTACGCGATATGGATGTTCGTTTGAAAAGGAGAAAATATCAACGATTCCGCCGCGCACAGAATATTGTCCAGGTTCTACAACGTAATCAACGCGTTCGAATTCATATTCATTTAAAACTTCTGTAATAAAATCGATAGAAATTTTTTCAGCTTGTTTTAGCGCTAATGTGTTCTTGCTAAGATGTGATTTTGTAACTACTTTTTCGGTGAGTGCTTCAGGATAAGTGACTACACAAATATGTTTTTTCCCTGTATTGATCTTGTTCAATACTTCTGCGCGCAATAAAATATTTGAGTTGTCTATTTCTTCATGCTCGTAGGGCATACGGTAAGAAGCTGGAAAAAAAAGAACATTTTGTTCGCCTAATAAATTTTCCAGATCATTCAGGAAATAGGCCGCCTCTTCTTTGTCGGCAAGTATAAGTAAATTTGTTTTGTGGATGTGTTGAAAAGCAGTTGCAGCAATAAAAGAAGCGCCCGAACCGATTACGTTTTTGAGCTGGGTACGCGTAATATTCCCGGCCAATTCTTGAATTAGTATAGAATTGTTAGTGGATTCACCGTACTTTCTTAATATATCTTCCTTCGTCACAGTCTTCTGAAAATGGTAGCAAAAATACAAAAAATAAACCCTTATTTTTTTAGAAAAATAAGGGTTTAAATAGTTTTATCTGCTATGCTCGGAATTACAATTGGTTGTCAGGTGAAATGTTAAAATGTTGCAATTTAAAAGATAATATCACTTCAAGTCATTCCCACAAAAGGAGGAGTGTATCGTGATACGCTCCAAACCGTTCCGCTAATCGAACTGACAAATCCACTGTCACTGGGCGAACATCTTATTCGTATGTATTATACTTTCTCAGTTAATGAATATTTTTTCATGAAATCACAAGCCAGATCAACCATATCTGCGGATCCAAGAAAAAATGGTGTTCGTTGGTGAAGTTCTTTTATGTCAAGTTCCATAATGCGCTTAAATCCATCGGTCGCTTTTCCTCCTGCTTGTTCCAGAATAAATGCCAATGGGTTACATTCGTATAATAAGCGAAGTTTTCCTTTCGGAGATTTTGCAGTTGTCGGGTAGATGTATACACCACCGGTAATTAAATTACGGTGAATGTCAGCTACACCCGATCCTATGTATCTCGATGAATACGGACGGCCGCTTGCTTCGTCTTCCTCCTGACAATATTTTATATATTTTTTTACGCCTTCAGGAAAGTGAACATAATTTCCTTCGTTGATAGAATACGTTTTTGCTTGTTTAGGTGTTTGCATATTGGGGTGCGACAAACAAAATTCTCCGATCGATGGATCTAATGTAAATCCGTTCACTCCTTTTCCTGTTGTATATACCATCATGCAAGAAGAGCCATAAATAACGTATCCGGCAGCAACTTGCTCTGTGCCACGTTGCATAAAATCTTCGTATGTCCCAGGACCATTTAAAGATGTTCTGCGGTAGATCGAGAAAATAGTTCCGATTGAAACATTTACATCAATATTGGATGAACCATCCAGTGGATCCATTGCAACAACGTATTTCGCGTTTTTTGATACTTCGTTGTCAATTATTATGATGTCTTCATTTTCCTCAGAAGCGATAGCGCAACACTCACCACCAACACTTAGTGCGGCAATAAATTGTTCGTTCGCATACACATCCAATTTCTTTACATTTTCTCCCTGAATATTGATTTCCCCGGCATCTCCCAAAATATCCGCCAATCCGGCTTTTGTAACTTCACGGTTTACTATTTTAGAGGCGATAGCGATATCCCGCAGCAACCGAGATAATTCACCTTTTGCATAAGGGAAATCGGCTTGTTTTTCAATAATAAATTGTCCTAACGTTTTAACTCTGCTCATTGTTTGTTTATTTTGAATTTACACAAATATCGTAATATTTTTGGAGGATAAAACCCAAAGAATTAAATAACTTTGCGGCTATGAATATTACGATTAGAAAAGGAATTAAAACAGACCTTCAGCAGGCATTAAATCTAGTAAAAGAATTGGCAGCTTATGAAAAGGCTCCAAACGAAGTAGCCGTTACAATTGAAGAAATGGAACTGGATGGATTTGGGATGAATCCGATCTTTCATTTTTATGTTGCTGAAGCGGATGGGATAATTGTTGGCATCTCTTTGTATTATATTAAATATTCAACGTGGAAAGGAAAATGTGTTTTTCTGGAAGATATTATAGTAAGCGAGCCATTTAGAAATTTCGGAATAGGGAAAAAATTATTTGACGAAGTGGTGAATGTAGCCAAACAAATGAACGCTCCGAGGATGGAGTGGCAAGTTTTAGAATGGAATGAACCCGCAATTAAATTTTATGAAAAAGTAAATTCACAGTTTGATAGCGAGTGGTTGAATTGTAAGTTGAGTGAAGAACAAATTCAAGAGTATTTTAAGTAGACAATTCAATGTCCGTCAGTTCGAGCGGAGTCGAGAACAAGGGACGAGAAGTAAAATTGCAGTAGAATTTAATTGCCTACTGCCTATTGTATAATTGTAAAATTCAGTTCAATGAAAGTTTTCAAATTCGGTGGAGCGTCTGTGAAAGATGCAATTGCAGTAAAAAATGTTGCAGAAATATTGAAACGTTTTCCAAAAGAAAATATTTTGGTGGTGATATCTGCAATGGGTAAAGTAACAAATGCCTTGGAGCGTTTGACCGATGCTGTTTTTTATCCAGTAAAAAATTCAGCAGATCAAAACATTACTGCTGCTTCTATATTGGTTGAAATAAAAAAATTCCATTTCGATATTCTATCTGAATTGTTTCCCTCCAAAGATCATCCTGTTTTTAATGAAATCAACAATACCTTTGTTGAATTGGATTGGGCGATTGAAGATGTACCGACAGAAAATTATAATTACGAATACGATAAGATTGTAAGCTTAGGAGAAGTGCTTTCAACAAAAATTGTAAATGCCTATTTAATTGAAGCGGGAATTAAGAGTCATTGGAAGGATGTTCGCGATTACATTCAAACAGATAATACCTACCGCGAAGGGAAGGTGGATTGGGAACTCACACAATCGTTGGTGAATAAATTACTGATGCCTGAATGTCAAAATGGTTCGGTGATTATTACGCAAGGTTTTATAGGAGGCACTTCCGAAAATTTCACTACAACATTGGGTCGTGAAGGTTCTGATTATACAGCCGCAATATTAGCATTTACAACAAATGCAGAAAGTGTTACAATCTGGAAAGATGTACCGGGAGTATTGAATGCCGATCCGAAATGGTTTGATGAAACGAAGAAGTTAGATCAAATTTCTTATCAAGATGCGATTGAGTTGGCTTATTATGGAGCAACTGTTATTCATCCGAAAACGATCAAACCATTACAGAACAAAAAAATTCCATTGTATGTAAAATCTTTTTTACATCCAGAGGAAAAAGGAACGGTGATCAATGAGATTCAATCACCATTGCCTATTCCTTGTTTTATTTTTAAAGTGAAGCAGGTGTTGATCTCTATTTCTCCAAAAGATTTTTCATTTATTGCGGAGGAAAACTTCAGTGATATTTTTAATTTGTTTTCCGAAAAGCAAGTGAAAGTAAATGTGATGCAAAATTCTGCCATCAGCTTTTCGGTGAGTGTGGATGCCGATGAACGGAAACTGCCCGATCTGATTAAAACACTTCAGAAAAAATACAGAGTTCTATACAATGATAATTTGGAATTAATTACGATCCGCTATTACGACCAGGCAACTATTGACAGAGTAACCATCGATAAAAAAGTGTTGTTGGAAGTGAAGAGCAGGTATACCGTTCAGTTGGTTGTGAAGCCGATGGATTAAAACAATTGTTCTGTCAGTTCGAGTGTTCCGAAGGAATGTATCGACAACAAAGAAAACGAATCTTGAAACACTTCTCGATACAATTCTACTCCTTTGTCGCAGAATCACTCGAAGTGACAAATGTTCTGAAACTTTATTTGGAAATACTAAGAATCTTATCCGCCAACACCTTCGCGATTTTCTCCTTGCTCTCATGCGTCCAGCCAGCAATGTGTGGTGACAAAATTACATTTTCGCACTGAATTAAATATTGAAAGGCATCAGGCAGTTTTTTGGTGTCCAATGCTTCAAATGAAATCCTTTCATATTCTAAAACATCTAAACAAGCACCGCTTACTTTCCCGGATTTTAGATTTTTTACCAAGTCGGAAGTGTTTAAACATTTTCCTCTGGCTGTATTGATGATGTAAATATTTTTTGAAAATTTATTGATGAATGTATCGTTGATTAAATAATTTGTTTCATCTGTAAGGGGTGTATGTAAACTTAAAATAGCTGCATTTTTGAAAATTTCTTCGAGTGAAGATTCTTTTATAAATTCATTTCCGAAATTCTTTTTGTATTTATCGTAAACCAATACATTCACTCCAAATCCTTTTAACCTTTCAGCAAAAGCGGATCCCATATTTCCATAGCCAATAATCCCAACAGTTTTCCCAAAAAGTTCAATTCCACGGTTTCCTTCCCGAATCCATTTTCCTTCACGTACTTCTTTGTTGGCTCTGATTAAATTATTAAATAAAGCAAGCAGCATTCCGATAGCCTGTTCAGCAAGGGCATCGCGGTTTCCTTCGGGTGCATGTATACATTTTATTCCCTTGCTTTCAGCATAAGCCACATCAATATTTTCCATACCTGCTCCTGCACGAGCAATAAATTTGAGCTTAGGTGCTTTGTCAATACTATCTTTTGTAATCTTAATTTTACTGCGTATCACTATACCATCATACAAATGGATGTTGTTTTCAATTTCTTCTTCAGACCACTGGTAAAAAAGATCGCAAGTATGTCCTGCTTTTTCAAGCGTTTCATGAAGCAAACGGTGATTAGAGTCGATGAAAAGGATTTTCATTTCGTGAATTTTTGTATCATAGGTTTTTAACCTGTGATTATATTTTCAAAGGATTTCAACCTAGAGATTTTTTATATTGAACATCTGTATTATAATCCTGTGTGACAAAACTAAGTAAATTTAATTTAGTAAATCTAATCTAATAAAAGTATGAGGCCATTTTTCCCAGTGTTCTGTCAGGCCCGCCTTAACAGGATTATTAATGACGTAATTTACCACATTTCTTAATTCTTTTTCACTTCTAATGAGGTGATCATAGCTTTCTTTCATCCAAAAAGCTCCTTTTTTATTGAGAATAATGTTCGACTCTTTAGCTGTATATCTTTTTATTGAATGCATTATTTGGCTTAAATCGGGTGCTTCATCAGTAAGTTTTATTACAAGATGAACATGATTTGACATGATGCAATAACAGATTAATTGATAGTATTTTAAGTCAAAATGATGTAAAGCCTTTTTATTTATTTCTGCAACCTCCGGAATTGAGAGAAAGCTTTTGTCAGTTTTATATCGATCCATATATTCATCAAATGCTACAAAATAAGAATGTTTATTTGGCTGAATTATGAGTTCTTCTTTTTTATTCATAAACTCATTGTGAAGTTTCTCTATAATTTCTTTGGGCATGGAATCAACTAATCTGTAAGTAATAAAAAAAATTCCTTGAGATGGATGAAGATGTGGTAAGTTTCTACGGTGAAAAAAGGGGTGTTGCATAAAGTAAGAAGAGGTTTTTTTTAATAAGAATGATACTCTAGATGTAATTACGCAGGTTGAAAACCTGCGACACTAAAGTAAAACACTTCCTAATAATAATGATGCAACAGAAAAATAAATAATCAATCCGGTAATATCCACAAGCGTTGCAACGAATGGAGCAGATGAAACAGCTGGATCGAATCCGAATCGTTTCAGGATCAATGGAAATAGAGAACCAATAATATTTCCCCATAAAACAACACCGATTAGTGAAGTACCAACAGTTAATGCAATTTCAAGCCAGTGCGGACCATAAATAGTTGTGAATTGCGACCATGCTGCAACTCTTAAAAATCCAATGATTCCAAGTATCAATCCTAAAACAAATCCAACTTTAATTTCTCTTTTTATAATTGTCCACCAGTTACGGATCGTTATTTCCCCTAATGCGAGCGCTCGAATTACTAATGTAGATGCCTGAGATCCGGTGTTTCCTCCACTGGAAATAATTAAAGGAACAAATAACGAAAGGATCACCACTTTTGCAATTTCATTTTCGAAAAATCCCATTGCGGTTGCGGTTAATGTTTCTCCTAAAAATAATATGACCAACCATCCCGCTCGTTTTTTCAATATGCCCCAAATCGACATGTTCATATAAGGTTCATCCAAGGCCTCCATACCTCCCATACGTTGCAAATCTTCGGTTTCTTCTTCCCGTCTAACATCCACAATGTCGTCAATCGTGATTCTTCCTACAAGTCTGCCGAGTGCATCCACCACAGGCAATACAACAAGGTTGTATTTGTCCATTAAGTTGGCAACCTCTTCCGCATCGGTATTTGTTTTAATGGAAATTACTTTTGGGTCGTATATTTCAGATACTCTTGATCGGGTTGAAGAAACGATTAGTTTTTTTAAATGAAGTAAGCCGACTAATTTCTCCTCGTCATCCACCACATAAATGGCGTAAATATTTTCTACATTATCTGCCTGTTCACGGATTTCACGAACGCATTCAATGGCATTGCTATTCACATGCACACGTATCAACTCGGTAGCCATTAAACCACCGGCTGTATTTTCATCGTAGTTTAATAGTTCAACAATATCGCTGGCTTGCTCGCTGTCTTCCATCTGAGCAAGTACTTCGTCCTGCACATTATCAGGTAATTCAGCGATTACGTCAGCTGCATCATCCGAATCCATATTGTCGATGTGTTCGGCAATTTCTTTGGAAGTAAGGGATGCTAAAAAATCTTCACGCACATCATCATCCAATTCTACCAATACATCGGCAGCAATTTGTTCGTCTAATTGTGTGTAAACATATTTTGCTTCTTCTATCTCAAGTTCATTGAAAATTTCGGCAATATCCTGTGGATAAAGTTCTTTGAAATGGTCAACGACAAATGCTCCGTTTCTAGCTACGATTGCTTCACGGAGTTTAATTAAAAAGTCGTCTGTTAATTCAAATTGCACGAGATACTGTTTTTATAGTTTTTTACGGGTGCAAAGGTAAGATTTATACCTATTGATACATCTGTTTAACGGAAATTTAAACTTCCACCATATTGGTTAGTGCCACAAAGTCGGCAACAGATAATTCTTCTGCTCGTTGTGTGAGGTATTTGTGCTCCAAAAAAGCTGGTTTCAATTTAAATGCTTTGATAGAATTTCGAAGTGTTTTTCTGCGTTGATTGAAACCTGCTTTCACAACTTGTTTGAACAGTTTCTCGTTGCAATCCAGTTGCTGAACTGTATTTCTGGTTAACCGGATCACAGCAGATTGAACTCTTGGTGGCGGATTAAAAACACTCGCATCTACTGTAAATAAATATTCGATATCATAAAATGCTTGCAACAAAACACTTGTTATTCCATAGGTTTTATTCCTTGGTTTAGAAGCAATGCGTTCCGCTACCTCTTTCTGAAACATTCCAACAACTTCGGGAACTTGATTTTTGTGGTCTAATACTTTAAACAAAATCTCGGTCGAGATGTTGTAGGGAAAATTTCCAATAACAGCAAAGGATTCGTTGTTGAAGAGGTTGTTGAAATCAAGTTTTAAAAAATCACCTTCAATAATCTTGTTCTCTAATGATGGGAAATTTTGTTTGAGATAGGCAATAGATTCTCTGTCGATATCAATGATGTGGGTTTCGTAAGCGCTTTCCTGAATGAGGTACTTTGTTAATACGCCCATGCCTGGTCCAACTTCAATTACCTTTTTATATTGAGAAATATATTTTAAACTTTTTACAATTTTTAGTGCAATCGTTTCATCTTTTAAAAAATGTTGTCCTAAATGTTTTTTTGCCCTAACGTCTTGATTCATTCGTTCGCTTGTTTGCTGATTCATTGATTTTTGGTTGTGCCTTTCTTCGTGTTTCTAAATCACTTCCAGTAAGGTTCGGAAGGCTACAAATTTATTTGGGAATTTATCTGTTACTTCTTTTTGAAGGCGAGGTGCATGCAAGCGCTGGTACTCCTGTAATTTATCGTGGCTTTCGCAGGTGTATTGTATCGAATAAGTTGTTCCTTGTTCTTCATCAACCAGTACTTTACATATTTTGTTGTCAATGAAATATCCCGTTAACAGTACATCCGGAATATGTTTTGTTTTCATCCAGTATAACCATTCTTCGCGAACATCATTTTCTACGTTTACTGTAACATTGTAAATTATCATTTTATGAATTATCATTTTTGTTTATACTGTAATCTATTATTGCAATATGCGATAGCTGCGGTGTAAATTATTCGCAATCGTTATTGACTAATTTATAGCGTCTCCTCTTAATCGTCTGAATCGTTTTCTTGCCTCCACCACATATAAGCTATCCGGATATTTTTCCATTAATTGCTGATAGAGCTCTTTTGCTTTTTCGATATTTTTAAATTGATTTTCGTTAAGTTCAGCTAATTTAAACATGGCATCGTCACCCAAAATATCTTCTCCGTAATTTTTTAGAAGCTCTTGGTAGAATGCTGCAGCTTCATTGTATTGCAAGTGTTTTAGTGCGATTTGTGCTTTTTTATAGATGATCTCATCTGCAAGTGCGTGATTTGGATATGTTTTATTTAATGAATCGAGAAGAGCGATCGCTTTATCATCCAGATTTCTAAAGTTTAAGAGATCCGCGCTTGCGAATAGCATTAATGGTGCTTCATTTGTATCAATCGCCAATGCGTCGCTTATTAGCAAGGATAAATTCATTGCATCGTTTGAAATCAATTTTGAAGTAGCGCCTTTCAATACATCTAATTGTGTTTGAGCCCATCCGAAATCGCCTGTATAATAGGATATTTTTGCAACTCTGAATTTTGCTTCTTGTCCAATCGCATCGTATTTAAATGCTTTTTCTACTTGAGAATAGCGCAAGGATGCTTCCCAGATATCACCTGTCATTAATAAAACATCTGCTAATTCTAATTTGCATTCGGCTTGTGTTGTTGCAGATAATTGAGGTATCTCAATGGCTTCTTCCAAAAGTATTTTTGAGGCATCTGTTTTATTCATATAGAAAGCCTGAAGATGAGCAAGGTTTTTAAGAAGCAGTATGGTGTTTACTGATTTCCCCAATTCGGAGATAGTAGTCATATAGTTTTTTTCCAATACTATTAAGTCAGCAGAAGTATAATTTCCTTTTGTTACGACTTTTTGATAATAAACATTTAAAAGCTCGATCCGTGCATTTGTATAGTAATATACTTCATTGCCTTTTTCAATTACATAATTATAAGCCTTAATCGCAACATCGTATGCATCATTCTGAGCGAAGAGTTGTCCTAAAGCCATTACACGATTACCATCTTCTTTTTTTCTTTTGTCCAATGCTTTTGCTTGTATAAAAGCGCCTTCCCAATCTTTTTGTTGAATTTGCATCCAAATCAATAATTCTGAGAAGATTGTTTTGTCTGGATTTTTAGAAATACGTCTTAGTAGTTCCGTTTTTAGTAGTTCATTTTGTTTCTGATCGGCATCGTTTGCAAAACTTGTCTGTAATGCATTCTGAACACTTTGGATATAAGAATCCTGTGTTTCCAAAATATCTAAATATTCGTTGATCATTGCGATACGATCCCCTAAAAGTTTGTATACATCCGCCAATTCGAAGCTATAGGGGTAATTATTTTGGGAAATTTTTCTTCCTTTAAAATACGTAGCAATTGTAAAATTATATTGACGAATAGTTTGAAAAGCATTGGCAACAGCAAATACCTGATCATCGTATTTGATAGCTTTTACAGCTGTCTCCCATGTTGTTTTAGCTTTTTCTATATCATCTGCACGAAAATAAACGTTCCCCAGATCAACAATAAAATTAACTTGCTCCGGATTTTGTTTGATTTGTTTTTTAGCAATTTTTTCAGCTTTCTTAAAATCTTTTGTTTCAAGCAAACAATTTAAATATGGTTGATAATATACCTGAGGTGATTTTTTATTGTATAATTTTTCGTAATAATCCAGCGCTTTATCAAATTCTTTGTTTTGATAAAATTGCAAAGCCAGTTGCTCATCAGCAGATATTTGAGCAGATGCGCATATTTGTAAAAGTACAAATGCGAAAAGGAGTAGTATGTGTTTGATGTATTTCAATTTAAATCTAACGTCTAAAATCTAATATCATTGTTTATATCCAATTATTTCCAACACCACTGCTTTCGCTTCAATATCTAATCCATTTCGTAAAGTTACTAAACTTCCTTCTCTTAAATGTTCACCAAATCCAACAGGCGCATAAAGTAGGGCATTTAAAACTGCTGTTTCGCCTTGTTCTATTGGCTTTTTGTATAGTTCAATCTGACATTCGGTGGTGTAGCTTTTTGCTCCATTTACATACGCTTGAGGACGATAAATACCCATTAATTCATATTTGCTAAGATTTTCAAGCAGCAATTTTACAATGAGGTATTTTTTGTGGTAAATCATATTTAGAGTCTAGATGTACGATTCAAGAGACCAGATTTTCTAGAGTGAATATTTTATCTCAACGCTTGATTCTATCTTCTAAATACTATTTAATATTGCTTTCTCTACTTCTTCACTGTCCCATTTTGTATCGATGTCAGTCATTGCCATAATTTTTTGCATAATTACTTCTTGCTTTTGTCCTTCTTTTAATGCTGTGGAATATCGGATGTGCGGACTGTATGTAACCATCGAATAAAGCGGAATCCATTTGTCGGGGTATTTGCTGCTGAAGTGTGCTTCAATTTTCTTTTGTAATAAAAATTTAGGGTCTGCAGTTTTATCTCGCATTTCAATAAAGTTAGCAATTGCTAAATCGGCAATGGCATCTCCATCTGGTTTTCGCAATGCTTCGTATTCTGGAAAAATTTTATTCCAATCTTCTTTGTGTTTTCCTATCAAATCATTTAATACTACACAATCTTCAAATCCACAATTCATGCCTTGTCCGTAGAACGGAACAATCGCATGAGCAGCATCTCCTATAAGTCCAACTTTGTTGTCAAAAGTCCAGGGGAAACATTTTACAGTCACTAAAGAAGAAACCGGATTGTTCATGTAATCGTCAACAAGTGTTGGCATCAATGGAACTGCATTTGGAAATTCTTCTTCAAAAAATTTCTGCACTTGTTCACGTGTTTTAATTGCTGCAAATGATTTTTCGCCCTCGAAAGGAAAAAATAATGTGCATGTGAAATTACCATCCATGTTTGGTAAAGCAATCATCATAAAACTTCCGCGTGGCCAAATGTGAAGTGCATTTTTTTCCAATAAAAATTCTCCATTTGGACCAGGAGGAATTATTAATTCTTTGTATCCAGCAGAAATATAATGTTGATTGTATTCAAAACGATCGCTAGAAAGTTGCATGTTTAGTCGTGATGCTGCAAACGCGCCATCAGATCCAAACATTAAATCACTCTTTGATGATGTAGTTTTTTTTGTTTCTGAATTTTCAAAGTGTGCTTCTAATTTTGCTCTATCGATGGAAGTGCATCGTTCGTTAAAGTGAATTTTTATATTTTCTTGTTGCTCCGCCAGATCCATCAAACGCATGTTTATTTCGGCACGTGAAACAGAATAAATAGCTTGATTGTCTTTCCCATATGGTTGATGAACTGTAGAACCATCTTTATGATGTATAGCACGAGCATACATTGGTATCGCAATTTTTTTAATTTCATCTGCAATTCCAACTCCTTCTAATCCCTTCCAACCTCTATCACTCAAAGCAAGGTTTATGGATTTTCCTGCATAAATAGTTGTAGTCCGCATATCAGGTCTGCGTTCAAACAAATCAATTTTATAGCCGCGTTTTGCTAAATAGATAGATAACAAAGAACCAACTAATCCTGCTCCGATAATATTTACACTTTTACTCATGTTTTTTTAATTTCAAATAAATGATTTTGGTATATATTAATAAATGATAAAAATCAGTCTTTATTTTTTTATAAAGCACCTTTTAAAATTTCTCCGAACCGATAAACATCTTCAAACGAATTATATAAGGGAACAGGTGCACAACGAATAACGTTTGGTTCCCGCCAATCTGAAATAATTCCTGCCTCTGTTAATTTATTAAAAAGTTCTTTTCCTCTTCCATGAGCAACGATTGATAATTGACAACCTCTCTGTTTTTTGTCACGCGGTGTAATAATTTCTAATTTTTCATCCAGTGCTGTGTTGATATCGTCAACAATAAATTCTAAGTACCCGGTAAGTTTTTCTGCTTTCGAAACCAATGTATCCATTCCTACTTCATCAAAAATATCTATTGATGCTTTGTGAGCTGCCATTGATAAAACAGGTGCATTGCTCATTTGCCATGCTTCTGCTGTTGGCATAGGAACAAATCCTTTTTCCATTTTAAAGCGAGAATCTTTATCATGACCCCACCATCCTGCAAAACGAATCAACTCCGGTTTATTCAAATGACGCTTATTGATAAAAACGCCAGAAACCCCACCGGGACCCGAATTCATGTATTTGTAACTGCACCAGCAGGCAAAGTCAACATCCCAGTCGTGCAATTCCAGCTTTATGTTTCCTGCAGCATGTGCTAAGTCAAAACCAACTAACGCTCCTGCTTTGTGACCGGCTTCAGTGATTCCTTTCATATCAAACACTTGTCCGTTATAATAGTTCACACCACCAATTAAAATTGTTGCAATGGAATCTTTATTTTTTTCAATTGCGTCTAAAACATCTTCGTGGCGGATGCAAACTTCACCTTCTCTAGGAAAAATTTCTATAATCGCATCTTCAGGATCCAATCCATGAAATTTCACTTGTGATTCCAAGGCGTATTGATCAGAAGGAAACGCTTTTGCTTCACATAAAATTTTGTAACGTATTTTGGTAGGGCGGTAAAAGCTAACCAAAAGTAAATGCAGGTTCACGGTTAGCTGATTCATAACAACTACTTCTTCGGGTGTTGCACCCACTATTTTAGCTAGAGGAATGGCAAATTGTTCGTGATAAGGCAGCCATGGCTTTCGTGCATGAAAATGTCCTTCTACACCAAATGTGGCCCAATCTTCTAATTCATTCAATATATAATCCTGAGTGGCTTTGGGTTGCAATCCCAAGGAATTTCCTGTAAAATAAACGGTTTCACGTCCATGCATCATAGGAAAATAAAATTTCTCGCGATAATTTTTTAAGGGATCGTTGGCATCTTGTTGTTTGGCGTATGCAATAGTGTTTTCGTATTTCATGGAGCGTTATCGGTTTTTTCTCGCAGAGACGCAGTGTTCGCTGAGCTGTGTATTGGTTATTGGTTTTTTACTTACTAAATGTTGTTTGGCGTATTCAATAGTGTTTTCGTATTTCATGGAGCGTTATCGGTTTTTTCTCGCAGAGACGGAGAGTTCGCTGAGCTGTCTGTTGCTTATTGGTTTTTTACGTACTAAATGTTGTTTGTCGTATGCAATAGTGTTTTCGTATTTCATTGAGCGTTATCGGTTTTTTCTCGCAGAGACGGAGAGTTCGCTGAGCTGTGTATTGGTTATTGGTTTTTTACTTACTAAATGTTGTTTGGCGTATGCAATAGTGTTTTCGTATTTCATGGAGCGTTATCGGTTTTTTCTCGCAGAGACGCAGAGTTCGCTGAGC
>CANIFU010000009.1 GCA_947466965.1 Bacteroidota bacterium
AAAGTTACAGAAAGTGTATGGACACAGTTTTTCTTTGAACCTCGTTTCAAACCTTCATTGACACAAAAACGTTTATATGAAGCAAAATTATTTGGAAGAAAATCTGGAAGAGGCTATTATAATTATGCGGAAGGCACAGCAATGCCTCAACCAAAGCAAGATGAAGAATTAGGAAAATATATTTTTAATCGTGTAATCTGCATGCTTATAAATGAAGCAATAGACTCCTTGTATTTGCAATTAGCTAGCAAAGAAGATTTGGATTTGGCCATGACCAAAGGTGTAAATTATCCCAAAGGATTATTGCAATGGGCAGATGAAATTGGATTAAAGAATGTATATACTTCCTTAGATGTGTTGTATGAATTGTACAATGAAGATCGTTATCGTCCTTCTATATTGTTGAAAATGATGGTGCGTGATGAAAAGAAATTTTATTAGCAGTTAAAGTAATTAGTATATTTTTATATATGCAAAAAATGAACAATACTTATTACTATTATTATATGAGCCCTTTGTTCGGAATTTTAATTCATCTTTATAGTTTAAGAATGTTCTAAACAATACTTTATATGCCCATTTCGAAGTGATATAAAACTCATTTCTTTTGGTAACTTTGTAAGGCTAAATCAATAGGTATGGAAAATAGTTTATCTGCGAAAACGATTGTCGGTAAAATGATGGCTGAAGATAAATTCAGCCAATGGTTAGGTATCGAAACAATTTTGGTCGAGCAAGGTCATTGTATCCTAAAAATGAAAATCCGCGATGAAATGGTAAATGGTTTTGGTATCGCTCATGGCGGAATCGCTTTTTCATTTGCTGATAGTGCTTTAGCCTTTGCTTCCAATGCATACGGTCGATTAAGTGTTGCGCTGGAATGTTCTATATCATTCTCGGTTGCGGTAAATGTGAACGATGAATTGACTTGCGAAGCGAGAGAATTAAGTTTGACAAATAAAACAGGGACGTATCATATTGAAATTTCAAATCAGAAAAAAGAAAAAGTAGCGTTCTTTAAAGGTACTGTTTATCGTACAAGTAAAAATTGGGAAGTTTAAAATAATATTATGAAAAACGCATACATAATTGATGGGGTTCGTACTCCAATCGGAAATTTCGGTGGAACATTATCAGCAATTCGAACAGATGACTTGGCTGCAATTGTTTTGAAAGAATTAATAAAACGCAATCCAACTATTGACCCGAAGCAAATTGGTGATGTATTGTTAGGTTGCGCTAATCAAGCAGGTGAAGACAATCGTAACGTAGCGCGGATGGCATTGTTGTTAGCCGGTTTGCCCTATCAGGTTCCTGGTGAAACAGTGAATCGTTTGTGTGCTTCTGGATTATCTGCATCAATGGCTGCTGCCAGAAGTATTATGATCGGTGAAACTGATCTAATGATAGCTGGTGGGGTTGAAAATATGACGCGTGGACCTTTGGTAATGTCCAAAGCTTCTTCAGCTTTTGGTCGCGATCAACAAATGTTTGACTCAAGTTTTGGTTGGAGATTCATCAATCCGAAAATGAAAGAATTATATGGTGTGGATGGAATGGGGGAGACTGCAGAAAATTTAGCTGACAGGGATAACATTTCGAGAGAAGATCAGGATAAGTTTGCTGTGTGGTCTCAACAAAAAGCAACAGCTGCTCAAAATAAAGGGCGATTTGAAAAAGAGATTGTTGTTGTTCAAATTCCACAAAAGAAAGGTGATCCGAAGATCTTTGATAAAGACGAATTCATTCGTCCTGAAACAAGTATGGAAGGATTATCGAAATTAAAAGGCGCATTTAAAAAAGATGGAGGAACGGTTACCGCAGGAAATGCATCCGGTTTAAATGACGGAGCTGCGGCAATTTTGTTCGCATCCGATGAAGGAATAAAAAAATACGGACTTGTTCCAAAAGCAAGAATTGTTTCAAGCGGCGTTGCAGGTGTTGAACCACGAATCATGGGTATTGGCCCTGTAGAAGCCAGTAACATGGCTTTGAAACGAGCAGGATTGACAATGAAAGATATTGATATCATTGAATTAAATGAAGCATTTGCTGCTCAATCATTGGCTTGTACAAGAGCGTTTGGTATTGCGGATAATGATTCAAGAATTAATCCAAATGGCGGAGCAATTGCATTAGGGCATCCTTTAGGAATGAGCGGAGCACGGATTTTAAATTCTGCTGCCATTGAATTACAAGAACAAAACAAACGTTTTGCTTTGGTTACAATGTGTATTGGCGTTGGACAAGGGTATGCGGTGATTATTGAAAAAGCATAAAATAAACATTACGATTTTATATTCTTATTAATATAAATATGGCAAACATCTTCGAATTCAATGGGTATAAACCAGTCATTCACGAAAGCGCATTTATACATCCGAATGCGACTGTAACCGGTAATGTTATTATTGGCAAACAGGTTTATATTGGTCCAGGTGCTGCTATCAGAGGTGATTGGGGACAAATAATTATTGAAGATGGTTGTAATGTTCAGGAAAATTGCACCATTCATATGTTTCCTGGTACGATAGTTTTATTGAAAGAAGCGGCACACATTGGTCATGGTGCCATTATTCATGGTGGAACAATTGGTAAAAATGTATTGGTTGGTATGAATGCCGTGGTGATGGATGATGTGGTGATCGGTGATAACTGTATTGTTGGTGCTTTGTGTTTTGTGCCTGCAAATACGGTGATACCGGAAAGAAAAGTAATAGTTGGAAATCCTGCAAAAATTGTCAAAGATGTTTCTGATGAAATGATCGAATGGAAAACGCAAGGAACAAAATTATACCAGCAATTGCCTACCGAATGTAAAGCAACCTTGAAAGTATGTGAGCCATTACGTGAAATTGAAGCTGACAGACCAAAGCAACAGGATATTTATAAAACTTGGAAAGCAACAAAATAGTTCACACGTAAATTAGTAATCCCTTAAATTATAGCTCTTAAATGATTTTACATTTACATTTTATATTGGTTAATTCTGAATTCAACAAAGGCCTTGCTGATGATTTGTATGGAGGAGAAGAATCGGAAGACAATATCAAACATCTTTGGGAAGACGAACTGCAGGTGTCTGAACCGGTTAAAGAATTTAAAATAAAAAACAATGCAATTTATACGCTTGCGGGATTTTTCCCTGATGATAAACCTTTTAGTTTCGAGATCTGGGATACGACCATTGTTGATTGTATTACTGAAGAAGGAAAAGCGATGCAGTTTGCCGTTTCGAAAAAGCTTTTAAAAAAGACAGAAAAAGTAGTGGATGAAAAAACAAATGAAACACATTTGTTTTTCTATTTGCGGGACGGTATTCCGATGGAAAATCCTATGAATGGAGTATATATTGTAAAAGCTGAATTTCCAAAAGAATTAAAAGTGAAGACTCAGTAAGAAACTTTTTTTGTTTCTGCTCCCAGCGTTTCTCAACTCCGCTCGAAATGACATAGCTCAATGTCATTTCGAGCGGAGTCGAGAAAGTGTGAGAGATTTGAGGTGAAAATTTATATCATAACTATGGACAAACTAAATTTTTTAAAAACTGAATTTCCAAAATTACTTAGAACATTGAACGCGGAAGCGAAAGGTGAATGGGGCGTTTTGAATGCACAACAAATGGTGGAGCATATGGCTGAATCAATAAGTTTTGCTTCCGGAAAAAATAATCAATTGTTGCATTCTCCAATTGAACATGTCGGTAAATACAAAGAGTTTGCTATGAGCGATAAAGAATTTAAGCCCAATACAAAAAATGTGTTAATGTCCGATACGCCAGTTCCAATAAGGAAGAAACAAATGGAGGACGCAATAATTCAATTAGAACTGGAAATAGACGATTTTATTGGTTATTTTGAAAAAAATAAAGGAGCCGTATTGACTAATTCTTTTTTCGGAGATCTTAATTTTGAAGAGTGGGTACATTTACTTCATAAACATGCGGTACATCATGCGAAGCAATTTCGCTTACTCTAATTTATCAAGGGGATTAGCTTCGGCTATAAAAAAGGATTAACTTTTTTCCTGAATTTCCACAAAAAGATCTTCCACTTTTTTACGCGCCCAAGGTGTAGTCCTCAGGAATTTTAAGCTGGATTTGATACTAGGGTCTTTTTTGAAACAATTGATATCAATATGGTAGGCTAAATTTTCCCATCCATAAAAAGCAACTAAATGATTCAATATCATTTCTAATGTTTTGCCATGCAGCGGATTATTTTGCTGTTCGGAATGCATCTCAAGGTTTAATTTCTTCTATAAGTTCTAATCTTAGCGTCCTTTCCTTTCAACTTTTCTTTTTGAGCAGGGCCACCCAGATTCACTTTTTTATTTTTTTCTTTCTTCTCGTGAAATGCTGGTCCAGCAATAGGTTTGTCTTTTCCTTTTTTCTGTTTGATACGATCAGCCATTTTGGGCATTTCATCATCGGTCAGCATTTTTGAAATAACAACATCTGTTGGCATTGTTTCGTAAGGAATCGCTTTGTTCATTACACGTTCAATTTCAATCTGGAATTCTTGTTCCGCTCCATTTATAAAGGTTATTGCTGTACCTGCTTTATTCGCTCTTCCTGTTCTTCCAATACGGTGAATGTAATCTTCAGGAGTTTCCGGTGTATCGAAATTGATTACATGGGTAACATCAGAAATATCTAAACCCCGAGCAAGAATATCTGTGGCGATTAATATACGTTTGGTACCTTCATGAAATTGTTTTAATGAATTAATTCTGGCTGTTTGCGCTAAGTTAGAATGAATAACCGCTACATCATCTGTGAATTTATTTTTCATTTGTTCAAATAAATCATCAGCAAGTTTTTTTGTAGAGACAAATACCAGCACTTTATTTAATTCGCCATCCGTTCTCAACAAATGGTCGAGTAAATTTACCTTGGTATTAAAATTTGGAACGTGATAACAAACCTGAATAATTTGTTCTAGAGGAGTACCATGCGGTGCTACTTCAATTTTTTGAGGTTCGTAAAAATATTTAGCGATCACTTGTTCAATCTCCTCGTTCATTGTTGCAGAGAACATCAGATTTTGTCTTTTTGTTGGCAATGTTTCAAGGAAACTTAATAACTGCTGACGGAATCCCAAGCTAAGCATCTGATCCACTTCATCTATCACCAATTGCTTTATTTCTTTTAATCTCAATAATCCTGTCAGCGCAAGATCAACAAGTCGTCCCGGAGTAGCCACAATAATATCTACACCATTATAGACCAATTGTTTTTGGGTATTAATATTCGTGCCACCATACACAGCCAAAAAGCGAATGCTTGTATAACTGCTTAATTTTTCAATTTCTTTTACGATTTGCAAAACAAGTTCACGCGTAGGAACTACTATAAGAACGCGTGGATGTTTTTGGTCTGAGAATTTTAATTGACGTAGTATTGGTAACAAATAAGCAAACGTCTTTCCTGTACCAGTTTGAGCAATTCCAATCAAATCTTTCCCAGACATGATAACAGGGAATGCTTTCTCCTGTATTGGTGTAGGTTGAACATAACCGAGGTCATCAAGAGCACTGATTAAGGGTTTGTTTAAATTTAATTGTTCAAAAGTCACGTTTGAGTAGTTTATATGAGCTGTAAAGGTAGCTTAAACTATTGGACCAATGTCTTTCTTTTTCAAAAAAATAGTAAAGGGTATCCTTTAATGATTATTTATTTGTTACTATAACAGTTTGTAAAAAAGATTTTAAAATATTAATACAAACGTATTGCATAATTAAAATCGTTACAAAATAGTAGACCGTAATTTTTTTTATTAATAATTAATGAAGTATATCAATCCTTCACTTTGTGTATCCAAATAAATCCATTTTTATTTTCGATTTTTTCAATTAATCCTTTTTCAAAAAGTTCTTCTATAATTGTTTCAGCTGATTTAATTGAGATATCGTTTAAAAAAGCAAATTCACTTGTGGTCATGTTATTATACTTTTCAAACAAATGGATCCCACTAAGACTCCATTTCTTTTTTACGGCTGAAGGAATTAACTGCTGAATTACTTCCTCAAATTTTGAATATGATTGAATACCTTTTAAGGTTAATTTCTTTTCTAATGCATCAACAAATAGAAATGTTGGGAAAGAAGTGATTTCATTTTCTTCTGTTAAACGCAAATCTTCTTGGAAATGTTCAATTGCTTTACCTTTCATATCCTTCAGGAGAATAGACGAATCCAATCCGCAGCCCAATGCAGCATTTTCAATCCATTCTAAATTTGTAATGTTTTTTTTCTCAAGAAATAACATTTCTTTTAAGCGTCTCAGAAACAAAATAGCCTTCTTTTTATTTTGCAGTTGCGCAGCCTTAAAAGCTATAGAAGGTGGGAAAGATGAATTTAATGGATCTTCAAACCAAACATCTCCATCCAATGGAATAGAATGGTTTTTACTCACATCTTCCCAATGTAGCGCCGCATCTGAAGGGTTCTTAATAACCCCTTTGTCGTAACCAAGCCATGACGGAAGTAATCCTCCCATGTGATATTCAATATTTAGATAATCATCATATTCTAATTTTAATTTTCTTAAAATTGGTTGAATCACCCAACAGCTTGAACAAACGGGGTCTGTGAAATACAAAACTTTTAGTGGTTTTATTAATTCATCAACACAATTATCTTCCTGATCCGAAACTAAAGGGACAATATAGCCTCGCTCGCTATACAATTTTGGATATAAAAACAGTCTTTTCAATTCCCTTCCTTGTTCAATGTGGCTCGCTAAGTTGATGGATCTGTTATTGTAAAAGGAAGTGAAAATATTTTCACTATCATCAAATTGCTCAAAAAGTGAAGCAAGTGCATTTGCATCCAAAATAGCATTTGTTGTTCCAGCACTTGTAAAAGGTAATGCCAAATGTGCGGCATCTCCAATAAGAGCGATGTTGTTTTTATGGAAAGCTGGAAGTACGTCAAAGTCGCGTGTATTCCATACATATGTTTTTGAAAAATTATTCGCATCAAGAATTTCTGTTACTTCACTTGGAAAATCTTTCAGCATTTCTTTACAAAATAAACGCAATTGCTCAGGACTCGTGTCTTCGTGGCCATCACTGAAAGTGGCATCATATTGCATAAACCATACTACTTCATCAGCAGAAACGGGAATAAATCCAAAGGCTAAGCCCTTTTCTTTACTTTGATATTTTTGAAATACTGCTGCTTGCTGATTCGCAATCGAACTTTTGCTAGAAATACCTACAATTTCCTTTACATCTATATTGCTAAAATTTACTTTACCAAAAAGAGTATCACGCACTTTAGAATTACTTCCATCAGCCCCAATAAAAATATCACCATATTCTATATCACCATTTTCAAATACAGCTGCAACTGCTTTTTCGTTTTCGAAAATAAAATGCGAAAAAACGCGACCTTGTTTTAATGTATTACTATCTAATAATGAATAGAAGAAAGAAATTAAACTGGATCGCTTCATGCAATACCATCCTTCTAATTGAATTTTAATCAATTCTTCTTCATCGATTTTTTTTAAACTAAATTGATTAACCTTTTTGGATAGCAGAGGAACGTTGGCATCAGGAAAGAAATCTTTTATGATAGAATAACCATCAGCACTCATTAAAAAAGCGTGCCCTCTTCCTTCAATACCAATAGATTTTTCATTTACAACTACATCGATATTTTTTCTGCGTAACAAAATGCCTAATGTGAGACCAGCTATACCGCCTCCAATTATTACAACTTTCATTTTATTACACTTTTAATTCGATGTATTGCTTCGTTTAAAATTTGATCAGATGTTGCGAAACTCATTCGAATATATCCATCGGCGCCATCACCAAACCATTTTTTTAAACCAGGTACAACTGCCACCTTGGCTTCTTTCAAAAGAAATTCCTGTATTTCTTGACTCGATTTATTTGTTGCTGTGATATTTGTAAAAGCAACGTAACAACCCTCGGGGGCCACACAACTAAACCCGGGTATCGTATTGAGTTCATTCACAAGCAAGGTGCGCATGGAAGTTAGATGTTTCAAGAAATCGCTTAACCAATAGTCACATTTTGTTAATGCAGTAGTTGCAGCTACCTGAGATAATACATTTGCTCCATGTATCGTAGAATTATGTAAAGAGGCATCAATCAATTTTAAAAAATGATTTTGGTTGTGAGCCATAACTGCTCCAATCCGCAATCCAGCTAATCCGTATGATTTACTGAAGCCCGTTATAGTAATTGTTCTATTTCTAATCTCTTGATCGATAGCAGCAATACTTGTAAAAACGTTTGGATAAAAAACAATATCACTCCAAATCTCATCAGATAAAATAATCAAATTATGTTTACAAGCTATAGTTCCTAATTGAATCAATTCGTCTTTCGTGAAAACTTTACCTGTCGGATTTAAGGGATTACAAAGACAAATAAGTTTCGTTTTATTTGTGATTAAGGTTTCCATTTGCTCGAAATTCACTTTTGAAGTCCCCGGAGGTATTGCAAAAGGAATTGCGACTGCGCCCACAGATTCGATTGAATAACGAAATAAAAAATCTACAGGATCAAAGATAATTGCTTCTTCGCCCGGTAAAAGAAAGGCCTTACATGTTAAAAATATTCCGAAGGCAGCACTGTCTACAGGAAAAGTAAATGCAGGAGAAACAGGTACATTTCGTTTTTTCTGATAATAATTTGCCATACTTTCCTTAAAATCTGGAAGACCTTCAGGCGGTCCGTAGCAAAAATATCTGTCCTTTGTAAAAACGGAAATTGACTCCGCTATTTCGGGCGCACTCGGAAAATCAGGGTCTGCAGCTGTTAAAGGAATAACATCTGATGGGAATGTTGCCCAACGCAGATTGTATGCGCGTTTTTTTAAAAGTTCTAAATTAATGGAGTTGTTTTCAAACATAGTTTTTAAATTTAAGAATTTAAATTTGAATTAAAAAAAAAGCTCTCAAATCAAAAGATTTGAGAGCTTTTTTTATTGTTTAACCACTAACGTGATCCCGCTGGGATTCGAACCCAGGACCCCTACATTAAAAGTGTAATGCTCTACCAGCTGAGCTACGGAATCTAATCTACACTTTTATTGCAGTCCCTATAATTGATTTTGGGAGTGCAAATATAGATGCATTATTTAATTTTGCAAAGCCTTTTTTAATAAAAACCAAATTATTTTCTTTCTATCTGATTATCAGTCTATTTCGCTTTGGTTGATTATCAGTTTCACTAGTCCCTCAATGATTTAAACTTATAGGTGAAAGAAGCGGATATATCGTAAAAAATTACTATAATTGTGAATAACCTTTTTATTCTTTTGAGCAATTATCTTGAAATAAAACCCCTTTTAGGTCTTTCTGATCTGCTTTTTGGTTCAAGTATGACCGATGCTGAAAAGGTATTCGGTAAGGCTGATGAATCCGAATTTCTGGAAGATATAGAAGAATTTCAATCTACCGTTTGGCATTATTGGGATAGAGGTTTCTCGCTTTTTTTTGATGAAAATCAAAAACAACTTTTTTGTTGCGTGGAAATAGATAATAGAGATGTACTATTATGGGGACATGAAATTTTTGAAATGAATGAAAAGCAAATTGTCGAATTGTTTAAAAGCAAGGGCATTAGTGTTTTTGAAACCGAAGTTCATGAGTGGGGCGAAAAACGTTTAAGCTTCGATGAAACAAACATTGATTTCTATTTTGAAAAAAATAAACTAAGCTCTATTAATTATGGTAAATCTGAAATGGATTTACCTCTAATACTTCCTAACTAATGTCAAAAATATTTTTAACCGGATACATGGGTAGCGGAAAATCGTCTATCGGAAAATTACTGGCTTCTCAGTTGGAATACAATTTCATAGATCTTGATAAGTTCATTGAGAAGGAATACAAAATGACCATTCCTGAAATCTTTTCTTCCAAAGGTGAAAAAGAATTCAGAGCAATGGAGCATAATTGCCTTAAAAAAGTACTTAGTCAAGAAAATACCATTGTTGCATGTGGTGGTGGAACACCTTGTTATTATGGTAATATGGAACTTATGAATAATAATGGAACAACTGTTTATTTGAAAATGAGCGTTGACGCATTGGTGAATCGTTTATTGACAGCGAAAGATAAACGACCATTAATAATGAATAAAACAGAGAAGGAATTAAAAGAATTTGTTATTAGACAATTGGAAAAACGAGAAGATACTTACCACAAAGCCCAATATATTGTTAAAGCCAAAGAATTAAATGTAAACGAACTTGCCACATTTGTAAAAGAACAAATAGGTGTTTAATTTATTTATCAACTCAGGTATACGCTTTCTTTCCCTTTTTTTAATTCAACTGTAATGTGTTCTTGAAGTGTTGTAGATAAGGATAGTCCAACAAAATCAGCTTTTATTGGATACCTGTTGTGTCCCCTGTCAACCAAAACGGCAGTTGTTAAACATTTTATAGCTGCATTCAGGAATGGTTTTGCCCCAAAGATTAATGTTTTCCCTGAATTTAAAACATCGTCAATTAAAATGATCACTTTGTTTTTTAATTCTTTATCTGTTAATGAAATTTTTATATCAGAAGCCGATGGGTTTTCCTTATTGATCTTTATTTCAATCAGTTTTGATTTTATAGGAGAAATTTTCTGCAATACATCTGCAATTCGTTTTGCAAATAAATAACCGTTTTCGGATATGCCTGCAACAATAATTTCTTTTTCATCATAATTGTTTTCATAGATCTGAAAAGCAATTCTGTTTATTTTTTGTTCTATTTGTTTACTATTTAGAATTAATGTTTTCTTCATTTTTTTATATTTTGCCTAGTTATTAATTTATAGGATTCTCCCCCCTTTAAAAAAATATTTTTTGTAATATGCTTCATTCAAGTCACTTATTATAACGCCGGATTGAACCGAAGCGTGCGCGAATTTATTGTTTCCCAAATATACGCCTACATGTGAAATTTGTCCTCTTCTAATTTTGAAAAATAAAATATCACCTTCCTGAAGTTCGTTTTTTTCTATCGGTTTAACTGAGGGCCAAAGATCTTTAGACCCACCGCTTAAATGGATGCAATAGGTATTTCTATACATTTCACAAACAAATCCAGAGCAGTCGATGCCTTTCTTTGTATTTCCCGCATATTTATAACGTGTTCCTACCCAATCGTAAACCTGGTAATACAGATAAGGACTGCACGCCGAATCCGGTTGTATTTGATGATTTGCATAGAAGTTTTCTATTCCTAGTTTTTTAACGCTATTAGTTGCTTTTTGCTTCGTTTTTTTGGATTGCGCAAAAGCAAAAAAAGGAAATAAAAGTAAAATAAGTATAATCCGTAATTTCATCTGATGCGAATATACGATTTTTTAAAAAATGGGGAATTGTGAATGTTATGTTGTTGGTTTCTTTTGAAAAATGATAAATAGTTCGCGATCAGAGCGGGGCTTTATCGAGTTGTAGCAAGGTGCAAATGTATTGAATGAGAAATGAGATTCGAAATACGGTATATATTCTTCTTTGTTTCCTCCGAATGGTGGTTGGTCAGCGTTCATCGGATCATTAAACAATACACCGGCCAACTTTCCTTTTTCATTCAGCAGTGCATGCATTTTTGTAGCATATTTTTTTCTTAGAGATGGGTTAATCGCGCAAAAGAAAGTTTGTTCAACTATCAGGTCATATTTTTTAGTATGCTCAAAAAAATCACCTAATAATAGATTTTCAATTGGAAAACCAGAGATTCTTTCTTTTATATTTTTTAACGGTTCTGGCGAAATGTCAATGATCGTAATGTTCGTAAATCCTTTTTTGAAAAGGTATTCTGCTTCGTGAGCGTTTCCAGCACCCGGAATTAGAATTGCAATTTCTTTGTTTGTTAGTTGGTCAAAATAGTTTTTTAGTGGTGTAGAGATGTCTCCAATATCCCAACCTGTTTCTCTTTTTTGATAACGTTCTGACCAGAAATTTTCGTTTAAGTTTATCATTACATTCGTAAAAATGAAAATTAAATATTAAAAAGAAAACTGGAATCCAGCTTTTATTCCCCAGTTATTTATTCTGTTTTCAGGATTCGCTAGTTCATATTTTTTTTTATAAAAATCATCATTGTAAGTCAATCTGTATAAAAAGTCGATGCGTATAAATTTAAATATATTTTCGATTCCTAGATCCACCTCAAAATAAGGGATGTCCATTACAGTGAATGTATTATTGTTGTTAAAATTTTTGTTTTTACTACTCAATGTTCCATAAGCCATGTTTATTCCAACAAGTTCACGTAAATTTAGTTCTTTTAGAAGAGGCACCCGGTTAAACAATAAACCATTGAAATGATGTTGCCAGAATGCGTTGATGTATTGATCGCTCACAAATTCAAAATAATTCATTTGATTGAATAGGTTAGTACCATAAAAAATATTTTCATTACCTCTCGGAATTTCAAGTAATGTATAGGGTACTTTAGAAAAAACTTTTCCTGCTTTTACAAAAACTTGTGAGAAACCGAGTGTCGACATTCTAAAACGATTTGAAAAGGAAATACTTGCTTTGTGATAATTGAAATCACCATCTAAAATATTTTTAATACCTAAGGTATAATTAAAAGTAATGATCGGAGATTTGTTATTGCCAAAGCTGATACGTTCTGTTCCATTCTGAACAAATCTTTCTTTTACAGAAATTCGGGTTTCTAATAATACTTCTGTGATAGAATATTTACGTGTCTGAAAAATGTTAAACTGATCCCCAAAGCTTACAGGAAACAATGGATTGGTTCGCATATTCTGGAATGTGATCTTGGAGTTGATGCCTGGGTTGAAATCTTTTTCATACCATAATCGTGCTTCTTGAATCCGAACTAATTTAGAAATATTACCAATCTGAGAAAAAGTATTGTTGAGATTATTAGACGATTGTCCTAGATTCATATTGTTTGAATAATTGAAATTCGTCCCGATCTGGTCGATATCGTCCCGATATTGAATCCCGACTTTGCTCCAGGGGTATCTGGTGATGATCCTTTCGAGTTGCAAATTGTATTTAAATCCTTTGTCCTTAAAACCATATGCCCCATACCCTCTGATAATCCAGTTTTGGCTGAACTTCTGATTCGTTCTGAATCCTAATTTTAATCGAGTTCCTTCAAATGCATTGTATCCATATATGTTGATATAATGACCAATATCCACAGGTCCGATGTCTTTGTATCCTGAGAATAAAAAATAAAGAATATTTACTCCTTTTCTTATAAATGGTAAGTTTCTGACTGTATCGATCATGTTATATGATTTAGATTCCAGTTTACTTAATGCTTCATGTCTGTTATTCCTCCACCATGCTGTGTCCTGTGTTAATGCATTTTCGGCATATTGAATTCTACTTTTATAAAATTCTTTTTCTTTTGGTTTATTTACTATAAAATTTAAGTTTGAATTATAGGTTCGGATAACCATACTAACAAATTTATCTGTTAGTGTAGTGTAGTCTACTAATGTTCTTGTTTGCGACGGAACCCATTGCCCTGCTTCGGTAGGAATCAATACTTGTTGAATTCTTGCATGATCGATCCAGTTAACATTTACCTCAGGAGTAATTCCTAAATCCAATTGTTTAATAGCAAATGTGGTATCTGTAATCCAAACATATCCGGTATATGCTAAATCTTTTTTGTTTTTTGGATGACAGTCTATTTTATAACATTTCATGCTATCAATGAATACGCTGTCAACGAGTATATAATTATAAAAAAGCATGGCATTGTCGGCAATTGGTGATAATATATCTTTACCTTGAATTGCAACATTGTTTTTACAGAAATTGTAACTTTGAAAGTCTGTCCCTGTTAGCTGAGATACGGCACTTCCATCTTTCATTCCAACAAATTTTATTTTCACGGCAGTCACATCTTCATGTCTTTTTTCTGTTTCTTTAAAAGAATAAATTTCTGATATTACCTCACTCATCATAACAGGAAGGTTCGCTTTGCTTTCTTCTCCTACCATCACATCTAAGCTGTCCCACATGCTCGCGAAAGGACGAAAGAGTTTCCATTTTCGCATTTTAGGTGTAATGTTATCTACATCTGCTTCTTGCTTTGTATAACTCACATATTGTATCGCAGTGAGGTCATCGCGGTCATATTTGTTTTTATTTAACTGCGCATTTCTTATTATTCGTAATGCTGGATTTATTCCAGGACGAATTTCAATTGTGCTGAGATTAAGCGCTTCTGGACTTAGTTGAAAATTAATTATTTGCGTTTTTCCTTTCTCAACTTTTTTTGCTTTTGATTTATATCCAATTAAAGATACATAAATGGAGTCTTTTGGGGTAGTTGTTTTTATTGAGTAGTTGCCATCAAAATCAGTTACAGTTCCGATAAGTGTTCCTTTGAAATAAATATTTACAAAAGGCATTCCTCCATTGGTCCCTATCTCAGAAACATGTCCGGTAATAATAGTTTCCTGCTGAGCGAGTGTAACAATGCTCATGAAAAGAAAAATGAAAAGAGATCCAGTTTTGTATATTTTCATTTAATATTTTAGTTCTAATAAAACTACATTCTCAACGTGATGCGTTTGAGGAAACATATCAATTGGTTGAACCTTCGTAACTTTATATTTAGCATCTAATAGTTGTAAGTCGCGTGCTTGTGTAGAAGGGTTACAACTTACATAAACAATTCTATCCGGCTCAATTTCCAATATTTTTTTTGTGACATCTTCATGCATTCCTGCACGAGGGGGATCTGTAATAATAACATCTGGTTTGCCATTAGCATTGATGAACTCGTTATTTAACACATCCTTCATATCTCCTGCATAAAAAACTGTGTTGTTGATATGGTTTAAATGTGAATTTATTTTTGCATCTTCAATTGCTGCAGCAACATATTCAACTCCAACTACTTTCTTAGACTGGTGTGAAACAAAGTTTGCAATTGTGCCCGTACCTGTATAGAGGTCATAAACAATATCCGAACTTTTTATAGCTGCAAATTCTCTCGTTATTTTATATAATTCATACGCTTGATCAGAATTTGTTTGATAAAAACTTTTTGGTCCGATCTTAAACTTAAGTCCTTCCATGCTTTCATATATACTGTCATTTCCTTTGAAAAGAATAATGTCGAGATCTCCGATTGTATCATTTCTTTTTGAATTGATCACGTATTGTAATGAAGTGATTTGTGGAAAATGATTAGCTAAATGAGTCAGTAGTTTTTCGATTTCGTGTTTATCGTCATAATGAAATGCAACGATTAACATCCATTCACCGGTAGAAGTACTGCGGATGATGATGTTTCTAAGGAATCCAATTTGTTCTCGCAGGTCGAAGAAAGTTAGACTGTTTTCAAAAGCATACTTTCGAACTTCATTCCGGATCGCGTTGGAAGGATCCTCTTGTAAATAGCAGGTATCAATATCTAAAATTTTATCAAACATTCCAGGAATATGGAATCCCAGGGCATTTCGTGTAATTTCTCCTGCTCCTTCACCAAAAGCAATGCTCTTGTCATTTATCTGTTCGAGTGTTAACCATTTTTTATTTGAAAAGGTAAATTCTAATTTATTTCTGTAATGATATACTTTTTTAGAAGGAACAATTTTTTGAATTTCGGGCAGTTCAATTTTAGCCAAACGTGTTAATGCATCGTTCACCTGTTTTTGTTTGTAGAACAATTGCCATTGATAATCCATATTTTGCCATTTACATCCACCACATGTTCCAAAGTGGCTGCAAATTGGATCCGTACGTTTTTCAGAAGGATGTTTAATTGCGATGGCAGTAGCTTCTCTATATTTACTTTTTTTACGTGTTATCTGAAGATCAACAATGTCACCCGGTACAGCTCCTTTTATAAAAATAACATATTCCTCTGTTTTAGCAACAGATTGTCCGTCAGAGCTAGCATCGGTTACACTGATGTTTTCGAGTATAGGCAAAGGTTTTTTATTGGTATTTCTCATAACGCGTAAAGTTACGAAAATGGTCCGAAATAAGTGTCTGAAATTGTTTTTATTCGGAAATGTATTGTATCAAAAGAGTCTTCTTTTAATCCGAAGTGGGATTGTTTCTTCGTTCAGTAAATCGAATGTTTTCGGCATGTGTCGAATATAATTTGTCGACCGAAGTTAGGAAGTAATACGGATTAAATTTTTTATAGAATCGCTTCACTGGCTTGTCGCAATATCCGCTTGCCCATGTTACATCAACATAATACCATTGGTCATTTAACATCACTTTATTCCATGTATGGTTGGTGCTGAAACTTTTTCTATTCCTGAGTTTTTTTATTTTATCTTTATTTTCACTTGCTCGTCCTTCAACAAGCTGGCAGTTGATTCCTACATTTTTACATAACTCGCGAAACAAAACGGAATAACCTTCTGCAACCCCTTTTTTATTTCTCAGAATCAACATCGAATAGTTATAATAATATTTATCAAGTTTTTCCTGAAGTTCTTCCGGCGAGTTATGGTTGAAATTTCCTGTCGGTGTTTTTTTATTATGGTAGGTTAAACAGTCGAAGGCGATGTTGTTCGTCATCCAGATAAAAAGTGCTCTTATTTTTTCTTCATCAGTGGTGCATGTTGCTGTGATGTATTTTGCCAATATCGGAACCGCCTTGTTTTTCTTTTTTAACTTAAGGATATATCCATCAATTGTTTTAAATTTAAAAGCAGCAGCTGAATCGGTGTAGTTTGTTGAGTTTGTATTGACGGCTGCAGGTTCAGCTTTTTCTGCAATACTATCTAGCTCCTGTGAAGAAACTGATCCGGCATACAAAAGGAAAAAAGTAAAAAAAACTACACATCTTAAACAAAACATTCTCTTCATTTTTAAACGTTATTCGTTTCTTTATTTTTTTTTCGTAATCTTTTCTTGTTCAACATTTGTTTGCAAAAATAAGATTCTTTGTCGGGACAAAAAATAAAAGACATTGAACGTTAATCTGGTTTGCAATATCTTAATAATTCCGTTATTTTCCTTAAATTTGTCCTAATAAATAGTTTAGGAATAAATTCGCGAAGGTAACTCATAATATAGCAAGCCCACTCGATAATATAGTATAAGGATGGAAACGATGGAACAAAATAAAATAAGCGCTGAAAAGGCGATTGCATTAGAAGATAAACACGGAGCGCATAATTACCATCCGCTGCCGGTTGTTTTGGAACGCGGAGAAGGGGTGTTTGTTTGGGATGTAAAAGGGAAACAATATTTCGATTTTCTATCGGCATATAGTGCCGTAAATCAAGGTCATTGTCATCCCAAAATTGTTTCCGCTTTATTGGAGCAAGCTCAAAAGTTGACTTTAACATCACGCGCTTTTTACAATGATTCACTCGGTGAATACGAACAATTTATTACTTCTTACTTCGGTTACGATAAAGTTCTTCCGATGAACACAGGAGCAGAGGGTGTTGAAACAGCATTAAAATTAGCCCGAAAATGGGCATATGAGAAAAAAGGGGTATCAGAAAATGAAGCGAAAATCATCGTTTGTAAAAATAATTTTCATGGCCGAACGATTTCAATTGTTTCTGCTAGTAATGACGAGGAGGCTCGTAAAAATTTCGGACCATTTACACCCGGTATAATTTCAGTAGAATATAACAATGCAACGGCCTTGGCGGCGTTGTTGTCGGATAAATCAATTGCTGCTTTTTTAATTGAACCGATACAGGGTGAAGCAGGTGTTGTTATTCCAGATGAAGGGTATTTGAAAAAGTGCTATGATTTGTGTAAAGCAAATAATGTTTTATTTATTGCCGATGAAATTCAATCTGGGTTAGGACGAACGGGTAAAATTCTAGCATGTGATCACGAAGGTGTTCATCCCGATGTATTGATTCTCGGTAAAGCATTGTCTGGCGGAACATATCCTGTTGCTGCTGTTTTAGCTAGCGATGAAGTGATGTTATGTATTAAGCCCGGACAACATGGTTCAACATATGGAGGTAATCCATTGGCTTGTAAAGTTGGAATAGCTGCCTTAACCGTTTTAAAAGAAGAACAGTTGTCTGAAAATTCGGAACGATTAGGGAAAATATTATTGAAAGAACTACAAGCCATTCAAGCCGCTTATCCTGATGTTGTTAAAACGGTTCGTGGAAAAGGGCTTTGGGCTGCTATGGTTATCAATGAAAAAAATGGAAAATCGGCCTGGGATGTTTGTGTTGAATTGATGAATAATGGTTTATTGGCAAAGCCAACGCATGGAGATACGATCCGTTTTGCTCCTCCTTTGGTAATCAACGAAACACAATTGATGGAATGTGTTGCCATAATAAAAAATACAATAACCTTATTTCAGTAAAAAATAAAAAAGCCTCAAGAAAAATATTGAGACTTTTTTTTAAAATATCTCTCGTCCTGAAATAAGTTAATCTTTTTTTAAGGGTTGTTTTGGAGGCATCGGACCTCTTTTGAAAATGATCAAGCCGTTTAGGAAATTACGCAAAAGTTGATCGCCACATGGTTTGAAGTTTTGATGTTCGGGAGTTCTATACAATGCATTCACTTCACTTTTAGTGATTTCAAAATCTACCAGTTTTAAAATTTTAATTACGTCTTCGTCTTTCAGTTCTAGGGCTACACGTAATTTTTTAAGAATATCGTTGTTTGAGAGCATTTTTTTTATGTTTGTATTACAAAGTTATCAATTAAATATGAATCATTGTTTCTTCAATCAAAATTCTTCAATCAAAATCATTTATTTGTAGCTTTAGACCGCTGTAAATACTATAAAATTTAACAACATGAATAGCGAATTACTTAGCAAAATACATCCCTACATTGATACATTGATTTCCTATTTGCCGGGATTAATTAAAGCGTTCCTGACTTTTGTAATAGGATTTTGGCTAGCGAAACGGGTAGATAAGTTTTTGATAAAATATTTTAATGGCCGACATTATGATATTTCCTTGGGTAGTTTTGTGAGAAGTTTGGTGAACATCGGAATAAAGATTATTGTTCTGATAACGGTTGCAGGAATGATTGGATTGCCAACAACTTCTCTTGTTGCCGTTTTCGGAGCAGCTGGTTTGGCAATTGGTTTAGCGTTACAAGGATCTTTATCTAATTTTGCAGGAGGTGTTTTGATCTTGATTTTTAAGCCTTTTAAAGTTGGCGATTTAATTACTTGTCAGGGTGAAAGCGGACAAGTAATGGAAATTCAGATTTTTAATACCATAATGATAACAGGCGAAAATAAAACGGTTATTTTACCAAATGGAGCTGTATCAAATGGAACAATCATCAATGTTTCTAAGCAAGGAAGTTTGCGGGTGGATATTAAAGTCATGGTCGATTTTAATGAAGATATTCATAACATCAGGAAAATTATTTTGGAGGTATTGAAACGGGATGAACTAATATTAAAAGATCCTGTTCCTACTGTAAATATTGTTGGATACGCTGAAAGTGCTATTATTATTTCTATTCGACCATATGCTACTCCAGATAATTTTACGTTTGTTCAGTTTAATGCCTATGAAAATATTCATCAGGCATTGATTGAAAATGGAATTAAAGGCCCACAAATTAAGCGTGTAATGGTGCAAGAATAAATAGAAAAAGTCTCTCGGATATTCGGGAGATATTTCTATTTACAATATTTTTTTTAATACGCTAATAATTCTCCAATAGCTTTAGCCACTTTACTTGCATTTGGTAACATCGTTGCTTCCAATGTGGCGTTTAATGGAATTGCAGGTAAGTTTTCGGAGCCGATTACTTCAACTGCCGCATCCAGAAACTCAAAACATTTTTTAGAAATTCTTCCAGACAATGCTTGAGGAAACCCATTGTTATAGGGCTCTTCAGTTAGTACAATGCACTTGCCATGTTTTTTTACTGAAGCGAGAATTGTTTCTTCGTCCAACGGATTTAAGGTTCGTAAATCAACAATTTCAACTTGGTCTGGAAATTCTTTAGCAGCATTTTTTGCCCAATAAACTCCCATACCATAAGTAATGATTGTTAACGATCCTTTTTCTTTATTGGCATCAACAGATTGAACCATTCTTGCTTTACCAAACGGGATAATATAATCTTCATCCGGTTCAATGGTTTTTGCATCTTCAGTTCCTTTTATTTTGCTCCAATACAATCCTTTGTGTTCAAGCATAATCACCGGATTCGGATCATAGAAGGCTGCTTTCATCAATCCTTTAAGATCAGCACCTGTTGATGGATAACAAATTTTAATTCCTCTAATATTTGTTAAAATACTTTCAACACTGGATGAGTGATAAGGTCCGCCACTTCCATATGCTCCAATTGGTACACGAATGATTGCGCTTACCGGCCATTTACCATTCGATAAATAACAAGAGCGGCTCACTTCTGTAAATAATTGGTTTAAGCCTGGCCAAATGTAATCCGCAAATTGAACTTCTACAATTGGTTTGCAGCCGGTTGCGCTCATGCCGACAGTACTTCCAATAATAAATGCTTCCTGAATGGGCGTGTTAAAAACGCGGTGGTCACCATAGGTTTGAGCCAATGTTGCCGCTTCGCGGAATACGCCTCCCAAGCGTCCTCCAACATCCTGTCCGTATAATAAACATTCAGGATGCTTGGCCATTAACTCGCGAATTGCAAATAGAGCAGAATCCACCATCACTGTCTTTTCTTTTCCTGACGGTTCGCGTTCACCTTTTTCTTCTGTAATTGGAGTAGGAGCAAAGTCATGATCGAACAGATCTTCCGGTCGAGGATCTTCGGCCAATAAAGCTTTTTGATAATCGTTTTCTACTTTATGTTTTGCTAATTTTTCTATCGAATCCAATTCCGAAACATCAAAACCAGCAACTATCATTTGATTGCGCAATCTCGGAAAAGGATCGCGCTTTTGTGCATCTTCTAAATCATCGCGGTACCATTCTTTCCGAACACCTGATGTATGGTGATTCAGTAATGGAACTTTTGCATGAATTAAAAAAGGTCTGCGTTCCTTTCGGATTATCGCTATTACTTCTTTAACGGTATTATAAGATTTTTCAAAATCAGTTCCGTCAATAGTTCTTGTTTCCAAACCTTTGAATCCTTTTGCATATTCCGTTGCGTCCTGAGCACGAATCTCTTTTGCATTTGCAGAGATATCCCATTCGTTATCTTGCACAACATATAGGATTGGCATCTTCTTTAATACTGCCATTTGAAAAGCCTCAGCAACTTCTCCTTCTGTAATGCAAGCATCGCCTAAAGAACAAACCGCAATTGGTTTATCGTTTCCATAATCGGGAAGTAAATTTTGTTTCTCTAAATATTGAATGCCCATTGCAACACCTGTTGTAGGTATCGCTTGCATACCTGTTGCCGACGATTGCATTGGTATTTTTGGCATGTCATCACGTTTTAAACTCGGGTGACAATAATAGGTTCTTCCACCGGAAAAAGGATCATCACGTTTTGCTAATAGTTGCAACATTAAATCGTATGGCTGCATTCCTATTCCTAGCATCATACTGTCGTCACGATAATAAGCAGAAAGAAAATCTTGTGGTAATAATTGTAGGCCAACAGCAAGCTGAATCGCTTCATGTCCGCGTGAAGTAGCGTGCACATATTTTGCAGTTACTTCTTTATTGGTCTCATATAATTCTGCCATTGCTTTTGCAGTAGACATCAAATCAAATGTTGTTAATAAAACCGATTCATCAATGGATGAATTTATTTTCCTTTTTTTATTAGTAGTTTGGCTCATTGTTCAATCGTTGCTTGTTTGATTCGTGAACTCTTGTTTTTAAATTGTTAAACAAATAGTATTATAACCCAATAATTGTATAGTTAAATGTAAAATTAATTAGTTTAAATTCCAAGTAAATTAATTTTTACAGAATATAATTTTGTGATATTATAATATTAAGCAATTATTGATTGTTTGAGTGTTGAAATTGGAAATAAAAAAGAATGATTGCTTTTGATGGATTTAGCGCTCTTCTTCAATCACTTGTTCGAACCATTTTACGGGACTGCTGTTGTAGTCTATCTGAATGAGTTGATACGTTGCGGCATAATTGGTATCATCCGTATACCAGACGGTTCCATTTGTGATGTTTTTTGTGGTTGTATAGATATTGATGTATCCTTCTGAAAAGCTAATTTTATCAATTGTTCCACCACCTCCAAAAACAATTAATCGTGATTTCTTCATATCTACATACGGCTTGTTAGTAGTGTTTCCGGTAAGGAAAACCCAAAAATCATCGTACTCAAAAATGGTGTTGAGGGTAAAGTAGCTGGCATTGGTAAATGCGCTATGATCAATGGTACCGGTGGAAATAATTTCATACTTAATCTCTTCTTCTTTTCTCTCATCAACGAATGCAGTAGTAATCGTTAATATTGAAATTAACGAAGCGAAAAGAAAGATGTTTGTAACGCGTTTCATTTGCATATTAACTAACGCTAAGTTACAATAAATACGGTAGTGTAGGAAATCTAACTTACCTTTGTTGTTCAACTAAATGATAATGTTACAGAAAGTACTGGAGAATTTAAAAATTGCTACCTTAAATGAAATGCAATTGGCAACGATTGAAGCCGCTAAGAAATCAAATGATATTGTTTTATTGTCACCAACAGGTTCTGGAAAAACCTTAGCTTTTTTATTGCCCATCTTGAATTCATTGGATAAAAGTAAAGAAGGCATTCAAGCATTGGTGATTGTACCATCTCGCGAATTAGCTATTCAAATTGAACAAGTTTTCAAACAAATGCAAACCGGATTTAAAGTGAATTGTACGTACGGCGGACATTCCACAAAAACGGAAAAAAATAGTCTTGGTGAAGCACCTGCCTTATTAATAGGAACACCCGGACGATTGGCTTTTCATATCCGAAATAAAAACATTCATACTGCAACGATTACTTCATTAGTTTTGGATGAGTTTGATAAAGCGTTGGAGTTTGGTTTTCAGGAAGACATGTCCTTTATTATTTACTATCTAAAAAACTTGCAGAAGCGGATGCTTACTTCCGCAACTAAAATGAATTCAATTCCAGATTTTGCTGGACTTAAAGATCCATTTGAAATAAATTTCCTCAGTAAAACACCTGTAAAAGCTGAGGGATTAAAACTAAAAATTGTAAAAGCGGAAACGAAAGATAAGATCGATGCATTGTTTTCGTTGATCTGTAAATTGGGAAATACAGCAACCCTTGTGTTTTGTAATCATCGGGATGCGGTAGATCGGATAAGCACCTTGCTTTTGGAAAAAGGTTTGTTTCATGGAACGTTTCATGGAAAGATGGAGCAGGAGGATAGAGAACGCGCACTGATAAAATTCAGAAACGGAACGAATCAGATATTAATTACTACAGACCTTGCTTCCCGTGGATTAGATATTCCGGAAATTCAAAATGTAATTCATTTTCAATTGCCACATACAGAAGATGTTTTTATTCATCGCAATGGAAGAACAGCAAGAATGAATGCAAAAGGAACTGCTTATCTGCTATTAGGAGAAGGAGAATTTGTTCCTACATTTATCAAAGATACTCCAGGGTTAGAAGCATTGTCATCTGAAAATAAAATTCCTGAAAACACATGCTGGTGCACACTTTATATTGCAGCAGGAAAAAAAGATAAGATCAATAAAATGGATATTGTTGGTATGCTTTTGCAAAAAGGGAAATTACAAAAAGAAGAATTAGGACTTATTGAAGTACTCGATTTTTCTTCGTATGCCGCTATTAAACGCGATAAGATCGAACAACTATTAGTTGCAGTGAAAGAGGAGAAGATCAAAGGGCGAAAAATTAAAATGGAAGTATCGAAATAGGAAGATTTCTATTCGAGTGTTTCGCTTATCGTATTGTCAGTTCGAGTGTTTCGCAGCAATGTATCGAGAACAATTAGAACCACAAACACCTCTCGATACGCTCCCTTTGGTCGAACTCGATCGACATAACGATCAAACACTTCTCGATTCAATCCATTCGGTTAATTGATTGAAATTTTAGCGTGAAAATTATCCTTTTTTCAAAAACTTTTCTAAATAAAAGGTTCCAAAAGGCACGAAAGATAATAGAAATCCAAGTGTTGCAATTTTAATTGTCCATTTATATTTTAGAGTTGAAGCAAAAAGGAGAAAACAAAATCCAATAAACAATATTCCGTGAAGCATGCCTACAATTTTTACTGGTGTATGCATATCCATGAAATATTTTAAAGGCATTGCAATTAAAAGTAGAATGAGATAGGAGACACCTTCCGCAAAAGCTACTTTCAGGAAAAGATTGAATAATTTGTTGTCGTTCATAATTTATTATAATAGAATCATAGTTAATACAGCTTCGGAAAGTTATACTTAGTCTTCAGCTTCATCAATTATTGAAGCTTCTTCTGTTTTGATTGAATTTGCAACCAGGTTTTGAATTGTATTCATTTCATCTGTTGTCAAATATCTCCAACCACCCGATTTTATTCCATTTAATGTAATATTCATAATGCGTATCCGCTGCAGTTTGTATACTTTATAATCCAAGGCATCACACATTCTTCTGATTTGTCGGTTTAACCCTTGTTTCAAAATAATTCGAAAAGTAGTTGGACCTTCTTGTTTAACAAAACATTTTTTTGTAACAGCATCACCAATATCAATTCCATTACCCATTTTTTCTAAAAAATCGGCATTGATTAATTTATCTACCATCACGAGATATTCTTTCTCGTGATTGTTTCCTGAGCGCAAAATTTTATTGACAATATCTCCATCATTTGTAAGAAATATTAATCCTTCCGAAGGTTTATCTAGTCGGCCAATTGGAAAAATTCGTTTCGGGTGATTAATAAATTCAATGATGTTATCTTTGTCTTTTAGGTCGGTGGTACAAGTGATTCCTTGAGGTTTGTTGAATGCGATGTAAATTAAATTCTCTTTAGGTTTTAATGGTTTTAAGTCTATGGTGATCACATCCTCATCTGAAACTTTCGTTCCAAGTTGAGGGGTTTTACCATTGACAGTAACGCGACCTTGCTCAATTAGCTTATCAGCTTCCCTTCTGGAGCAGGTTCCGGTATCACTGATATATTTATTTAATCGCGTTTGCATTTATTGAGTAATCTGTATTTATTTAATCATTGTTTTTATTGGACTATGGAAATTTCCCACCATATTTATTCCTATTATCACTCTAAAAGCCTCGCTTAAATTGGTTGAATGTACAATGATAAAAGTAATGCCGGTCTTATCTTTTTTTAATAAATTAAGCTTTGGCTTTAAATTTAGTTATTGCATTAATTGTAAATTCAGATAACACCAGTTTGCCGCTCATTTCTGCGCGTTCAATTAAAAGGGTGTCCCAATTTTCTGTACCACTCCAGAAAGCTTTTTTTAGCATTGCCATTGCTTCTGGATTAGAATTCGAAAGTTTGTCTGCAAGCGAAGCAATTGCTAGATCCATTTCAGCTGCTGTTTTGAAAACATCTACATATAATCCTTTTTCTTTTGCCCATTCGGCTGTTCGCCATTCTGTTGCATTCATAGATAAAGAAGTGAATGCAGAAGTTCCGATTTTACGTTCAACAGCAGGGCCAACTACAAATGGTCCAATACCTACAGCGAGTTCACTTAACTTCACAAGGGCTGTATCAAGAGCTAAAGTGTAATCTGCAGCTGCAGCAATGCCGACTCCTCCGCCCACTGCTTTTCCCTGAACCCGAGCAACAACAAATTTTGGCGCCGTTCTGATTGCATTAATAACCATTGCAAAGCCTGAGAAAAATTTTTTTCCAGTCTCCAAATCTTTTATTGAAATTAATTCATCAAAAGAAGCACCGGCACAAAATGCTTTATCACCCTCACTTTTCAAAACAATAACTTTCACTGATTCTTGTGCACCTGCTTTATTAATTTCTTCGGCAAGTTGTCTGAGAAGAAATCCTGGCATTGAATTACTTTGTGGGTGAAAAAATGTTATCGTTGCAATTCCCTTTGCAAGTTCTGATTTGATGTGACCTTCCATAGTTTTTGTTGTTCTATATTTTCGAGTGTAAATATATAAAATAAAAAAGCACTAAGAATTGTCTTAGTGCTCTATTAAACTATTGTTTAACCCTTATTTAAATTGAATTAGTTACCGTGATATGCAGGCAATTTTCCTTCTTTGATCAATTGAAGACTTTTTAGTTTGTGTTCTTCAAAATTACCGAAACACAAAGCATCCAATAAATCTTGTTTCGTCATAAGTGGGCTGTTCAATTGAGATCTTAATTCTTTTTCACAACGATCAACATATTTCTCAAATCGCTCTGGAGCCCAAATGTATTGTGTCTTATGCCAATCCGGTTGTGTTCTGTCAACTTTAAATTCAGTTGGCATATCATCATTTAGTTTGATGTTAGTTTTGATATCCAATCCTTCGAATTTTTTTGGTAACAATCGGTTATCAAATATCAAGGGGCGGCTAATCTTAATTACGTGCTTCTTTTTTTTCACATCAACCATTGCTAAACCTTCAATCGTCAAACCTTTTTTCTTTAAGTGACCATACTTTGATTCAAAACTCTTTAAGATCTCAAACATGTTCTTTTATATTGATAGTCTGCAAAGATACAAACTATATGTGAGCAAAGTTATTAACAATTGATTATTTAGACAATTGATTTACAGTCACCTATGACTGTTAAAAAAGTGTAGACGAACACCTAGGTCAATATTGTTTTAATAGATTGAATAGTGTTTTCAAATTTTAACTGTCTGATATTAAGTATTATGCGATTTTACAAGGCAGTTTCAACATTGTATTTTATCTTTCTTTTTCGATTTTATTCATTCTAATACTTATTCAAGTGTTTTGTTAAAAAAGATGGCAGAATCATTCTGCTTATTTTTCTTGGTTTTTCTTTTTTACCATTGTTAAAATAGTAGCAATGGCAACCGTTTCACCTGTTTCATCATACACATCTACCAGCCATTTTACAATTCCTTTTGCAATATCTTCATCAGATTTTTTCTCCTGATTTATTTTTTCTTTACAAGTAAACCGAACACCAATTTCTGCTCCTGGATAAACAGGTTTTGTAAATCGACATTCATCAATTCCGTAGTTCAGTAAAACAGGACCTTTAGGAGCATCCACAAATAATCCCGCAGCTCTTGATAAAATATAATAACCGTGTGCTACTCTGCCAGTAAAAATGGTACCTTCCAATGAATTTGCATCCATGTGTGCATAAAATTTATCTCCGCTTAATTCAGCAAAAGCTTCAATGTTTTCAAGTGTTACTTTGTGTTTTGCTGTGATCAAGGTTTCTCCAACAACTAATTCTTCAAAATAGCGTTTGAAGGGGTGTATGTCGTTCAGGATATATTTTGCACCATATTGATAATTGTTTGTAATCTTTGTTATTGTAGAAGGAGATCCTTGAATAGCGGTGCGTTGCAGATAATGAAAAACGCCACGTTTGCCACCCATTTCTTCTCCGCCTCCTGCACGGCCAGGACCACCATGTGTTAATAGTGGCATTGGAGAGCCATGCCCAGTACTTTCTTTGGCACAATCAGCATTCAATACCAATATTCGTCCATGCATACATGCGGCACCGATTACAAATTCTTTCGCTATTTTATCATCGCCTGTTATAATGGAGCATACCAACGAACCTTTGCCCATTTTTGCCAATTCAATTGCATCGTCAATTGTCTTGTAAGGCATAATTGTACTTACAGGACCAAAAGCTTCTATATTATGGCAATCCTGAAATGTAAAAGGATCTTTATTTAAAAACAAAATTGGAGACATAAATGCACCTTTATTTTTATCGGCTCCTGTCACTTCAAATTTATCTAAATCACCGAAAACAATTTCTTGTGTTTTTGAAAGCTGCTTTACTTTTTCTGCGACCTCCTTCAATTGAGATTTTCCGGCAAGTGCTCCCATTCTTACTCCTTCTATATTAGGATCACCAACGGTTGTTGACGCTAATCTTTTTCCAAGTGCAATTTGAACATCTTCCACGAACTTTTCAGGAACTATAATTCTGCGGATGGCTGTACATTTTTGACCTGCTTTTGTTGTCATTTCCCGTTGTACTTCTTTGATGAAAATATCAAACTCAGCAGACCCTGGAACGGCATCTGATCCTAAAACACAACAGTTCAATGAGTCGGCTTCCATATTAAATGGAACAGCTTCTTGAATTAAGCGTGGATGAGCTTTCAACATCATTCCAGTGCTTGCAGAACCTGTGAACGTTACGATATCTTGTGATTCAACATGGTCTAAAATGCCGTTTGCGCTTCCGCAGATAAGTTGTAAGGCACCTTCAGGTAGTATTTTGGATGCAGCAATTTCTTTTACAACCACTTCCGTTAAGAAGGATGTAACGGTTGCTGGTTTTACAATTGCAGGAACACCTGCCAATAAATTTACAGCAATTTTTTCTAACATGCCCCAAACCGGAAAATTAAAAGCATTGATATGAATCGCGACACCTTCTTTGGGAACACAAATGTGGTGTCCAATAAATGTTCCGTTCTTACTCAGTTTTGCAGCATCTCCATCTAAACAAAATGTTTCATTTGGAAATTGTCTGCGTAAGCTAGCATATGTAAATAAATTTCCAATACCTCCCTCAATATCCACCCAGCTATCAGATCGCGTTGCTCCTGTTGCCCAACTTACATTGTAAAATTGTTCTTTCTTGGATTGAAGATGAACTGCCAATGCTTTTAACATTAATCCTCTTTCCTGGAAGGTAAGTTTTCGTAATGCCGGACCTCCAACTTTTCTGGCGTAATGCATCATTTCACCAAAATCCAATCCTTTGCTACTTGCCGATGTAATTGCTTCGCCTGTGATCGCATTAAATAATGTTTGTCCATCCCCTTCCCCTGCAATCCATTTTCCTTGTGCGTAATTTTCTAATTTCATGTTTTTAAAATTTTTTTGCAATGATTTTTTGTTAGATGTAGTTTTTGAATCCTAATTATTTTGATTTATGTATCATTTACAAGAATTGCTTCTGTGTCATTTTTTTTGCCTTCAGCGGATTGGAGTACATTTCAATAAATAAATTAAAAAGTGTTAGTTTTTCCCCTTTTAAATTCAGAGTTTTTTCTTTAAGATAAGCAATGAAATTATTTTTTTCTGTATCGGTGTAAAAAGTACAATATTCATCTGATTTATTGGCGATGTCGGAAGCAATGTAATTCACTGGCCATAATTTGTAGTTGTTGAATATTTGTTCGTCAATTACAGCTACTAATTCTTTGATTTTTTCGTTTTCGTTCTTTGTTTTTTCAATTACAATTAATTCTTGTTCGATAGGTTTTCCAACCTCCATGTGTATTCTACCTTTTTGTTGTTTGATTCCCGAAACAATACTATTTAGATCTTCACCATGGGTTTTTAAATATTTTGTAAGCAATGATGAAAGATATGTTTCTTGTACTTTTAAATCATCACACGGTTCGTATTCGTATGAAATGCAAAGCGGAACAATGTTTAGTTGTTTGATACTTTCAGTAAAATTTTCACCACCACTAAGGTGAAGCATTTTTAATAAACCATTTTGAGTCATATCATTACCATCCTTTGTTCTGCCATTTCGTTGGGCGATCCAAACGGATTCGTTTTTTTCAACTAGTGTATGACGAATATAGTTCGATAGTTTTTGAGATATTTCATATAGTTCCTTGTTGTTTCCTTCCCGAATAACAGTATACATTCGATTAAGTTTTCCGAAATCATTTACAAACCCTCCTTGCATCAGGTTATCACCAAAAGTGATCTCTGTTGTATTGAATCCATTTTCAACCAATAATATTTGCAGAATTGCAGAATCAAGAAGTATATCGCGATGATTCGCAATAAATAAGTAAGCCTTAGTAGGATCTAGGTTTTCAAAACCACCGAATGTTAATCCTGATGAAGATCGTTCAATAATAACACGAATTGCCTGATGCATAAATTCGAGTTGGAAATCCTTGTTGTTATTTACCTTGTCAGCCTTTTTAAATGCTTCTTCCTTTGTCATACTAGGCCAAATGAAATTAACTAATTGCATGAATAATGGCTCAGTCTTCATGCTTTGCATTACCTCACGCGCCTCGTTTTTGTTATATGGACGAATATCTTCCAGATTTAAATAGTTATTCATAGAATTTTTTTATGCATTATACCGGAACTAAAAATACTATTTTTTAAATAGATAATACCTTAAATTTAATAATTTAGGCTCCTTGTTGTTGTTCTTCTACTTCTGAATTTAATGAAACAAATTGCAGTACCTTCAAGTTTTTCATGCTTGCTTCTATCGGTTTTTGCTTTTCCATATTTGAAATCCTTGTAAGTTTATCGCTTCCCTATTTTTTTGTTTGTAATGAAATGAATAATTCGCCAGCAATCAAGTATGAAAACCTTGTATTATTATTATCTTTGTTTTGTTATAATTATTAAATGGATATTCTAAAACGACTCTCACGCTGGTTATTCTACTCTTTTTTTGTAGTCTCTGATGTTATATTTCTTTTACTTTTTTGGTTTATTATTACTGTTACAATTAAAATTCCATCTCCTCCGGATTTGGAGGTTTTAAAACTGAAGCGTACAGAAATTTCTTCTGATTTCTATACCATCAAAAATAATTGGATAAAAAAAAGTGAAAATGGATTGTGGGAAATCTATATTGAGGGTGATGGTTTTGAAAGAGGTGTAATAGAAGGAAAGCTGAACAAAGAGTTGGCAGAAAAACAAGAAGTTGCGTTTGTTGGTCAGCTAAAAAAAATGATTCCCTCCCAAGGAATGCTTAATTATCTAAAGTTTTTTATCGCCTTTTTTAACCGTAATCTGGATCAATATATTCCCGATGAATATAAATTAGAGATATATGGCGAATCCCTTTCCGCCTCTGATCAATTCGATTTTATTGGCCCGAAATATTATCGTATGTTAAATTACCATGCAGCTCATGATATCGGACATGCATTGCAAGATAAGAACATGGTTGTTGGCTGCACGTCTTTTGGAGCTTGGGGAGGCAAAACTAACGATAGCACATTGTTGATTGGAAGAAATTTTGATTTTTATGTCGGGGATGCCTTTGCAGAGGATAAGTTGATCAATTTTGTAAAACCTAAAAACGGTTATAAGCTTATGATGATCTCCTGGGCTGGCATGATTGGAACTGTTTCAGGGATGAATGAAAAAGGATTAACGGTAACAATTAATGCTTCTAAATCAGAAATACCAACTGCTTCAGCAACTCCTATTTCTATTTTAGCACGTGAAATTTTGCAATATGCCAAATCAATTGATGAAGCATTTGCAATTGCTAAAAAAAGTAAAACATTTGTTTCGGAATCTATTTTGATAGGTTCTTTAGAAGATCATAAATCTTCGATTATTGAAAAAACTCCATCCAAAACAGAATTATACAATTCCGAACAACTTGATTTTATTATCTGTTCAAACCATTTTCAAAGTAAAGGTTTCCAAAATAATTCTGTAAATCTTAATAACATAGAAAAAAGTTCCTCCAATTATCGGTTAAAACATTTAACGAAATTGGTTGAACAGGCTGCTGGGATGACTGTTGAAAATGCGGTATCGATCCTAAGAAATCGAAAAGGTATGAATGAAGAAAATATCGGAATGGGAAACGAAAAATCATTGAACCAGCTTATTGCACATCATTCTGTTGTTTTTAAACCTGCAAAATTGCAGATGTGGGTCTCTACTAATCCTTTTCAATTAGGTCAATTTGTATGCTATGATTTGAATAAGGTTTTTGCCCAAGCGCCTTTAATGAAAACAAAAAAAGAATTATATGAAAAAGCGTTAACGATACCTGCTGATCGTTTTATGTATTCTCGCGAGTTTCGTAAATTTAATTCCTATAAGCAAATGCGTGAGGCTTTTCAATTAAAGCACAAGCAAAAATTAATGACTGAAGTTGCTTCGAAAACAATTACTACCTTCATTAGCCTTAATCCTGAATATTTTGAAACGTATTATATTCTTGGTAATTATTATAGCGATGAAAAGAATGTTGCTGAAGCCTTGAAATATTATAATTTAGCATTAACAAAAGAAATAACAACTGTTCAAGATAAAGAAGCTATTGAGAAAAGTATTTTGGAAATTCAGAAATATAATCGTTAATGATCATAGGAATAGGAACAGATATTGCTGAAGTAAATCGAATCGCAAAAAGTATTGAAAACAATAGCTTTAAGGAGAAAGTGTTTTCTTTAAAGGAGATTACTTATTGTGAAACGAAAGTGAATAAAGCGGAAAGTTTTGCCGCTCGCTTTGCTGCTAAGGAGGCGTTTTTTAAAGCGCTTGGAACCGGCTGGCGAGGTGGAATGGCGTTCAATGAAGTTGAAGTAGTGAATGATGAATTAGGAAAACCAACACTGAACATACTGGGTTCAACTGCGGAGATCATAAAAGATAAAAACATTAAGTTTATTCATGTTTCATTATCCCATGTTAAGGATTTAGCTATGGCAACTGTTGTGCTGGAAGGATAGTTAGTAGTTTTTAGTTCGTAGACTTTTACGAAGCAGTGTTTTTTTACTGTTATCCCCTGCTACGACACGGGATATCCCAATTGGGAGCAGAGTCAATGATAAAAATATTCCGCGTCGTTTCCGGAATTATGTTTTAAAAAAATATTTTTAATTGTATGATCCCTGATATTGAAACCAAATCATTAATAGAACAAAAAATATATCAGGAAGCAAAATTGCCTGCTTTTTTGCAATATGTTTCCGAGCGTTCAAAATTCTATTCTGAATTATTTAAAAAGGAAAACATAGACATTTCTAAGATCAGAACGTTAGAAGATCTTCAACAAATTCCTGTAACTACAAAGGATGATATACAAAGTTGTAACGATGATTTTATTTGTGTGCCTCCTAGTAAAATTATTGATTACATTACTACTTCAGGAACATTAGGAGATCCTGTTTTGTTTCCAATGACTGACAAAGATTTGGATCGCTTAGCTTATAATGAATGTATTTCTTTTGAATGTGCCGACTCAACAAGTGATGATGTTTTTCAGTTGATGACAACCCTAGATAAACGTTTTATGGCCGGACTAGCTTATTTTTTGGGAATCCGTAAACTGGGTGCTGGAGTTGTGAGAGTAGGAGGCGGTATTCCTGAATTACAGTGGGATACAATTAATCGTATTAATCCAACTGCATTTGTAACTGTTCCTTCCTTTTTATTAAAATTAATCGAATATGCAGAAGCCAATGGAATCGATTATAAAAACACCTCTATTACTAAAGCAATTTGTATTGGTGAATCATTGCGAAATGAAGATTTTAGTTTGACTACGCTTGGCCAGCGGATCAAAGAAAAGTGGGATATTAAATTGTATTCAACATACGCCAGTACCGAAATGAGTTCAGCATTTACGGAATGTGCTGCAGGAAAAGGTGGTCATCATCATCCTGAACTAGTTATAGTAGAGTTTTTAGATGAAAATAATAAACCGGTTTCTGAAGGCGAGGCAGGAGAAGTTACTATAACAACTTTGGGTGTGGAAGGTATGCCTTTACTTCGTTTCAAAACAGGCGATCTTTGTTCGCATTATTCTGCGCCTTGCAGTTGTGGACGAACCACCATTCGACTAGGTCCAATTGTTGGCAGAAGAAAACAAATGATTAAATATAAAGGAACAACACTGTATCCTCCTGCATTATATGATATTCTAAACAATATTGATGGTGTTAAAAACTATGTTGTTGAAGTCTATACGAATGAAATTGGTACTGATGAAATTCTTATTCGTATTGGTTGTGAAATGATTCCTGAAAACTTTGAAAAGGATATAAAAGATCATTTCAGAGCAAAGTTGAGAGTTGCACCTCAGGTAAAATTCGAGCCTGTTGAGCTAATAAACAAAATACAATTTCCCGAGCTTAGCAGAAAGCCGGTTGTGTTTTTTGACAAGCGATAAATTTCTTGATAAATTTTTATTAAATTATTTATTTTATATACATTTGTGTCAACTAAATAAAAAAACAACTAAATAAAAAAATAATTCCTATGAAAAAAATTAAATTGTTTGCTATCGTTGGCTTTTTAGCTCTTGCTAATTCTCTTGATGCACAAAAAATTACAGAAGGGGATAAGAAATTAACTTTTCTTGCCGGAGAAACAAAGATCAATATTGAGTACAATTATGATGGAATGTTTGTTGGTAAAAAGCCAGAAGCAGAATACAAAAGCGAAAAAATTGCTAAAGGCAATGAAAAACAACCCGGAAAAGGTGATCGTTGGGCTGAGAAATGGGTAAATAACAGAAGTGCTGTTTATGAGCCTATGTTTGACGAATTGTTGAATAAAATGTTGTTCAAAGGTAAAACAGGAGCGGTTGCTGCTAAAAATACCAAAGGTGCAAAATACACCCTTATTGTTAAAACGGAAATGACTGAGCCTGGTTTTAATATCGGTATTATGAAGCAAAATCCATTTTGCAGATATGAAATTTCTTGGGTTGAGTCTTCTTCAGGAAAAGTAATGGCAAAGGGTTTACTAACTGCTCAAGGAGTATTGATGGGTGGTAGTGATTGGGATTTTGATCCTACAAATACAATCAAAGAATGTTATGCCAAAGCTGGTAAAGTAGTTGGTACTTCTATGATGAAAGCGATGAAAAAATAATATTTTAAAAATAACTTTTATCCCGCTCCAATGTTATTGGAGCGGGATTTTTTTTTACCTTGTAGTAAAATAAAATACAATTATGAAAACAAAATTAGTATACTCTTTCTTCCTTCTTTTTCTATTATCGGGATTTGTAGTTTCTGCTCAAAAAACACCTTATACCATCAGAAGTTCTAATGAATTTGATGACAGTAAGGGATTACCACTGTCACAAACCAATCCATATACAAATGGAAATGTTCTATTGACTTACGCTAAAGGTGAAAAATTAGATAAAATAGGTTTTCAGTTATTCAACGTTGATTTGTCAATGGCAAAAAGTAATACAGCAGCTGTAAAAACACTTTTTTCAAATAAAAAAACATATTTTGACAGAGTTATCGTTTCGAATAAAAAATCATACATCATTGTTCGTGAAGTTTTCAAATCAACTAAAACAGAAGGTTTGTCAGCGGTTGAGTTTTCTCCTACTTCTTTAGAAGTTACTGGGAAACCTTTGAAAATGTTTCAAACGTCTAGAGGTGTTATTGGAGGTGATAGAGGATATTCGAGTGCTACTTCAAACGATAAATCCAAAATATTTTATAAGTATATACTTTTCAATAAAGAGAGAAACGATAAGTTAAATAGAGAGGAATTTGGTTTTTTTATGTTTGATGAAAACATGAATGAGATTTGGGGGGGTGAATACGAAATGCCCTATAGTGAATCAAGAATGACGAGATTGGATTATCAGGTTTCTAATGATGGGAAATTATATTATTTAGTTTCTGTTAGAGAATCAGATGAAAGAGGGAGTGATTCTCATTTTGAAATTTTAGTTTATCAAAAAGATAAAAAAGAACCTAAAATCATAGAACTAAAACTTGAAGACTATACGCTTACGGATACTTACTTGTATGAAGATAAAACCAATAATATTGTTATTGCCGGTTTTTATTCCAAAAAAGGGAATCCTTCAACCGATGGTGCTTTTATGGTAAAGTTGGATGCAATGAGTGGAAAGTTTACAAAATTGGGCGGCGGTTATTATGAAATTCCTTCTGACTTGATTAAGTCTTTTATGACTGACAGGCAGAAAGAAAAGCTGGAGAAAAAAGAAAAGAAGAACGAAGGAAACGAAAAGAAAGATTTAGGAATTAATAATCTAGAGATAAAAAACATTCATTTTTTAGACAATGGTAATACGATTATTGTTTCAGAAATTTATTTTGTTGTTGTAAGTTCATATTATAATGGAAAAACAACAACCACAACGTATGATACCTATGCAAATGATGTTTTTGTATTTAATATAGATCCAACTGGAAAACTTGTATGGGTAAAAAAAATACCAAAACGTCAACATGCAAACGATGCTGCAGGAGAGGGCATATCGCTATCATCTGCTGTAAAAGGAAATAGCGTTCATCTTTTTTATGTTGATCATCTTGAAAATTTTGATATGAAGGATAACGAAGCGCCACGTATTCATTTGAACAGAAGAGGTGGATTTGTTGCTGGAATTGAAATTGATGAAAAAGGGAATGTTTCAAAACACAATTTGGGGGAAGCAGAACAATATGAAACGAATTTCTACGCACGTAGATTTATAGATGGTAAGATAAAAAATCTTGTTGCTGTTCAACGAAAAAGAAAAAAGAATATGCTTTTTTCTATTGATATTAAATAGATATTTTTAGTGTGATTCAATAATATATTTTATTTAATAGATCAATCAACTTTATAGGGAATTGCATTCCAAACTATTTGAATAGGATTTTTGGGGGGGGGGGCAAAGCAAATGTTTAAAGACAAGATTGTTTTCGATAGAAGCGATCAAATATTTGCTATTCTTGCCTTTTTATCAGCAATAAATTCGAATTCAAATAATGTTCAAGGGTAATTTAAAAATCTTGGATTAAAGTCATCAGTTTATAAGTTTTCATCTTGAAATTGTTTTTTTGCTTTCTAATTTATTCTTCAGTTTTATAGCGAATTACTCGCCACAAAAGGTTTCTTTTTAGAATGGCAACTGAAGTGATTAGTCCTGAAAACATTGCTGCCCCAACACCTACGCACACAATATCTTGTCCGGTCAAAAATAGATTTTTATAATTTGTTTTTGCCCTTAATTGTTTAAGCTCAAAACGTTCGGGAGTGTGTTCTAATCCATATATTTCCCCATTTGAATAGTTGCTAAAATGTTTTGTTGATAAAGGGGTTGAGAGTTCACAGATCTCTACTTTGCCTTTCAATTGTGGTAATGTTTTGTATAGCTTTTCAAGCAAATCATTTTTTATTTCTTCTTTTCGCTTTTCATATTCGGGACCTCTTTTTTGCCATTTTAAATCTTCCCATTTTTTCATCCATTCATAGGGGTAAGAACCTAAAACCTGAATGGTTGCCTTTCCCGGATTTTTTGACTGCCATTCTGGATCTTTTGCTGAAGGGAAAGAAATATATGTAATAGGAGATGGACTGTTAATGGTTTTTAAATGATGTGCTTGTGAAACATTAAGTTGGTAGTTGTCATACAGCCAGATATTATATTTTGGAAGATTCAATTCTTCATCACTGGCATTTAATCCTACATATATACATACATGAGATACGGATGGTTTTATTTTATTCAACTCAATTGTATTCGCTTCTTTTTGATCTTCTTTTAATAATAATTTATTAAAAGTGTTGTGCGCTCCTGCATTACTTACTATATTTTTTGAAAATAGTTTATCGCCATTCATCATTTCAACTCCAATAGCCTTGTTGTTTTTGATAATAATGTTTTTTACATCGGCTTTTATGGCAATAATTCCATTGTTTGCTTCAATAACAGCTGTCATTTTTTTATGTATGTTTGATGCACCACCAACAGGGTAGCTTCCTCCCTCAATAAAATGTTCAACAATTAATCCGTGTATTGCGAAACTACTTTTATTGGGCGCAAGTCCATAATTCCCACATTGAGAGCAAAGCAGTGCTTTTAGCTTTTCATTGGATGTAAGACTATCTAAAACCTGAGACGTTGTTTTTTGGGAATATATATAAAATTTTTTTCGCATAAAATAACCAACAGTTTTACTCAGCCAGAAAGGCATCGTTCGTTCAGAAAAAAATGTTGTATTGTTTACCCCAACCTTTTGTGTCAGTGCGTAATATTGTCTAATCGCCTCTTCCTCTTCAGGGAAATATTCAATCATTTGATTGATTTGATGCGCTCTCCCTTTTTTAAAATTGTAAGTTGTTCCTTCAATGATTGCTTGATCATAAACATCACCCATGTCAGTCCATTTGAGCTTTCCATTGGTAATGTAATCAAATGTTTTACGCATCATACTGTCCTTACTGTTCATTTGTCCGACATAATGAACTCCAACATCCCATTCAAATTTTTTTCTTTTAAATGTATGACTGAATCCACCAGGCACATAATGTTTTTCAAGAACGAGAACCTTTTTTCCTGCTTTTGCAAGAAATACAGCGGTGCTTAATCCACCAATTCCTGATCCTATTATAATAGCATCGTATGTTGATTTTGTTAATTCTGAGGAATAGAGGTTTTTCAAATTATACTTATTTAATGAGCAATGTTAGTTTCAATTTTTTAATTTTTGATATCATCTACTAATCAATCTTCATAATATAAAAGCGTTTTTAACTTATATTATAGTACTTCGTTGGATTTGAAATAAAAATCGAAAAAAATATTTATTTTCATAATATTATTTTAGTGCAGATTTATAGTTCTTTCGGATGAATAATAATGAATTTCTTATTGTATTCTTTGCAAATTAATTTAGCAACATCTCTACCTGTTTTAATTGCAATAGGTAATCCTCCGCCAGGTTGGTTCCAATGGCTCGAATAATAAAAGTTTTTTAATCCCGGTAATTTAAATCCAACTGGTGATTTTGCCAGTAAGTTTTTTCCTGGTAACCAGCCTTGGGTACTGCCTTTCCAATTTGCTGTATAGCGAAGAAAAGTTGCAGGTGTTGCAACATCGATTACTTCAATATGTTGCTTGATTCCTCCAAGACGTTTATCTAATAATTCAATAATTTGTTGTGTAAATTCATCTTTAGCCTTTCTGTATTTCGGTCGGTCATTTTTTCGTGCATCTATCCAGAATTCTCTGTTTGTAGTATAAAAACTTACTGTTACAGTCGTTTTCCCTTTCGGAGCTAATGTGTTGTCGTAATTATAAATGTGTACTTCAAATCGTGGGTATTTTGTACCATCAGGTGAAACAATAGGTTCGTCTAATGGTATTCTTGAAAAGTGCGGAAATTCACTAAGATCTTTTCCAATGCCGAAAGAAAATTGCATGACGGAATAAAACACTTCTAATTTTTTTAAATCACGAAGATCGCACATCTCATGATCCGTAAATTTACCATCCAGCGCATCAAATACGGTGAAGTTCCAATCGGCAGCTGAAATAGTTAAATCAGAAAAATGAGCAACATCGTTCCTTACAAGTAATCCTTTTGCAACACCATTTTCTGTGATAATCTTCTTTACAGGAGTTTTATAGTGCATCGTACCTCCCAATTTTATGTAGGATTGTTCAATTTTTTTTGCAAATTCCATTGATCCACCAATTGGGTAGCCTGCACTTTTTTTGTCGAACACGGATAATGGCATTGTTAAGATCATCATATTCACTTCTTCCCCATCATATAATAATTCAAAACTTTCTCTAAGAAATAGATTCTTGAATTTTTTTGCGTAGGTATAATTTGTGAAGTTTTTTATTTTTAGGAACCAATAAAAAAATTCGAGGTAGCGCGCCATTTTTATTCCCCGAATTGTGGATTGAAAAAATGGCAGATCGTCCATTATTGGCGGCAGATCAAACTTCTGCATGATTCGCATGGGTTTAATAAAAGCTTTGATCGTTTTGCTGTCTTCAGGCGACAGATCGATCATGTATTTTTCTAGTTCGCTAAGATTTGTATAAAGTTTGAAGGTTTTTTCTCCATATTTATTGGCGTGAATTTTTGTTCCAACTTCAACACGGATGTCATGGTTATGAAATTTTATTTTTTTCATATCTAGTAACTCCGACCAAATTTTATAAAAAGATGAACCTGAATCGGAACCCAATATCCAGTGGGCACAACTATCAAAGGTGTAGTCGCCTTTTTTCCAACTGGTACACAAACCTCCAGGAATAGAGTGTTTTTCGAAAATATGTGTTTCAAAACCATTCATCTGCAAAAAACATCCTGCAGCTAAACCAGATACGCCTCCTCCGATAATATTAATCTTCATTTTGTAATGCTCTTTTTTTATTTTAAAACAGATGAAAGGGTTATCTGAAATAGGTTTTTTAAAGCAAATTTTGATTGGAAATAAAAATACTGAATATAATTTAAATAGATTATATAATAAAAAAAGAAGATGTATCATTCATCTTCTTTTTAATTTCATTCTAACTATTCAACTATTTCAAGTTCCAATCTATATTTCCTTTTAATTTACTTTTGCTTCTTCAGCAGCAGAGGCTTTTTGCATGCGTATTATTTTAGCTAATGTACTCACGGCACGTTCATGTTTTTTTACGAAAGGGTTTTCAAGATCCCAAACATATCCCGCCAATACCGAACAAATTTGTTTTTTGATTCCAGGATCAGGATCTTTTGTGAAGAATATTTGGTGCAGATCTCCATTATACCAACTGTTTACATATGTTCTGAACGTATTGATTCCTTGCATCATGTAATCAACATACTCTTTTTCAAAGTCAACAGTTTCACCTTTCAGTTTTTTGCAAACCAATTTTGCAGCTTTTGAACCCGATTCCATTGCAAATGTTACTCCAGATGAAAATACAGGATCTAAAAATTCAGTTGCATTTCCAGCTGTGATAAATCCTTCACCATAGAACTTTGTGGATGTAATTGCATATCCGTCAATTGTTCTTGATGGTAACACCATTTCCTGATCCTTGAATCGTTCACTTAATAGCGGGCAGTCAGCAACAAGTGCTTTCATGCGCTCTGTTGCATCTTCCGGAAAATCTTTAAAATAATCAGGATAACCCACAAATCCAACGGATGTAATGCCGGATGAAAATGGTATGATCCATACCCAAACTTCCTGCTGGTGAACAATTACTGTAATTCTGTTTCCTTCAATTCCTTCTGGACGTTTTGGGTCTTTGAAATGTGTGAAATGTGTTTTGCGTGGGTCGAAACTCGATTGTTTATTTAATCCAAGTAAATTGGGGATAACGCGGCCGTAACCACTGCAGTCTATAATATAGCGAGCTTCGATTTGTGTTTTATTACCGTTGATATCCTCAACCGTGGTCACAGATGATTCGTCTTCATTGAATTGTATTGCTGTTACTCCCAATTCAAATTCAACAGAAATACCTTTTTTAGCAACACCTTCTGCTAATATTTTATCAAACTGGGCACGTTGTACTTGCCATGTCCATGTCCAACCTTTGCTAAACTGATCCGAAAAATTAAAATCACATACTTTGTCATCTAATAAAAATTTGGCTCCAAACTTTTCCTGAAAACCAGCTTTCTTAACATCCTCTAATAATCCGGCTTCATCTAGATGGTCCATTACACGTGGCAATAAGCTTTCTCCTATTACAAAACGAGGAAATTTAACTTTTTCAACAACGCGAACCGACAAGCCATTTTTGTGAACAATAGACGCTGCAATACAACCTGCTGGTCCTGCTCCGATTACCAATACATCTGTTTTTTCAATATTCATCTTTAATCGATTTAATTTTTGTTCTATATTTTAAAATATATTTAACAAAATTCTATGTTTATTTCAGTTAAACTTCGAAATATTAGATTCTGATTTTAACTCCCACTTTTTAATGAATTATTCTGATTGTTTAACAACTGAATTTTAAAATTGTTTTTTAATTCTTAAATTCATTTACAAATGTAGCTATTTTTCAATATTTCAGGTATTTACAATAGAATTTTACTTGCTGTTTTTATACCGTATTTTTACTAAATTTACAGCTCATTATGGCAAATAATCCGATCATAAAAATTTGTTCACTCAGTAAAACCTTTGTAGGGGCTTCTGATCCAGCAGTTCGAGACGTTTCCCTGACTATTGAAACGAGTGAAATTTTTGGACTATTAGGCCCCAATGGTGCAGGTAAAACTACAACAATATCCATCCTTTGTGGATTATTTCCTCCCTCTAGTGGATCTGTTACCATCGATGGCATGAGCTTGGATGGGAATATAGATCATATCAAACAGATCATTGGTGTTGTTCCTCAGGATATTGCTCTTTACCCCATGCTAACTGCCAGAGAGAATCTGAATTTTTATGGTCACATGTATGGATTAAGTGGTAAGCCATTGAAAGATAAGATTGAATTATGGTTGAATAATTTCGGATTAGCGGAGGCTGGAAATAATCGATTATCATCCTATTCAGGCGGAATGAAAAGAAGATTAAATCTGATTGCCGGAATTTTGCATGATCCTAAGATATTATTTCTTGATGAGCCAACTGTTGGTGTTGATGTTCAATCCCGAGCGGTTATTATTGACCACCTAAAAGAATTGAATAAAGCCGGAACAACAGTTATTTATACATCCCATCATATGGAAGAAGCAGAATTATTTTGCTCCCGTGTTGCAATTATTGATAATGGAAATATTATTGTTGAGGGGACTCCCAAGCAATTAATTGAAAATAATGAAGGTTGTTCAAATTTGGAATCGGTGTTTTTGAATTTAACGAAAAGAAAATTGAGAGATTAATTTATAAGTAAAATAAGAAACTAATTATTATTTTAAAATGATCAAATTATTAGCAGCAATTAAAAAAGAAGCACTTATTCTCCTTAGAGACAGAGTAGGTTTAGCTGTACTTTTTTTAATGCCAATGATTCTGATCTTTGTAATGACGCTTATCCAAGACTCTGCTTTTAAGAGTTTAAATGAAAGAGGTATTCCCATTGTTTTTGTTGATAACGATAAAGATTCTTTGGGCATCTCCATTGCCCAAGGTCTTTTAAATTCTGGGATGTGTACACTTAATTTCTCTATTGACGGAAAACCAGCTACCTCTGAAATGCTCGAAAAGGCTGTTTCTGATGGGAAATTTTTAGTTGGAGTGGTTGTGCCTAAAGGTGCAACTGAAACCATTCGTAATAATGTAAAATTATTAGTCAATCAAACATTAGGTGAAATCGACAGCCTTCAAAAACAATCCGATTCAATAGAAATTTCAATTTTTATTGATCCTATTACAAAAAAATCTTTTCTTACTTCCGTTACCAGTTCTTTGCGGGAATTTATTTCTGAGATCAAAACAAAAATAATGTTCCAGACTTTTTCAGAAGAATTATCTGAACTTATACCTGACAAAAAAAACACCCCAAAGAATGCATTCGCCCAATCTCAAATTATTAAATATAAAGAAGTGTATGCCTCCAAACAAATTGGCGAAATTGTGCCGAATGCCGTGCAGCATAATGTGCCTGCATGGGCTATTTTTGCAATGTTCTTTATTGTTCTACCTTTAGCCGGAAGTATGGTGAAAGAAAAAAATGAAGGAAGTGTTTTACGTTTACAAACAATTCCTACTTCATTTTTGATTTTAATAAATGGTAAAATTGTTGTCTATATTTTTGTTTGCCTAATTCAACTAGCATTAATGCTATCAGTTGGTTTATTTTTATTGCCGATGTTCGGTTTACCAACTTTGAATTTTGGAAATAGTTTCTCCGGAATTATTATTCTTTCTTTTGCTACTGCATTTGCAGCTACCGGTTATGGTGTAATGATGGGTACAATTGCCTCAACAGAACAACAAGGTGCAATCATGGGTTCTTTATCCGTTCTTTTGTTTTCTGCTATTGGTGGGGTATGGGTTCCAACCTATGTTATGCCAGAACTTATGCGGAACATTAGTATTGTTTCACCTCTTAACTGGTCGCTCAACGGATTTTATGAATTATTTCTTCGTGGTGGCGGAATTGCTGATGTGCTGGGTGCAGCCCTTAAGTTATTTCTCTTTTTTCTTCTTACAATGTCGGTTTCAATAATTGTGAACAAATTTAAAAGAAAGATCTGATTATTTTAATGGTGATAATGCAATGGGTTTTAATTAATAGGCATAATCACTAAGATATTCAAAGTTGTTCATCAACTTCCCATCTTTGCAAATACTTCCTCTTTCAATTATTCCTTCAGTGTCTTCTCCGATAATGCTTGGAAGTACACGTTCCATTAAATCTTTTCCAAAATCATCGCTTGCATCACGGGGTAATTCACAAGGTAAATTATCTACAGCCATTATACAAACTGTATCTTTATTGAAAGGAAGATCTTCTTTGTCTTCACGGATATTGTAGCCGTAAAATGGTTTTTCGATTGATGAAGATCGGATGGTTGTTGGAACAGATCCATCAATATCGCAGGTGATATCTGCAATCACGCTGACATGAAAATCAGAAGCTTTCATGTCAGATAATTCAAACATTTTCGGAGCACCTGGATCCCAATAATGAGCGGAAATATAAATGTCGGTTACTTTTGTATACTTCGCAAAAGTGGATTGAAAATGTTCAGGATGTTTAAAAAAATCGTGAAGATCAAAATTGTGATCATTTATTCGTTCAACATAATCGCGTGGATTTAATTGACAATAAACTGGCTCTCGAAACGATCCCATTAAAAATTCTTCGGGTGTTACTTTTCGAATACGCAATGCACTCAATGTTTCTATCGCACCATTTGCAACGCGTCCGCCTCCTGTTAGTGCTATTTTTATATTTGGTAGTTTAACGCGTTTTAATTCTTCTTCCATTTCTGCTCTGTCTCTGCAGATGTTTGCCGCTTTTAGTTGAAAAAGATCGTACTTTTTCCCATAACCCAAAATCCCATTATATGCTCCTACAATTCCAGCATAGCGACCAAATCCGATAATCCGGTTATGGTTTTTATCTGTTAATGTTTCGTAATCGATCATTTGAATTCTCTTTTCAATTAAGGAATTCATTAAAGCTTTATTGTGTGGCTGCTTTTTGATAGTGTGTGAAAAGAAAAAATATTTTTTATTCGTTTGAAGTCTGTCTTTCGGCACTTCTTTTACGCCCATAAGTAGCTGGCAGTCGCTTAAATCTTCTTGAAGCGTTACGCCAAATGCAGAATATTCGGCATCTTCGTAACATCGGATTTTACTTGGTTGAACAACTATTTCAATAGGAGGATATTTTCGAATTAGTTCGGCACAAATAAGGGGAGTTAATGGAACTCGTTTATCAGGTGGGCTTTTTTCTTCGCGCAAAACGCCAATCTTTAATTTATTCATAATCTTTATGTATTCGGATGCAAAGATAGTTTATATCGGGTATTAAAAACACATTTTTGAACCCGTATCAAAATTTAAACTTCAGCTGTGCTTTAATTTCTGATTTTGTATTTCCTTGTATCTCAGTTAATGATCCTTCGCTGATAATTTGTTTATTATCATACACTGTTTGTGAATAACGAAACCACAATTCAATCCGTTTTGTAAGGTTATAATCTAACATAATGTATAAACGTGAACCTCTATTGTAATATGCTGGAATGGAGTATGAGCCAGGTACATCATTTTCGTAGGCATAGATGCGTGCATCGTAACTGTCTGTTTGAAAATGGGCATAACGCAACGTTATGGATAAAGGGTTACCCAATTTGCTAAATATAATATCTTGATATAACAAGTATCCTTTTTGTGTTTTATGATTATCCAATTTATAATCGATCAGTTCTATTCTATTCTTTAGTTTTATGGAAGGTGTGATTGAATATGAAATATTAAATCTGTAATTACTTTGCTTTACAGGAACCAAATAGTCTATGACTGCATCAGTTGTTGTGTTTTTTTGTTTGTCGCGTGTTCGGATGCGCACATACATATCGAATTTTTTTGAAGGTGTGTAGTTGAATTGTGCCATATAATCGTTTCCATAAGAAGGTGCATTTACCTGATATTTTAACCAGGGGAATTCAAAACGGTCGTAGTAACCTGTTATGGTCGTTTTGTTGGTAGGTTTTGCCAATAATCCAATATATAATCCTGTTTCATTTGCGGCAGTGCTACTTTCTGCAAATCCATTGCTTAGTAAATTTTGAAAATTCCGTTGATAATATCTATGCAATACTGTAAAAGATAAACGAGGATCTAAACTGATCAGCACTCCATTGACAAATGCTTTTCCTCCATTTTTGCTTACAGCCGCTTCTCCAAAAAAATTGAAATTACGATGAATGAAATTGTAATCCGCTCCAATGTTGAGATTTTTTGAAGCAGAAAACTCAAATTGATTGTAATAGGATAAGCTACGTTTTAGGTCTACATCTAATTGATAGCTTAGAGCGGAAACTCCTATATTTAATTTTTTTCCTTTATAAGAAATATTTCCTCCTATAAGTGTTTGCAAAATAGCATCCTTGTCAGCCAATTCTGCGGATGTGCTGTGATAACCTGTTTCCTGTAATGAAGAAATTTGTGCTGCTTCGCCAGTATCTGTTGTGTCGCTTACGTTTGCATCGATGTGTTTGCGGGAATAAAATGCGGTAGCTTCAATTTTTTTAAATCCTATAGTAGATGCAGCACCTCTCATAAATAAATTTTCATCAACAGAGGTATAAGGACTAATTCCTCTGCCCGATTTTTTAGTACTGATTATGTCGGAACTTTTTCCGAATGCTTGTCCGCTCCATATGGTTAAACCCTGTCCGAATGTTGCCTGATAGTCGCCTATCGCCAAAGCTTTTATGAATTTTACATTTTTTAGAAAAAAGTGTGCAGAATAAAAATCGAAACCGTTTTTTTGTTTTCCGTTCAACGATTTTTCATACCAATTGTAAGTATGTTTTTGTTTGTTTTTAAAGAATAGCTCTCCCTGATCTTTTTCAGCAGTAATTCCCCAGCTGATGTTTGTTCCATAGGTGAAACGATAGCGAGCATATACTTTATCTGGGCTACCAATATATCTAGAATTAATGCTTTTATATAATGAACTGCTGTCAATGGAAGAGAACCCAGTTTGATCTTCAAGTGTTCTACCATAACGAAGAACAATAGAGTGTTGCCCGTTTTTAAACATTTCTTTTGTTGTGAAATGTGCAGAAGTAAAATTATCTGTCACTTTTACATAAGGTAAAATTTTTTGAATTGTTTGGAGATCAAAACCGCTTATTCCCTGTAATTCATATATGGTAAATAGTTTGCCGTTCTTTTCTATATGTGATAATAGGTTATTAATTTGTATTTCATTTAATAATTGTAAAGACTGTAATTCATCTTTATTTGTTTTATTTAAATTGATTGGGTTTTCATTTGAATATATTAATACTTCAGTAAGAGTGGTGTAGTCGGCCTCTTCATTTTCTGTATTCTCAGCAATATTTTCAAGTTGTTGTTGGAGCTGAGCGTCCTCTGTTTTGATGGGTAACGTGTCTTGTGCTATTAAAGAAGATGTTATCAGAAGTAAAGAAACAACTGAAAGCAGAATGGAATATGATTTTATATTTTTCAAAAAACAGTGTCCGTTTCGTTTGTTTTCTTCGCCTCTTTTTTAAATATATATGTTAATCCTACTTGCGGACTAAAGCCAAGTGTTTGATGGTAATTGGCAGAAACATCGACTTTTAAATTTTTTAGATTAAGCCCGAATCCAAAGGAGCTTAAGGTTGGATTTGTTCCAATTCCGGCTCGTAAATAAAGTTCTTTAACCGGTTTATATTCAATACCAGCTTTAAAAATTCCCTTTTGAGTGATGTCTTTTTCTGTTTCTATTGAAACTGTTACCTTTTCAGAAAAATTATAATCACAACCCAAACGAATGATAGAAGGTAAGCGTTCATTGTTATAATCTGCAAGCTTTGCACGTGTTGGATTAAAAACATGTGCGCCAATCGTTAATCCTTTTAACGGTTTAGCTTGAATTCCAAACTCCGCAGCCAAAACACCTTTGCTTCCATAACCTTCCCCAATTTTTGTTGTAAGATAATCCATTGCAATACCTGCAGAAAGCTTGTTTCCAAAAGCTTTCGCAAAGGAAAGGCTATATTTGTTTTCGTTGTAGAGTGAATATCCGAAATTGCTCATGCATAAGCCAAATGTTCCACCTTTTACAGGCAGCGCAACAACTACTCCTTTGATACTAAGTTCTTTTATCAAAAACCGGTTTTCATAATATGCTCCTGCAGAAATATCGCGAACAAATCCAAGCCCAGCCTGATTGTGGTGCGCGCTCCATACATCGCTGAGAGATACTGAAGCATTTCCCATTCCTGATGATCGAGCTCCAAGGGGGAAATCTTCATTTCCTGCTTTGGAAAAAAAAACAAGTGATAAACAGAATAGCGTTAAGTAACTTTTTTTCATTTTATATATATTGCGATACAATATTAGAATTTCTTTATAATATTAAGGTAAAGGAATCATTAATTGTACTGCAATTTTTTATTTAGATCAGTTTGTTTTAAACTCAAATTGTATTTCCGATAGTTCTTTATTTGCCTTTAGGATCTTGTTTTTTAGATTTTCCTTAAAATCGATTACTTTTTGCAATAATTCGTCATTTCCAGCAGCAAGGATTTGTACCGCCAATATTCCGGCATTTTGTCCGCCATCCAATGCAACAGTTGCAACGGGAATTCCAGGAGGCATTTGAAGAATTGAAAGAACCGAATCCCATCCATCTATAGAGATTGCAGAGCGACATGGAACTCCAATAACAGGAATAGGAGTAAAAGCAGCAACTACACCTGGCAGATGAGCTGCGCCGCCAGCACCCGCAATAATCACACGAATGCCTTTTGTGTGCGCATTTTTAGCAAAATCGGCCACTTGTTCAGGAACCCTATGAGCACTTAATGCGTTTATTTCGAATGGAATCTTAAATTCGTTTAAAATTTTTGCAGCTTCCTGCATTATGGGCATATCTGATGTGCTTCCCATGATTATACTCACTTTCGCTATCATAAATGATTGTTTTTTTGTAAATTAATAGCAGTAAAAGTATGTTTTTATATGCGAAGAATAAAATAAAGTTTTCAGGCCTTTTTTCAGGTTATTTTGTTTATTTTTGGTTCTTTAAATAGCCTTAATATATGAGTAGTATTGTAATTCATGGACATACATTTAAAACGAAGATCAGTTCTTCTGAAATTCAAAAAGCAATTGGAGAAGTTGCAAAGCAAATCAATAAAGATATGAAGGGTAAGAAACCTTTATTTCTTGCGGTACTCAATGGCTCTTTTATGTTTGCTGCCGATTTAATGAAAAAAGTGAATGTTGAATGCGAAATTTCTTTTGTTAAAGTTTCTTCTTATGAAGATAAAACTTCCTCTGGCAATGTAAAGCAGTTGATCGGATTGAACGAGGATATAAAAGGTAGAACAGTTGTGATAGTTGAAGATATTGTTGACACAGGAAATACTATTGAAAATGTATGGGAGCAATTGAAGTCATTAGGTGCTGCGGAAATTAAAATTGCTACTTTATTATTTAAGCCCAATGCATATACAAAAACAGTTCCCATTGAATATGCCGCAATTGTTATCCCGAATGATTTTATAGTAGGGTATGGTTTGGATTATAAAGGATTGGGGCGAAACCTGGAAGATATTTATGTGCTGGATTATGAAAATGATAAAAAATAATTTCATATAGATACAGATCTTGAACTCAAACAATTTTTACTCTAAAACTAAAAACCATGTTAAATATCGTACTCTTCGGACCTCCAGGTGCAGGTAAAGGAACTCAATCAGAAAAATTAATTGAAAAGTATCAATTGATTCATCTATCAACTGGTGATCTGTTAAGGAGTGAAATTGCTGCTGGAACTCAATTGGGCTTAGAAGCCCAAATGTTAATGAATGCAGGTGTTTTGGTTCCTGATGAAGTAGTTATCGGAATGATCAGCTCTAAATTAGATAAAAATCCGAATGCAAAAGGTTTTATATTTGACGGTTTTCCTCGTACTGAAGCACAAGCAGAAGCGTTAGATACATTATTATCTAAAAAACATACATCCATCACTATGATGTTGGCCTTGGAAGTGAATGAATCTGAGCTAACAAAGCGTTTGTTGCTAAGAGGAATGAATAGCGGTCGTCCAGATGATCAGAATGAAAGTACTATACGAAACAGAATTCAAGAATACAACAATAAGACAGCACCATTGAAAAATTATTATTCTGCTCAGGGGAAATTCAGATCGGTAGAAGGAATTGGTAGCGTTGATCTGATTTTTTCAAATCTTTGTGCTGTTATTGATCCACGTTCTTCTAAATCAGTAATTGATTCCCCATCTCCAAAAGAAAAGAACTTCATCTCCAAGGCAGTAAAAGTTATTGCCGCTAAACAGCCCCTTGAAACAAAAAAAGTTGTGTCTGTTAAGCTTGTAAATTCTGCAGCTAAAACGCTAATAAAAAAAGATGCGAAGAAAAGCATTGAAAAGAAAGATGCACCTAAAAAGTCCAATAAGAATGTGGTTGCCTCCAACGTTTTAAAGAAGGTTGTTAATAAAGTAGCAAAAAAAATAGTTTCCTCAAATAAATTAATAAAAAACACAGCTAAACAGCCATTAAAAAAATTAGCTAAAAAAACGGTAGCTAAAAAAACTATAAAAAAATTAACTCCTAAAAAGGTGTTGAATAAAGTAGCGAAAAAAACAGCGACTAAAAAAGTTGAAAAAAAAATTTTAAAGAAAGTCGCAAATAAAGCAGCTTCCCCCAAGAAATCAGTAAAAAAAGTAGCAAAGAAAAAAAGATAAGTATTGTGTGATTAGGTGTTAAGAGGGTAAAAAAGAATGGATTCGAATTTTGTTGATTATGTGAAAATATGTTGCCGCTCTGGAAAAGGAGGGCAAGGTTCCGTGCATTTGCATCGAAGTAAATTAACTGCCAAAGGTGGACCTGACGGCGGTGATGGAGGACGAGGTGGACATATTATTGTGAAAGGAAATAAACAATTCTGGACACTCATCCATTTGAAATATAGGAAACACATTATTGCCGAACCAGGAGGTAGCGGCGGAAGTGCACGAATGACAGGGGCTGAAGGTAAAGACGAAATATTGGATGTTCCTCTTGGAACGATTATACGTGATGCTGAAACTGGAGAAGTTGAAGGTGAAATAACTGAAGAAGGACAAGAAATAATTGTTGTACCCGGTGGACGAGGTGGTTTAGGAAACGATCATTTTAAATCATCAACGAATCAGACTCCGCGGTATGCTCAGCCTGGTGGTGATGGGAGAGATGAATGGAAGATTTTGGAATTGAAAGTATTAGCGGATGTTGGTTTGGTTGGATTTCCAAATGCAGGAAAATCTACTTTATTGTCTGTTGTCTCTTCTGCAAAACCCGAGATTGCAAATTATCCTTTTACTACTCTTGTCCCTAATTTAGGAATTGTTGAATATCGTGATTATAAATCTTTTGTAATGGCTGATATCCCTGGTATTATTGAGGGTGCTAGCGAAGGAAGGGGGATTGGATTGAGGTTTTTGCGCCACATTGAAAGAAACTCTTCTCTCTTGTTTTTAGTCCCTGCTGATTCTAATGATATCATCAAAGAATACAAAATATTACTGAATGAATTGGATAAATTCAATCCTGAATTGCTTCATAAAAAACGAATTTTGGCAATCTCTAAATGTGATATGATGGATGACGAATTGTTGTCGGAAATGAAAATTGATTTGAACAAACGATTTAAAGAGAAAAAAACAGTCCCTCTATTATATTTTTCTTCGCAAAGCGGATTCGGCATTACTCAATTGAAAGATGAGTTGTGGAAACAATTGAACGCGAAGGATAATGTGTTTGACTACTAATTGAATCATCTGTAAGTAAATATAAAGGTAGTCTTTGGTGTCCTGCTTATTTTAATTTTCAGTAATCTGAAAAAACTATTTTCTCTTAATTCATACAGTTTTGGGAATCTACAAAAAATACGGCTCTTTGTGTTTAATAATTGATTAGTCATTTTAAAGAAAATAAGCTTGATACAATACATAAAAGATATCGATACACAACTTTTTCTGTATTTAAACAGTCAGCACAATTCTTTTTTTGATGTGCTTATGTTTTGGGTAAGTCATAAATATTTTTGGATACCCTTGTATGCTTTTTTTCTTTTTTTAGCGTATAAACATTTTGGAAAAAAGTGTTGGTTAGTTGCTTTGGCTGCTATTTTATTAATAGTTTTATCTGATCAACTTTCTGTACATGCTTTTAAAAATGTGTTTCTTCGATATCGGCCATGCCATAATTTGATTGTTCAATCGCAAGTACATTTGAATGGTGGTTGTGGCGGGACGTATGGTTTTATTTCTTCTCATGCAGCGAATACTTTTGCTCTCGCTATGTTTTTGAGTTTGTTATTTAAAAACAAAATAAAATATTTTAACGTTTCTGTTTTTATCTGGGCGGCTATCGTTTCTTACAGTAGAATTTACAATGGTGTGCATTATCCTGCTGATATTGTTGTTGGTTCAATATTAGGGATGGGTATTGGAATAGCCGTTTTTAAAATATATCAATTTGCTAATGCTAGATTAACACATGAATAATATTTTCTTCGTCTTTTTAGGTGGTGGTTTAGGAAGTTTGGCCCGATTTGGAGTTTCAGAAATTGTAAAAACAAATTTTAAATCTTCTTTTCCTATTGCAACATTGATTTCAAATATTGCAAGTTGTTTAATTCTTGCATTTATGGTAGGATTATTTAGTGTTAAGGCGGAAGAAAATCTCGCATTAAAAATGTTTATCGTTGTTGGGTTTTGTGGTGGGTTTAGCACATTTTCAACGTTTAGTTATGAAACAGTTGAATTGATGCGCACTGGAAATGTGATGATTGCAATTGCTAATATTTTGATTAGCGTTAGTGTCTGTATCGCTCTCATTTATTTTATATCTAAACAACGTGTTTAATCTATATTGATTTAATTTCATATGAAAAATATTTTCTTAATTTTTAGCCTTATAGTTTGCTCTGTCTTCTTTATTTCTTGGGGAACATTCGGACATGAACATATTAATAGAGCAGCTGTTTTTGCCTTGCCAGCTCCGGTTCAAACTTTTTTTTACAACCACATCGATTTTATTACACAAGAATCAACTGTTCCCGATCTTCGTAAATACACCTTGAATGATAAAGCAGAGAATCCTCGTCATTTTATTGATCTTGAAAATTTTGGCTCTTTAGATAGTATTCCAAAAACAATGGATGAACTGAAGAAGAAATACGATGATAAATTCTTGAGTCAGAATGGAATTCTTTTTTGGTATGTTCAAGATATCATGGAGAAATTAACGAAAGCATTTAAAGAAAAAAAGAAAACTGAAATTTTGTTTTTAGCTGCTGATCTCGGACACTATATTGGTGACGCACATATGCCACTTCACACGTCAGCAAATTATGATGGTCAGCTAACAAATCAAAAAGGAATTCATGCGTTGTGGGAATCACGATTGCCCGAAATGTACGGCACAACTTATCATTACAATACTCTGGAGGCAAAGTATATTGATAACGTACAATCTGAAATTTGGAAAATAATTCTTAATTCACATAGATTGAAAGATACACTTTTGCTAGCTGATCTTGCTTTGAAGAAGAAGTTTACTGAGGATAAAATCTATAAAACCGATGCGAGTGGAAAGGTGGTGAAAAATAAATACGGACAAACAATTTTTTCTGAAACGTATGCTGCAGCATTGCATGTGAACTTGAAAGGTATGGTTGAAGATCAAATGCGCGCTTCTGTTCAAGCGTGTTCGGATTTTTGGTATACCGCATGGGTAAATGCAGGTAAGCCTGAATTGAGTACGTTGGATCCGGAAGCATTAACAAAAAGGAACAGCAAGCAATTTAAACAAGAATATAAACTTTGGAAACAAGGGAAATTGTTTGGTGTTGAAAGTGAAAAAGAATTTTAATCTACCTACATAAATATGAAAAAAATAATCATCTTCCTGATGACAACAATCAGCTCCTTGTCATTATTTGCTCAGGCTTCAAAACTTGCAGAAAAAAAATCAAATAAACCAACGCTTGTTGTAGGGATTGTTATCGACCAAATGCGCTACGATTACATTTATCGTTTTTGGGATAAATTTGGGAACGATGGTTTTAAAAAATTAGTGAACGAAGGATTTTTCTGCAAAAATACAAACTTTAATTATGTTCCAACTTATACCGGCCCTGGACATGCATCCATCTATACCGGTACAACCCCTGCTATAAATGGGATTATCGCGAATGATTGGTTTGATAAATCCAAGTTAAGAGATATCTACTGTGTTGCGGATAACGATGTGATTGGGGTTGGTACCACCTCTAAAGAAGGGAAACGGTCTCCTATAAATTTACTTACAACAACAATTACGGATGAATTACGTATTTCTTCGAATATGAAATCGAAAGTTATTGGTATTGCTCTGAAAGACAGAAGTGCAATCCTTCCTGCCGGACATACAGCGAATGCCGCATATTGGTTTGATGGAAGTATTGGTTCTTTTATTTCGAGTTCATATTACATGGCTGAATTACCAAAATGGGTGCAGGAATTTAATAAAAAAGAATTACCGAAAAAATATTTAAGCCAATCCTGGAATACACTTTTGCCTATTGAACAATATACCGAGAGTTTACCAGATGATAATAAATATGAGACAATAGGTAAAGGGGAATTGAAACCAGTTTTTCCGCATGACCTTCCCGCATTGTACCCTAAAAATGGTGGACTGGGAATGATCCGGAATACTCCTTTTGGTAATTCTCTTACAAAAGATTTTGCCATAGAAACAATAAAATCAGAAAATTTAGGAAAATCGACCGCAACCGATTTTCTAACCGTGTCTTTTTCTTCTCCGGATTATATCGGACATTTTTACGGACCTAATTCAATTGAGCAAGAAGATGATTATTTAAGACTTGATAAAGAACTTGCCGAATTGATAAAGTTTATTGAATTGCAAGTTGGAAAAGGTAATGCACTAATTTTTTTGACTGCTGACCATGCTGCACCTGAAGTACCTGCTTATTTAAGTGATTTGAGAATTCCTGCTGGATATGTTCGTGAAGAGAAAATGGTTGATTCGCTAAAAAAATATATGACAAATACATATGGTGATTCGCTTGTGCTATCTTTTTCGAACCAACAAATATTTCTGAACCATACTGTCATTAATGCTAAAAAATTGTTTCTTCAACAAGTGCAGGAAGATGTTGCTGCTTTTGTTTTTAAATTCCCAGAAATTTCTGAAGTTATTACTGCTTCAACAATGAACAATACTCAATTTACGGAAGGTGTTCGTTATCTGATGCAAAAAGGATATAATGCAAAACGTTCTGGTGATGTACTTGTGAATTATTTGCCAGCCTATGTTGATTATATGCCAACAGGAACTACACATGGGTCACCTTATAGTTACGATACGCATGTGCCTTTGTTGTTCTATGGTTGGAACATACGGCAGGGCAGTTCAACTGAACAGATATATATTACAGATATTGCCGCAACGCTGGCAATGATGCTAAATATTCAGTTTCCAAATGGTTGCACAGGTATACCAATTTCAATCCTGATAAAATAATTTTTTAATTGTATAAGAATAACTTTTCATGAGACCTTTTTTTTGCTAACACATTTGCGAAAGACTATATGGAAATTGAATACTTTACTAAAAATAATTTCACGATTACAACAGATCATTCCAGGCCAATATAAAAAAAAGAAATAATTGAAACTGAATGTTTTATTTTTTTTCATTGTAAGTAAAAAGAAGTGTTTAAATAGATGATATTTACCCTCCTCCGTATTTATTGTTTATTATCCATTTATTATATATACATTTGTAATCTATTACAGAATTAAACTACTCATTGTATTTCTATCGAATACTCGATACATTCATTCTCTCAATGCTTTCGGAATTTTTTTAATCCCAAAAAATTAGAAGTTTAACCAGTAAAGAAGAATTCCTTTTCATCGGACCGGTGTTTTGGGAGCTTTCTAATTTATCCGGTCTTTAAACTAATAACATATTATAATGTCATTTGAAAAATTAAATTTAATTGAGCCAATCCTTAAGGCTTTAAAAACAGAAGGATACACAACTCCAACGCCCATTCAGGCGCAAGCGATTCCATTGCTTTTGAATCGGAAAGATTTGTTGGGGTGCGCTCAAACAGGTACAGGTAAAACAGCAGCATTTGCGATTCCAATCATTCAATTGCTTACTGAAGATAAAAATGTGAATCAGGGAAAGCGCGTGATCAGAAGTTTGATCTTAACACCTACCAGAGAATTAGCGATACAAATTGGAGAGAGTTTTGCCAGTTATGGAAGAAATACGAACTTGAAATACAAAGTTATTTTTGGTGGCGTAAGCCAACATTCGCAAGTTGAATCATTACGTTCAGGAATAGATATTTTAATTGCAACTCCCGGACGCTTACTTGATTTGATGAATCAAAAACATGTAAACTTGAACACCATTCAATTTTTTGTTTTGGATGAAGCAGATCGTATGTTGGATATGGGATTTGTTCATGATGTAAAAAAAATAATTTCAAAATTACCAGCTAAACGTCAGTCACTTTTTTTCTCCGCTACGATGCCTCCAGCAATTGTGAGTTTGGCAAATACTATTTTGGTAAACCCTTCAAAAGTAGAGGTAACACCCGTTTCTTCTACTGCAAATACAATTAATCAGGTTGTTTATTTTATCGATAAAGAAAATAAAAAAAATCTATTGATCGATCTTTTAAAAGATAAAAAGATTGAACGTGTATTAGTTTTTACTCGCACCAAACATGGCGCGGATAAGGTTGCAAAAGATCTAGTCAAAAATGGAATTCAGGCGCAAGCCATACATGGCAATAAATCTCAAAATGCACGTCAGAATGCGTTGAATAATTTTAAATCTAAATTAACACGTGTTTTGGTTGCAACAGATATAGCAGCCAGAGGTATTGATATTGATGAATTAACTCACGTTATCAATTATGAATTGCCTAATATACCGGAATCATATGTTCACCGTATAGGTCGAACGGGTAGAGCAGGAGCAAGTGGTATTGCCATTGCCTTTTGTGATGCAGAAGAAAAAGAATATTTGAGAGATATTCAGAAATTGATTGGCAAACAAATTCCGGTGATTGACGATCATGCATATGAATTAAAAAATCATACTGTAACGAAAGCTCCTCAGAAGAATCAAAGAAGTACTTCTAATCGTAACGCTTCACCAAGAAATTTATCTAATGGAAGTTCGCATGGAAAAAATAAGCCACGAGTGAATACTCCCACAAAAAGCGATACTGTTGGAAGCGAAAAGACAAGTGCTGATCGTTCTTCTAATACAGATTCTTCAAACACAAACAAGCCTAAAAAAAAGTGGTTTGGTGGTGAGCGAAGACAGCGGAGAGATTAACAAAAATAAAAAAGGAGAAACAATAATGTTTCTCCATTTTAAAAATTTAGGTTCTACTATTTCGGTTGAACAGGAACTAATCCAATCTTTTCCAGGTCTCCTAAGTAAACTCTTTTTCCATTATAAATCGCAGTTACAAAAGCGTCTTTTTGACCGGCTGATTGAACTTTTTTCTTATGACTGATTGCTTCATTTAATGTGTTAAATGCACCTCCAATTGTGAATCGGGTGATTCCGTCTTCTAAAAGTAATTTCTCAACTTTGCCCATTCCCTTTAAATAATCATATTTATAGTTTTTGGGTAAGTTATAAGCAGCAATCTGTACTTTAAATTCCAATCCTTCTTTTGACATATTGCCAATATCAGTAGGATTTATTATGTTCTTTTTGCTGCTTTCAGCGAGCTTAATTGCAGGAATAGAATCCTTTTTTACACTAGCTATTTTAATTGATTCTATTGCAGCAATAGAATTCTTTTTTACGCTATCTATTTTAATTGAGTCTATTGCAGGAATAGAATCTTTTTTTACGCTATCTATTTTAATTGAGTCTGTTTTTGTGTTGAATTTGATGTCGAAAAATTTCTCACTATATCCGTTAATCGTCATTGCATCAATTATACGTGTCTGATCTGGAAAACCTTTTAACTTATAGGAAATCTTATAGTTGTGTCCAGCAGTTAAATTTATCAAATAATTTCCCTTTACTGGATTCGAGTTTGAAGTGATATAATTTTGATTGTTATCTGTCATATCTACTTGAACGGAAGCAAGCACAGGTAAACCATCCATCGTGATATTACCTTTCACCATTATTACATTAGGCTGAATAAAATCATCCGGCATATCTACCATATAAATATCATGTAATCCGAATCCCCCAGTTTTACCGGATGCATAGTAACCTCTTTTTCCATCTGTTGATAAAACAAAGTAGCGGTCGTCATCCGGAGTGTTGATTGGATAACCTAAATTTTTTGGTGTAGACCAGGAAGAGTCTGTGGGGTTAAAAGTTGATGAAAATATATCATAGCTACCCATGCTATTTAATCCTTGTGAACTATAAATAAGCGTTCTGCCATCAGGATGAATAAAAGGGGCGTCATCATCACGCGAAGTATTTACAGTTATTCCAAGATTTTTTATATTTCCCCAGGCTCCATCCCTCAGTAAGTTTGCTTGGTAGATATCCCGTCCGCCGAAACCACCAGGACGTTCACTAGAAAAATAAATTGTTTTTTCGTCAGAAGAGATGGAGGCACTACCTTCCCATGCCGCCGAGTTGATTTCTCCTTTTATTTTTTCTGGAGCCGACCAGTTTAAGCTGTCGAGTGAACTAATATATATGTCACCTCCATCATAACTATCATCTTTGAAAACAAATAATTTTTGTCCGTTATTGGAAATAGCAATTGCTGCATCATTTACATTCGTGTTAATGTTTGTTCCAATTGATGAAGGTGTTACCCAATTACCATTTTCTTTATGACTGATAAATACGTCTTCGTAATAAATGCCAAAACTATCCGGCTGGTTGTATCCGTTTTGAAGCCCACCAATACTTTGATCACCTGTATAGGTAAAAATCATTACACTTTCATCTGATGAAATTACAGGAACATATTCAGATCCAACAGTATTCATGAGATCTCCCATATTTTGAATTTTGGCATCAGCTGGAGATGCAAAAAATATTTTCGCATTATTACAGTATTCTATAAGTTGTTCGCCATCTTTTCTTTCCTTTTCAGAACGTTTTTTATTTGTCAGATATTCGTGAAGCATCACCAATGCTTCATCAAATTTGTAATTAAAATGGTAAGCCCTAGCAAGGTCGAAGCGGATATCGGATGCCTTTTTATTTTTTGAATATACTTCTAATAAATAATCAAGCGATTTTTCATGCATATCGCTACGGTATAATCCAGCTATACCTGTAACATATTTTAAGTACAATTCATTGGGGTGATTTTGTGTTAGTTTGTCGAAAATCGGCAATGCCAAAAGGTAGCTTTCTTCCTGAAAAAATAGTTGTGCTTTGAGCATTGAGTCTTTTTCTGTTTTGCGCCACTTACGAACTTTCATAGTTCCTTGAGAGAAACAATTAAATAGCAGAAAGAATGTAAAAGTAAATGAAATAATATTTTTCATAGCATAAGATTTGCGAACGGTATTCAAATATAATTAATTTTGTTAAAATATAATGAATTTAAAAGTTCTACCTTCTCCCAATATGTTTCGAGCAAATATTGCGATAGGACAAATCGTGGATATTGTTTTGAAAAAAGATCAGCGTACCGGAAAACGGACACGTGGCAAAGTTCAATGGATTCTTACCAGTGCCCCTTTTCACTCACGAGGCATAAAGGTTACCTTGGATTCACGACATGTAGGCCGTGTTCAGGAAATAATAGGTTAATTAGAATTTAAGGGCTTGTTAATTTATTGTTTTTTTATGTAGATTTGTTTGTACATGAAATCTATGTTTTAATATGAAAAAAATAGTTATCCCTATATTATTATTAGCGTCTCTTACATCTTTTTCACAAACTTTTTTTGGAAGCGGTGGAGCCATTTCCGACGATGGTTTAAATAATGATTTTTTATTGAATGTTTCGGGTTTAACGCCTTCTGCCCTTAATGCAAGTCATGGTTTGGTAAATGTTTGTATAGACATCACACATACTTGGGATTCTGATCTGAACGTTAACCTGATTGCACCGGATGGAACAGATATCCTGCTCTTGTCCTATGTTGGTGGTAGTGACGATAATTTCACCAATACCTGTTTTAGCCAGAGTGCACCTTCTTCAATAGTATCCGGTTCGGCTCCATTTACGGGAACTTTTAAGCCAATGAATACAATCGGAAATGCGAATAACGGACAAAATGGAAACGGTACATGGAAGTTACGTATTGTGGATACATATGCAGCGGATGTTGGAAATTTGATAAACTGGAACATTACATTCGGTTCTGCTGCTCCACTCCCAAATATATTCACTTCATCTAATTTACCGATCGTATTGATTAATACTTTTTCGCAAACAATTGTAAACGATCCGAAGATCAATGCAAATATGAAAATAATTTACAATGGTCCTGGGATGATTAATAATGTGACCGATGCTCCTAATGCATACAATAATAATATAGGTATTGAAATACGTGGCGCATTTTCATCCAGCTTACCTCAAAAACCTTATAGTTTCGAAACCCGTAATTCACTTTTAATGCAGAACGATACTGTTTTATTGGGTATGCCGGCCGAACACGATTGGTGTTTACTGGCAACATATAACGATAAGGTATATGTAAGGAATACACTCGCAAATAAATTATTTGATGAAATGTCTCATTATTCAACCCGCTCCAAACATTGTGAAGTAGTCATTAATGGACAGTATCAAGGAATTTATTTTTTATCTGAAAAAATAAAACGGGATAGCAGTCGTGTGAATATTTCTAAGTTGGACACAATTGATAACGTCGGAATTCAACTAACAGGTGGCTATATAATTAAAAATGATTATTGGGATGCAACGAACAGTTGGTTATTGAACTACAGTCCTATTGACCATCCAACGTTTGATGTTAATTTGGTATATGAATATCCGAAGGCGGATATAATTACTCCTCAACAAAAAACATATATTCAAACCTATATTAACTCATTTGAAAGTGCATTGTACAGCCCCGGTTTCGCTGACCCAACAAGCGGTTATCGTGCTTATCTCAGCGCTGGATCATTCATGGATTATTTTATAGTGAATGAACTATCTCGAAATAATGATGGTTTTAAAAAGAGCTGGTATATGCATAAAAACAGAGATGATAAAGGGGGGAAATTAAAAGCTGGACCCGTTTGGGATTTCGATTGGGCCTGGGCAGATATTCCAGGATGTAGTATCTTTTCGGCAACTGATGGTTCGGGATGGGCTCATAAAATCAATGATTGTGGGCCGGATGTAAATTCAAATGGATGGTATGTGCGTATGTTACAGGATACCACTTTTCAAAATGACTTGAAATGCAGATGGCTTACATTGAGAACAGGTTTGCTTGATACGAGTTATTTGTTTAATTATATTGATTCTACAGCTTTTTTATTGGATTCAGCTCAACTGCGTCATCAAGAAAGGTGGGGCACTTTAGGCGTTGATGTTGGTACACCAGAAATTGGAACACAGGGTGCAACATTTCAGGAAGATATAACAATTTTTAAAAATTGGATTACTTCTCGTATCTCTTGGTTAGATGCCAATATGCCAGGCAATTGCTATACTTTAGGTTTTAACGATATTTCTGAAGAGGAACAATCGATTACACTTTTTCCAAATCCCGCATCAGAATATGCTTTTGTTAACATAGAAAATGCGGTTATTACAAAATCTACTTTGATTGTTATTTCTGATATACTTGGAAAGTCTATTGAAACAATACCAATGAATCGAATTTTAAGAGAGGGATTAATGATCCGTTTTAATAATTATGTTAACGGTACTTACTTTTGCCGATTTATTGATAAGGGTGTTGATGTTGTGAAACCTGTTCGATTTTTAATTCAAAAATAGACGAAGTAGAAATCGAATTTTTGGTTCGTTTTACTTATACAAAAAAGGCTCGAATGATTCGAGCCTTTTATTATTTTTAATTTATTTTCCTATTGAAAAAATTATTTGCGATCAACTCCTGTAATAACATCCTATTTCCATTATAGGATGCGGTAATCCATGCGTCTGTTGTTCCTAAACGAATACATTCTTGTCGGAATGCTTCAGCATCTTTTAGTGTCGTGAACTCACGCATTGTAAATCGAGTGATGCCATCTGGGTAGGGAGTTACCAATGCTGGGGGTGGTTCCAAACGATTTAAATTTTTATGTTTAAAATTTTGCGGTTTGCGATACGCACCAATCTGAACTTTAAAGAGTAAGCCTTCAGCACAATTGTTTCCTGCCATTGAAATTAAATTGTCATAAACCGATTTGTCGTTAAGGTCTTTACCTACAAAGGCAGAAAAGTCTGAAGGGGCATTGGTATTACAAGGGTTGTTTTGTTCTTCCACTGTTTTACGAATACCGAAAAAGAAAACCGTAACAAAAGATGACGCCGCAGAAGGTTCTTTCTCTATAATCATTTTTTTGAAGGCTTCCGCTTCCGCTAATGTTTTGAATGGTCCCATCGTGAAGCGGGTTTTTCCATCTGGATATTGTTTGCTTTCAATTTTTCCATATTTACTTAATGATACTAATTTGAAGTCATTCGGATTAACGACTGCACCCACTTCTAATTTATAAGTAAGACCTGAAATTTCAGTTTTGCCATCATCCTTTACAAGGTTATTTTCTACTAAGCCTGAGTTCAACGCTATAATTTCTTTTTTCTCTTTGATAACTTTCGTGTCTTTTGGCGCTGAATAATCCTTTCGGGTGTATTCATAATTGTAATATTGTTGAACCAGCTTACGTTTATTACAATCATTTACAGTAACTACAATATTTTTTAATGAGGTATCTTTTTCAATTACTTTATATTTAAATATTTCAGCATCTAATAAGGTAGAATATCCGTCAATATAAAATGTAGTACCCAAAGAATCCTTTCGTTCTTTTATATCACTTAATGTTTTAACTTTTTCAGGATTAAAATCGCTCGCTTTTTCAAAGGTTCCCAATTCCAATACATAGGAAACACATTCTTTTTTTACCTCTCCGTATTTTCTGATTATGTCCTGAAAAATCCGCGCTTCATATATATCAGCATTGCGTTCTTCATTATATTTTCTAATCTGATCATTAATTTCTAATTGAATAAGGTTTGCAGAATCTTTTACGCTTGTAATACCTGTTTCTTTTTTATAAACATCGTTATAGAATTTAAAATCTTTTTGAACTTCTACAAACGTCTCCAGGCTCTTTATATTAACATATTGTATCTGTGACTCAAAGCCTTCTACTTCTATTGCTACTTTATAATTCTTTCCTGGAGTAAGGGCAATTAAATATTTACCACTTGATGAGTTGGAGTGGTATATCCCTTGTTTTTCACCTGTTTCTGCATTGGTTACATTTATCATAGCATCAACAGGTTCGTCGTTAGCAAAAACTGTTCCTACTACTAAAGCAAGAATAGGTTTCTCTCCAAAAAAACCCGGAGTAACGGAGTAAATATCTTGTTGACCTTTTCCACCTTTCATGTCGGAAGAATAATAACCATGTTCTCCATCGGCAGTTAATACATAAAAGCGTTCATCTTCTGTTGTGTTAATTGGATAACCAATGTTGGTAATATTTCCCCACTTCCCATCTTTATTTGTGGAAAACATAATATCGTAACCACCGATACTATTATGCCCTTCTGAACTAAAAAAGAGTGTTATCCCATCTGGATGAATAAAAGGAGAATCTTCATTGTTAGCTGTGTTTATCGCTGGTCCAAGATTTTCTGCCTTACCCCAACTTCCGTCCGCCATTTTTTTACTAATGTATATATCTTTTCCGCCTGAACCTCCAGGTCGCTCACTTGCAAAATATAATGTTTGTTCATCAGCAGAAATCGAACAGCTACCTTCCCAATATTTTGTATTAATATTCGGAC
>CANIFU010000010.1 GCA_947466965.1 Bacteroidota bacterium
AAATACAAAAAGAAAAAATATTTAATGACTAGTGACGAATGAAAAAATACTTTTTAAATTCTTTTTTCATCCTTTTTATTTTAATCATTGCATGCTCATCTTGCAGCACATCTGCCTTTTTTTATGCTCCATATAAGGAACTAAAATATCAGCCCGATACCTCTCGCTATTTTGTTGAAGAAATAAATTTCTCGTCATCAAATGGAAAAAAATTAAATGGATGGTTTTTTAAGCCTAAAAACAAAAAAGTAATCGGTACAATTCTACACTTTCATGGCAATGCCGGAAACATTTCTTACCAATATCAATTTTCTGATTCATTAATTAAGGCAGGATTTCAAGTAATGGTATTTGACTATCAAGGGTTCGGCAAATCTGAAGGAAAAGTATCACAGGAAAAAGTGCTGGAAGACGGAATCTCTGCTCTTCATTATGTCAAGAAACGTGAAGACGTAAAAAACACCAAACTTATTTTGTTCGGTCAATCACTAGGCGGACATTTGTCTTGCGTGGTTGCCGCTCGAGAACAAAACATGATTGACGGCTTAGTTGTTGAAGGTGCATTTACTGGACACGAACGCATGGCAATTTATGTGGGAGGAAAAAGCGGTGCTCCTAAATGGCTGGCAAAAATGCTGGTTCCAAGTAAATACAATGCCATTGATGAAATAGCAAAAGTCACTATTCCTAAACTCATTATACACAGTACAGAAGATTCAACTTGTCCATTTTACATGGGTAAAGAGCTCTTCGAAAAGGCTGTAGCTCCGAAAGAATTCTGGGAAATAAAGGGCGGACACATCATGGCAAGTGAATTATACAAAGGAGAGTTTGTGAAAAAATTTATAAACCTTATTAAATAAAACCTCTTATAAAAATACAAGAACATGAACAAATTATCATTTTCATTAAAAATCATTCTTTCGGTTGTTGCCTGTTTATTACTTGGAGGTATTTCCGGGATAGCAACAACAAGTTCAATAACGGGATGGTATACAACAATAACAAAACCTTCATTTAATCCACCAAACTGGATATTCGGACCAGCATGGACACTTCTTTATATTCTAATGGGAATAGCATTCGCGCTGATATGGAATGCAGGAACTGAAAAAAAAGAAGTAAAAAAAGCAATGAAATTATTTGGTTTGCAATTGATCCTGAATTTGATCTGGTCTTTTTTGTTTTTCACGATGCAAAACCCAGCCATCGCATTTATTGATATTGTTATTTTATTGATTGCAATAAACACTACCATCCGTCACTTTTCAGCAATCAACAAAACGTCTGCTTACTTATTGATTCCGTATTTACTTTGGGTTTCTTTTGCCACATTGCTGAATGGAAGTATCTGGTATTTGAATTAATTAAACAAAAAAAACGCCCCGTATTTCTACGGAGCGCCTAATACGAATCACAAATAATAATTATTTTTTTTCGTCTTTCACTTCTTCGAAATCAACATCTGTCACTTCGCTATCCGCTTTTGATTCCGGACCTGCATTTGCTTGTCCTTCTCCGCCAGCTTCAGCTCCTTGTTGTGCAGCGTACATATCCTGAGACGCAGCTTGCCATCCGGCATTTAATTTTTCCAAGGAAGAATCAATACCTGCGATATCGCGAGCGCCGTGTGCCGTTTTCAATTCAGCTAATGCATTTTCGATAACTGTTTTTTTCTCTGCTGGAATTTTCTCTCCATATTCTTTCAATTGTTTTTCTGTTTGAAAAATCATTGAATCCGCAGCATTCACTTTTTCTGTTTCCTCTTTTGCTTTTTTGTCCGCTTCTGCATTTGCATCCGCATCCGCTTTCATTCGTTTGATCTCTTCATCTGTCAAACCTGATTTCGCTTCAATACGAATGTTATGAGATTTACCGGTTGCTTTATCTTTTGCAGATACTTGCAGTATACCATTTGCATCAATATCAAAAGTAACTTCTACCTGAGGAACACCACGAGGTGCAGGAGGAATTCCATCCAAATTAAATTCACCCAACTTACGGTTATCTTTCGCCATTGCACGTTCACCTTGATAAACCACAATTTGTACCGATGGCTGATTATCACTTGCAGTTGAGAATGTCTCCGATTTTTTTGTAGGAATAGTCGTGTTCGATTCAATTAATTTAGTGAACACACCACCCATTGTTTCTATACCCAAAGAAAGAGGAGTAACATCTAACAACAATACATCTTTTACTTCTCCTGTTAAAACACCACCTTGAATAGCTGCACCAATTGCCACCACTTCATCAGGGTTTACACCTTTAGAAGGGGCTTTTCCGAAAAATTTCTGAACAGCTTCAACAACTGCAGGAATGCGTGTTGAACCACCAACCAATATAATTTCATCGATATCAGAAGTACTCAAACCTGCATTTTTCAATGCTGATTTACAAGGCTCAATGGTACGTTTAATCAAATCATCCACTAATTGTTCAAACTTTGCTTTTGTTAAAGAACGCACCAAATGTTTTGGAATTCCATCAACAGGCATAATGTAAGGCAGGTTAATTTCAGTTGAAGCAGTGCTTGACAATTCTATTTTCGCTTTTTCAGCTGCTTCTTTCAAACGTTGCAAAGCCATTGGATCTTTAGAAAGATCTAATCCACCATTTTCTGATTTAAATTCAGAAACCAACCAATCGATGATCTTATGGTCAAAATCATCGCCACCTAAGTGCGTATCACCATCCGTAGATTTAACCTCAAATACACCCTCACCAAGTTCAAGAACAGAAACGTCATGCGTACCGCCACCACAATCAAACACCACAATTTTCATTTCCTTACCTCTTTTGTCAAGGCCATAAGCTAAGGCAGCAGCAGTAGGTTCATTTATGATACGTTTTACTTTTAAACCAGCAATTTCTCCGGCTTCTTTAGTTGCCTGACGTTGTGCATCATTAAAATAAGCAGGAACAGTAATTACCGCGTCAGTAACTTCATGCCCCAAATAATCCTCAGCAGTTTTCTTCATCTTCTGAAGAATGATCGCAGAGATCTCCTGAGCAGTATATTTTCTATCATCAATCTCCACACGGGGAGTGTTGTTTTCACCTTTTACCACTTTATAAGGTACACGAGTCGCTTCTTTTGAAACTTCATCAAATGTATGCCCCATAAAACGTTTGATCGAATAAATTGTTTTTGTAGGATTTGTGATTGCCTGACGTTTTGCAGGGTCACCAACTTTACGTTCTCCGCCTTCAACAAATGCTACAATAGAAGGTGTTGTTCTTTTCCCTTCGCTGTTTGGAATTACAACAGGCTCATTACCTTCCATTACAGAAACACAAGAATTTGTTGTTCCTAAGTCGATACCAATTATTTTACTCATAATTATTTAGATTTATTTGTTACTATTTAAAAAAATTAACGATTAAGCCATTTTCAATCATTATGCCAATGGAAATAAGGGGAAAATATGACATAAAAAAAGCACCTTTTTGTGAAAAGGTGCTTTAGTTTATGACAAAGAGGCAGTTTAGAAACAAGGATGTGTGCCGATGGAATTTACAAACTTAAGGTTTTTGGTGTATTGTCCGCAAGCCAATGAATCCCAAGAAGTCGGATCTAAGGGGCGAGATACAGGTGCTCTGTTCAGACGGGAAGAAAATAAACCCAAACCATTTGTAATGTTAGTGTATTCGGGACGTTCCTGAATAATGCCGGTTGAAGGCTTATTTACATCGATATACGTGCTTAATTCATCTGAACCAGCAATAAGAAGTAAATCAACATTTATTGCATTACGTTGTATCAAACCAGGATAAGCTGTCAATGTATTTCCAATAAATCTGTAAAAGTCGCGACCTTTTGTAGATTGTGTCACTACAATAGAAACATTAGTGTTATCCATTCTAATCTCTGGCAATGTATAGGAAACAGATTGAGTATCTAATCCTGATGCAGTAGAATCGACATAATTTAAACGAAGAATTACTTGATACAATCTAGCATTTTTTGCGCTATTCCAAACAATATTAAATGGGGCATTTGCTCCAGCAGCACCAAAAGCAATAAAACTAAAAGTTGTTCCAGATGGAGTTGGAGTAGTAAAACCGGTTATGTCAGTAATTAATGTAGTTTTTGAAGTAACAACAGTGCCTGTTTCACTGTTTCTAACAGTTAATTCGTATTCGCTGTCCGGTATTCCAAAGGGTTCTGGCTTTAGTGCATTTGCTGCTAAAGGAGATGGAGTCGGAAACGAATAAATGGCGTTTGTTTGATCTCCGGAATAAAAGATTCCTGGATCCTTTGGTTTATTGGTAGGACTGAGGTAAATTGTTTCACCTAATTGTATACCATTTTTCACGCGTCTGATTTCAACGGAAAGAGCATTTACATATTGAGTAGAATCCTTTATCTGCGCATATCCAAAAGCATTCCCTTCGCCTAAAAAAGCTTTGTTGATCTTCACATATTGTGTATCCTGTGCCTGATCCAACAGACCGTAAACAACCATTGTTTCTTTATAATCACCTACCACATCTAAATCTGTGCTGCAACCGGAGAATAACAATGTTCCGGCTATTAATGAGCAAAATATATTTCTTTTCAAACGATTCATTTTTATAAAATTAAAGAACAAAAGTATTAATTAATTCGGTTCTAAACCAACAATTTTTCAGACGGTAGGATTTAGGCAATAAAAGGCTAAAAACGAGAAAAAACGGAATCCCGAAAACAATTTGTAATTTTGGAATCTCATTGAAAAAAAATTCAATTTTAAGACTATGTCGATACATAAAGAAGTGAAAAAGGTAACCACGCATGTTTTGCTAGAAATGAAAAGCAGTGGAGAAAAAATATCAATGCTTACGGCATATGATTACACCATGGCTAAAATTGTTGACCATGCAGGAATTGATGTGATCTTAGTGGGTGACTCGGCTTCCAATGTTATGGCTGGTCACGAAACTACGTTGCCGATTACATTAGATCAGATGATCTACCACGCATCCTCTGTTGTGCGTGCTGTTGATCGTGCTTTAATTGTGGTAGATCTACCCTTTGGTTCCTACCAAGGTAATTCTAAAGAAGCTTTGAATACAGCCATCCGGATTATGAAAGAAAGTGGGGCACATGCTGTAAAATTAGAAGGGGGTTCGGAAGTAACGGAATCAATACAACGTATATTAACTGCCGGAATTCCGGTAATGGGACATTTAGGACTAACGCCTCAAAGCATCTATAAATTCGGAACGTATAACGTAAGAGCAAAAGAAGAACTGGAAGCAAAAAAATTAGTTGAAGATGCGCATGCACTTGAAAAAGCAGGATGTTTTGCTCTTGTACTTGAAAAGATCCCAGCGAAACTTGCTGAAAAAGTTGCTAAAGAAATTACAATTCCTGTAATCGGAATTGGTGCCGGTGCTGGCGTTGACGGACAAGTTCTTGTTTTTCATGACATGGTTGGATTGAACAACGAATTTAATCCTCGTTTTTTAAGACGTTATTTAAATCTTTATGATGATATAAAAGGTGCTGTAGGAAATTATATCAAAGATGTAAAGTCAAAAGATTTTCCAAACAGTAACGAACAGTACTAACTAAGACGCCAACGAATTACGAATTTTTTAAGAAAAATACGAAATACAAATTGTTGGAGCAGCGAATTACAAATTATATACAAAATAGAAATACTAAAAGTCTACTCCGTTAAATTTAAAAATTTAATTTATGACAATTAGTACGCTTAAAAGAACTGACTTGGTTTACCCTGAACTAAGTTTTATTATTGTGGGATGCGCCTATGAGGTATTTAATGAATTGGGGCCAGGACATACAGAAAAGATTTATCAAAGAGCCTTGGCTACAGTTTTTGAAGAAAAAAAATCACATTTAAAGAACAGGAATATTATCCTTTGAAATTTAAGAATAAAGTAATTGGTAGAGGTTTTTTAGATTTTTCAGTCGACAACAAAATAATTGTAGAGTTAAAAAAAGACCAAACATTTACTAAAACGCACATTGATCAAGTAGTGAATTATTTAAAGTTGAGTAATTATAAGCTCGCAATACTAATAAACTTTACTCCACAAGGTGTGAAATTTAAACGATTAGTAAACATGAATCAAGAAGGTTAATATGATAAAGAGAAGCAAGATTCGTAAATTCTTATTATTCGTAATTTTTTCGTAATTCGATGGAGTATAAACTAGAAGTACTCTACGAAGACAACCACATCATTGCCGTTAACAAGCGTCCGTCCGACATTGTACAGGGTGATAAAACGGGTGATACGCCTTTAAGCGATTTTGTAAAACAATACATCAAAGAAAAATACAATAAACCTGGAGAAGTTTTTATTGGTACAGTTCATCGTATTGATAGACCAGTAAGTGGAATTGTACTTTTCGCAAAAACCAGTAAAGCTTTAACTCGATTGAATCAGATGTTTCAAACCAAAGAGATTCAAAAAACTTATTGGGCTGTTGTAAAAAATAAACCAAAAAACATCAAAGGGCATTTGATTCATTATCTAAAAAAGAATGAAGCAAAAAATATGTCGAAAGGATTTGAAAAAGAAACTCCAGGTGCTTTGCGTTCAGAGCTAGAATACGAATTAATTTGCAGTTCCGACAACTATCAGTTACTTGAAGTAAAGCCACATACCGGCCGACACCACCAGATCAGGGTTCAACTATCAAGTATGGGTTGTCCGATTAAAGGTGATCTTAAATATGGTTTCGATAGAAGCAACAAAGACAAATCTATTCACCTACATGCTAGAAAAGTGGAATTTATTCATCCGGTAAAAAAAGAAGCGATAATAATTATTGCGCCTCCACCGAATGAAGTTTTATGGAATGAATTTATGAAGAGAGTTGGATAGTTCACCACAGATTACTCAGATTAGCACAGATAAAATAAAAAAATATTTATAGCGTTACTAAAGTATAGAAACTTTATAATGAAAAAATACATTCTTATTGTTTTATTGTTTACCGGCAGCATTTTAGTTCAAGCGCAAAATCCTCCTATGCTTCTTTCTTTTGAAGTGAACAGATTTCAAAATGAACTACTTGTTACATGGGAAATTGAATCAGGAAATTTGTGTACAGGATTAAAAGTAGAACATTCCAGCGATTCAATAAACTTTACGAGCATCTACGAATATCCGGGCATCTGCGGCAGCTCAAGTGCAAACGAGCGCTATTCATTCTCACATAAAAATCCGAATGCGAATGCAAGAAATTATTACCGCATCAATTTAAACACAAATGGTGTATCAGCTATTTTAGGAATCACATTCATCAAACTGGAAGAAAGTGGCTATGCGCTGTTTCCAATGCCAATAGAATCGGGTAGTAAACTCTATTTCAGCAACGAAAATAATGGAACGGCTGATATTGCAATATTCAATTCATCCGGGGCAGTGGTATTGAACTTAGAAGGATTAAAAACGAATGAATTATCATTAGATAAAATAAACCTGCCCTTAGGTGTTTATCATTTCAAGATCATGGTAGCAGACAGAAAAATTGAAGGAAAATTTATAGTCGTAAAATAATAAAACCTACCAATCCTTTTTTCTGAGTTTTTTAATTTCGGCGTCTCTCTTTTTGCCGGTCAAGCGTCTTTCTTTTGAACCCTTACTTGGTTTTGTAGGTCGTCTTTTTTTCTGAACTACAAAACATTTGTGAATCATTTCATAAAATTTTTTGATCACAATTTCTTTATTGCCGAGTTGATTCCGTTCTGTTTGAGAGATTACCTGAAGTATGCCATCTTTAGAAATTTTATTATATAACTTGGTAAGAATAATCTCTTTTTGTTCAGGTGAAATTAGAGCAGAATTTACAACATCAAAATCGAGTTCCACTTTCGTGGAAACTTTATTAACGTTTTGTCCGCCTGCGCCTCCACTCCGGCTGGTTTTAAAACTAAATTCCGAATCGAACTGAATTCCTTTGATGTTCATAAAACAAAATTAACATAAATTATCCAATGCCTTAATTGATTATTTTTGTAGTAGAAATGAAACACAATCTCTGTATATTATTATTTCTCGTTTTTAAGGCAAACACATTTGCACAAAAAGATATTCCTTCTAAAATAAAATACTACATCAATAAAGCAGAAAAATACTTAGACAAAGAAAAAGCGCTTTCGGGTTATTATTCCATTGACAAGGAAGGGATAAAAATATACAGTTCTCCTCAAGATAAAGCGAATCAGAAAGCGGAATTTACGGTAAGTTGGCTCTTATCTGATTACCTGGATGATAAAATACAAAACCATACAACTCAGCAGATGTTTGACATCTATTTCAAAACAGGCATATTTAAATTTCCTGAAGGAGAATATCCCGATGCAGTTTATATTAAAAAAAATCCGAATGCTAAAAAGCTGGAAGGAATAAGAATCGCCATTGACCCGGGACATATTGCAAATGATTTCACAATGGGTGATCTCGAAAAGAAGCACATCATCATCAAAGGCGATAGCATAAACGGAATAAAGGACTCTATTGAAATTGCTGAAGGTATGTTAACATTCGCAACAGCAAAATTACTGAAAGATAAATTAGAAAAAGAGGGTGCTATTGTATTCTTAACACGAACAGCGGATAAATGCGCTTTTGGAAAAACATTTTCTCAATGGAAAAAACATGATTTTAAAAACACCCTTGATAGCCTATTTAAAATCGGGGAACTCAAATCGTCGCAAAAAAAATACTTCTTAAGTAGCAAAGTAAAAGAAAGAGATATTTTCAGAGTTATTTTTCGCGATTTAGAATTAGCAAAACGGGTAGAATTGATCAACACATTTAAGCCAGACTATACAGTTATTATTCATTTCAATGTAGACGAATCAAATTTGGAATGGAAAAAAACAACATCAAAAAACTTTAACATGTGTTTTGTTGCAGGCGCATTTATGAAAAATGATTTATCCAATAAGGAAAAACGTTTTGAATTTTTGCGACTACTGGTTTCTGATGATTTAGAAAAATCAATTGCGCTAAGCTCCTTTTTTACCAAGCAATTTGAATTGGAACTACAAGTACCTATTGCAAAAACAGGTGATGCAAAATACCTGTTGGAAGGCTGCTTACCTTCAGAAGCGGAGGGTGTGTATTGCAGAAATTTGCAGCTTCCACGCTATATTCACTCTCCTGTTGTATACGGAGAAACACTCTACCAAGACAACATAAACGAGTGTAAATTATTATATGAAGAAACCGATAAGACAAAGAACAAACGCATACAGCAGGTTGCAGAAGCCTACTTCAACGGCATCATGAATTTTGCAAACACCATCAAAAAATCTCCATAAGATCATTGCTAACAAAGCAGCGCAATTAGTCAAAATGTTTTGCTAGTTCGAATAAGTTCGCATTCAATTAAATTAATAAAAGGTAGAGGAATAGAAATAAATCAATTAAAATCATTCAGATTGCTTCATTATTCAAATCACATCGGATCAACATCAATCTGAACTCTTACCGATTTGTAATCTGAAGAGGATTTAAATTTGACGAGTAATTCAGCTAGAATTTTTTTCACTTGAACAACGGAAGCATCGCGTTCAATCTTCAATAAAATATTTTTATGAAATAAATTACGAACACGAGAAACCAAAGGAAACTCAGGACCCAAGACACGTTTTGCGAAATGTTTTTTTAAAGCATCCGCAAGATATTTAGAAGAAGCATTGACCATATCCACATCTTTGTGAATAACAGTTACCTCGATCAAACGGAAATAAGGCGGATAATTAAAGTTTTTTCTGTCCATCAACTGATTGGTATACATCGAAGCAAAATCATTCGCGATCACCTCCTGGATAATACTGTGATCAGGATTTTGCGTCTGAATAATTACTTTACCGCGTTTACTTTTTCTTCCCGCTCTTCCAGAAACCTGTGCCATCAATTGAAAACTACGTTCGAAAGATCTGAAGTCGGGGAAATTTAGCATACTGTCTGCGTTCAATATACCTACCATACTTACATTATCAAAATCGAGTCCTTTCGTAACCATTTGTGTTCCTACTAAAATATCAATATTTCCTTCTTCAAAATCCTGAATAATATGCTGATGCGCAAATTTACTTCGCGTTGTATCGAGATCCATACGGGAGATCCTCGCCTTTGGATAGAAAATAGACAATTCTTCTTCGATCTTTTCGGTCCCAAAACCCTTCATTTTCAAATCTGTATCGCCGCATGCAGCGCATTTTGTGGGAGGTTTAATTGAATAACCACAATAATGACAACGTAATTGATTGCTTACTTTATGATACGTTAAACTCACATCACAATTGGCGCATTGTGGAATCCAGGCACACATATTACATTCGAGCTGCGGAGCAAAGCCTCTTCTATTTTGAAATAAAATCACTTGCTCTTTTTTATCAAGTGCTAAGTTTATTGTATCCAATAGCAAAGGAGAAAAATGGGACTTCATTTGTTTTTTCCGGGTTGCTTCTTTTACATCAGCAATCAATATTTCCGGCATCTGAACACCACCAAATCGTTTTGTCAATTCAGCAAAACCGTATTTCCCATCTTGCGCATTATAATAACTTTCGATACATGGAGTAGCAGAACCTAATAAAGTTTTTGCTTTGTGAATATGGGCGAGATAAATTGCAGCATCTCTAGCGTTATATCGGGGTGAAGGATCGTATTGTTTATATGAAGTATCATGCTCTTCATCCACAATCACCAATCCTAAATTACTAAATGGTAAAAACAAAGCAGAACGTGCACCAATGACAAGCTTAAATGTTGAAGCATTCGTTGTTGTTTTATCATTATTGAATGTTGATCCTAAAACATTATTCCACACCTCCACCCGTTCATTTTCATTGAATTTACTATGATAAACACCAACCATATCACCAAAATATTTGCGCAAACGATTTATAATTTGGGTCGTTAGCGCTATTTCAGGAAGAAGATATAACACCTGTTTACCTTCAGCAATAGTTTGTTCAATAAGCTTTACATAAATTTCTGTTTTGCCAGAAGACGTAACACCATGCAACAAGACCACTTCTTTTACAGGCTGAGCAATTGTATTTGAGATCCAACCGAACTGAGCATTTATTGAATCTAATATTGTTTGTTGCTCCTCATTTAGATTAGAAATTTTATTTTCATTTTCAAAACTCGCTAACCGTCCTACTTCACGTTCATATAATTCAAACACATTTTTTTTTATCAGCGATTTCAAAGCGGCCTCAGCACCTTCAACAACTTTTAAAATATCCGATTTTCGAACTTCAACTCGTTCTTTTGAATAACGTTTTGAAAGCGTGATGAATGTCATTACAACATCCAATTGTTTGGGTGCTTTTTTTTCTAAAGCAACAAAAAATGATTTTAAATTTTCTTCCTCATCAGCAAACTCAGTAATACGAACAAAACTTTCTATTTTGGGTTTAAACTTTTCCTTCAGTTCTTCCTGAATAAGAACAAGTCCTTTTTCGATAAGTGATTTTATAATCGGATAAACAATTTTCTGTTCGATAATTTCGGACACATCATTTAGCGTTAATACGTGACGAATTTCTAATGCGTCAAGTATTAAAAACTCTTTATCAGTGAGTTCTGTTTTTAAAAGACGTTCTTTATAGGTTTGATTTAAAATAACTTTTGTTTCACTCGATAAACGCAAGCCACCGGGTAAAGCAGCTACCATCACATCGCCTATATTACACATATAATATCCGCAGAGCCAATCCCACAATTCAAATTGTTTTTGATTTACAATCGGATGATCATCAAGAATCGAATCGATATATTTTGCAACATATTGTTTGGGAGGAATTTCATGTATTCGTCTAACAAGAGCAGAATACAATTTACCTTTTCCGAACTGAACGACCACACGTTTACCAATTGAAATGTATTCTGCCCATTCAAAAGGTATACGGTAGGTATACAAATTGGGAACAGAAAGGGGTAAAATTACATCAACAAAATAGGTGGCGCGACTCATTGAACAAATATACGCACAAAGTTTATGGCTTCACTTGAAATATAAAAAATGGTTTTAAAAAAAAATATTCCTCTCACATAGCAAGAGATAGGAGCATGGATTTAAAAAAATGACAATAGAAAAGGGAGGGTAATAAATTATTATTATTTAAATTTCTACTCTTTTTCAAATTCAATATTTTTACCCATTGTACCTCTTCTTCTATAACGTTTGGTTTGGGTTTCCGTAATCGATTTAAAATTTTCAACTTTCGCAGAACTCGCATCAATTTTAGGAAAAACATCATCTATCTTTGAGAGTGTATCCAACACCATTGGAATATGTACAATTGGCAATTTGAATCGGATCCGGGAAAAACGCATCAGTAAATTAGATTGAAAAGGATCGGAAGCAATTGCAATTTTTGTGAAGCCCATTTTCTTAGCCAAATGATACGAATAATAAATATTTTCAGTGCTATGTTCTGCTTTGTCTTCGATAATTATATTTCCCTTCGGAGTACCAAGTGCTTCGGCATATAAAGCCATTACTTTAGCTTCAACATAAGGTGTGTAAACTGCCGCTCCAGAAAAGATAATATTTTTGGTAATCCCTTTTTTAAAAAGATAATTCGCCCAGATTACTCGTCCTTTCATCGCATTTGACCATTCTGCTCCATCATAAGGGCAACCAGGAACAATTACAACATCGTAAGGTTGATTATTTACTGCTCTTTTGAATAGCTTCGCAGGCAGTGGTCGAAACAAAGCGCAACTAATGAAAAGCGTTGAAGCTAGAAAAAGAAAAAAAATGTGATTAAATATGGTTTTCATTTTCTCTTTTTAATGGTTTAACTAATTCAGTCAAATTATAACAAGAAAAATATAATTTTGTTTATACCGCGAATTACAAAGATAAAATATCGACCATCCGCATCAGATCAGGATTGAGCTCCTGTATATGTTTTACGGCATTCTCGAAAGGAGTATACTTAATATTTTTATCAACGATACCAATCATACTATTTTTTTCGCCATTCATTAAAGCTTCCACAGCAGCAAATCCCATTCTGCTGCTATTTACTCGATCCATCGCGGAAGGGTTTCCTCCGCGTTGAATATGTCCGAGAATTGTTACACGTGTATCGTATTCGGGTAGCCGTTTTTTTACTTTTTCAGCAATTGCAAATGCGCCTCCGGCTTCATCACCTTCAGCAACAATAATTATTTTCGAAGATTTATTTTTTCGTCCGTTTTCCAATCTCTTTATTAAATCTTCTATGTCCGTTTTTGTTTCCGGCATCAAAATACTTTCTGCTCCCACTCCAATTCCTGCACGCAAAGCAATCAATCCGGCATCACGGCCCATCACCTCCACAAAAAATAAACGATCATGACTTTCTGCTGTATCTCTGATTTTATCAACTGCCTCAACAACGGTATTGATGGCTGTATCGTAACCAATGGTGAAATCGGTTCCCACCAAATCATTATCGATTGTTCCGGGACAACCAACGAAAGGAATTTTACACATTTTACTGAATTCCAAGGCGCCTTTAAAAGTGCCATCTCCACCAATTGCTACAACACCATCAATGCCATGTTTAAGCAAATTTACCATCGCCTTTTTTTGCCCTTCCAGCGTCATAAACTCTTTACTTCTAGCCGTTTTCAAAATAGTACCACCTCGGTGAATAATATTTGCAACAGAGGACGCATCCATTTCAATGAATTCATCCTTGATCATTCCATCATAGCCATGAACAATTCCGACAACGTCAATTTTATGAAAAATGGCTGTCCGAACCACTGCTCGCAAACAAGCATTCATACCGGGCGAATCGCCACCTGAAGTAAAAACAGCTATTTTTTTCATCGTATAATAAAATCAGAGCACAGAATATAAAAGGTATTGAATACAAATTCAATGATTTGCATCTAACAATTTAATAGCATTAATCTAATTTAGAAACAGACGCTTCGCCTCTATCTCGGCCTTCCAACTTATGAATTTTTTTTGTTCCCTGATACATTTCAAATTTCATAAAACGGCATTCCAACTGACCATTATACAATTGAATTTTCCGGGAAGGACGAAGTCCAACATGTTTAAAAGCCTCCATATTAGAACTAAGGATCCAGCAATCGTATCCGGAGAAATTTTTCTTGAACGTGTCCCCCATCATTTTATATAATTCCTCAATATTATCTTTTACCATGCGCTCTCCATAGGGAGGATTAATAATGACTACACCTCTTCCGGGGGGAACTTCAAAATCTTTCATATCACAATTTTTAATGGAAACAATGTCATCTACCTTTGCATTTTTAATATTTTCTTTCGCTTTTTTAGCAACATTGGGTGACAACTCACCACCAAGAATTTTTTGTTCATGATTCGTAATTTTATTAACGGCAGCATCAAAAATTGTATTCCATAGTTCCTCGTCGAAGGGCATAAATTTTTCCCATCGTTCAAAACCAAAATCTTCACGGTAATAACCTGGAGGAATATTGTTTGCAATTAAAGCCGCTTCAATTAAGATTGTACCAGAGCCACACATTGGATCAATAAAGTTTGTTCTCTTATCCCAACCTGTTAATAAAATCAAACCGGCAGCCAATACCTCGTTAATAGGAGCCAAATTGGTTTTGTCGCGGTAACCTCTTTTGTGCAAAGATTCACCCGAACTATCAAGGGCTATTGTACAAACATCATTATGAATATGAAGATTGATTCTGATAGTGGGTTTATCCAGATCAACAGAAGGCCTTGCATCATATTTAAGCCGAAACTGATCAACGATAGCATCTTTCGCTTTTTGGGAAATATATTGAGAATGCGTAAACAAATCTGTACTTAATACAGTATCGATAGCAATCGTATCGGTAACGTTTATATAATCTTCCCAATTAATTAGCTGAATAGCAGCATACAAGGATTTTTCATCGGTTACTTTAAATGTTTTAAAAGGAACCAAAATACGAAGGGCCGTCCGCAAACATAAGTTCGCTTTATACATAAACCCCTGATCGCCAGTAAAACTAACTGCACGGTTATGAATTTCTACATTTTTTGCACCTAACCTTTGTAATTCCAAGGACAAAAGATCCTCCAAGCCAAAAATGGTTTTGGCAATCATTTTTATATCATTCTCGTTCTTCACTTTGTTGAGTTTTTGTTGCAAAGATAGAAATAATACCTGCGCCAAAGCAGACCAAATAGATAGAACGAATAGCTTCCTCAAAACACCTATCTAAAATAAAAACGAAACCTTCAGATTGAATTTTTCAGAAATACTGCCGTTTTAAACTACAGTTTAGAAATGAGACGAACGATTTTCTGAATTAATAAAAAATGTAACTATTTTAAAGAAAAAAGAGCATTGAATTTTAAACAACAAAAACAATATAAAATACTATATATCATCCTGTAAAAATGTTTTAAAGTATTGAATTTACTAAATAATAAAGAAAGAAAAAAAAAAAACTAAATTGAAGTAAATTTATACAACTTTAAAAAAATAAAAATATAGTGCTGAATAGTTTGATTTATTATATAAAGTGTTATTTTTGAGCATTAATTAAGAAACATCAAAAAACCCATATTTGAAATGAGATTAAAATCTATCACATTTAGAGTAGCATTTTTATTCTTATCAGCTACAGCTTTACTTTCGGCAGGTTGCGGAAACGGAGAAACTTCAGATTCGGAGGAATTACTTCCGGTTGACAGTACACAAACTACTATTTTGAATGTTAACGGTGAGATTTTCAGTATCCCCTCACCTATTCAAACAGCATTCCTAATTAAAGGAAGTGGCGCATCCTATAGCAAGGAAATTCTTAACCCATCCAATAAATCATCAGAATATGCTACAAACTTTTCAAAAGCCTTGAATTTAGGGATTTACGGAGCAGATTTAGGGTATGTAACGATTTATGATCAAAACCAGGATGCGATTGGATATTTAAATTCTGCTAAGAAATTAGCTGATGAATTAGGCGTTTCTGGAGCATTTGACGCCAATACCATTGAACGTTTTGCAAAAAATTTGGGAAACAAAGATTCTATGTTGGTTTTAGTGGGTGTTGCTTTTCGTTCAAGTGATGCATATCTAAAGAACAACGACCGAAGCGATGTAAGCGGTTTGGTATTAGCTGGTGGCTGGTTAGAAAGTTTATACTTTGCAACAAATGTATACAAAACAAAAGCAAACGAAGATATAAAACGAAGAATTGCTGAGCAAAAAACTTCTTTACAAAGTTTAATCAAATTGCTTACTCAATTTTACAGCCAACCGGAGTATACTGAATTAATAGACAACCTAAAAGATCTTTCAACTGTTTTTGAAGGTGTTGAATTCAAATACACCTATGAAAAACCTTCGACCGATGTTGAAAAGAAAATAACAACAATCAACAGCAAATCGTCAGTGAAAATTACTCCAGAACAAATAGATTCTATTACTCAAAAGGTGAAATCAATCAGAAGTCAAATTGTAGGTTAATTTCGGTCCGCTAAGTGCTCAATCGTTACATAAAAAATTTATAACAGAAATGAAAAAGGGAATTTTAAAATTAGTGTTCGTTATTGTAGGATTCATTACAATAAACAGTGCAGCAGCGCAAATTGCGGATACCGTTGCTTCTCAATGTGCAAAAAACTTAGAGAATATATTTATTTCTGACGGACAACAATATCGTGCATTATTGATGAACGCCGATGAAACAGCAGAGTTTCATACAACACTTTATGGTGGTACTGTATATAGAATCGCTGCTTGTAGCGGTCTATCGGATGGGAACCTGATTTTTTCTGTATACGATTCAGAGAGAAATCTTTTGTTTACAAACAGTGAATTTAAAAATGCTCCATATTGGGATTTCAAAATTACTAATACACTTGATTGTTTAATTGAAGCGAAATTGAGCGGAAGTGCTCAAGGTTCAGGAAGAGCAGTTTTACTGATCGGATTTAAGCAACAAAAATAATATCGAGTAACAACCTTATAAAAAAGGCATTAATTACTCCGGTATTAATGTCTTTTTTTTTCATAAACTATATTTTTATCCACCAATGAGTGAACGAATATTAAAAGCCCTAATGCAAATGTTTGCAATTATTGCAAGGGTTGATGGCATAAATGACAATGGCCGATTGATCGTGCAGTCTTTCTTAAAACAACAGTTGAATCAGGAATTAGTGGATCAATACCTGGCAATATTTGATGAATTCTTAGAAGCACATCATCAGGTTACCAAAAAGAAAGATGGTACAGCAAAACGCACCTCTTTAAACTCGGTTAAAGTATTAAAAATTTGCACGCAAATAAACGGAGAACTTACTCAGGTTCAAAAAGTAGTTGTATTACTTCGCTTGATCGAATTTATTAATTCGAACACAGAAATTGCAGACCAGGAAATGGAATTCGTTATTACGGTAGCGGAGACCTTTAACATTGATGAAGAAGAGTTCAGACGCAGTATGGAATTTGTGAGAGCAGACATCAACAACATCCCTGACTCCTCTCGCATTCTGGTAATCGACAACATGACCAATCACAACTTCACAGAAACAAAACATATTTTTGCTGAAGGAGTAACCGGTCAGGCTCGCGTTCTTTGGATACAGAGTGTGAATATGTATGCCTTGTTATATTATGGTAAAAGTGATATTTTACTTAACGGACAACTACTTACGCAAGGGAAAGTATTTATCCTTACACCTGGATCATCTTTACGGAGCTCGAAAGTAAAACCTGTTTATTACAGCGATATTCTGAGTGCCTTTATGAGCGACACTTCAAAAGCAAAAGTGTCATTCGTAGTAAAAAATTTAGAATTCAAATTCAAAGGTGGAAAATTAGGACTGCGGGATATAAACTTCAGCGAAGACTCCGGAAAGCTTATCGGAATCATGGGTGGTTCCGGTGCAGGTAAATCAACATTACTGAATGTTCTGAACGGAAACGAAATACCAAGCGGTGGTTCGGTAAAAATTAACGGAATAAATATACACTCCGAAAAAGCAAAAATCGAAGGAGTAATCGGTCACGTTTCTCAAGACGATTTATTGATAGAGGAACTAACCGTTTTCCAAAATTTATTTTACAATGCGAAACTTTGTTTTGGAAATAAAACAGATGCCCATATTAATCAAATGGTTACTGATGTTTTAACGAGTATCGGTTTAATTGAAACCCGCGACTTAAAAGTAGGTAGTCCATTAGAAAAAACAATTTCTGGAGGACAACGTAAGCGGCTAAATATAGCCTTAGAATTAATTCGTGAACCGTCTGTACTTTTTGTTGATGAGCCAACATCCGGATTATCATCAAGAGATTCAGAAAATATTATGGACTTACTAAAAGAACTTGCACTAAAAGGTAGATTAGTTTTTGTGGTGATCCATCAGCCATCATCCGAAATTTTTAAGATGTTTGACAAGTTGATGATTTTAGATGTTGGTGGTTATCCAATTTATTATGGGAATCCTGTTGACTCTGTTATCTATTTTAAAACAGTTGTGAACCATGTAAATAGTAATGAAAGTGAATGTATTGAATGCGGTAATGTTAACCCCGAACAAGTATTTAACATTATTGAATCGAAAGTATTAGACGAATATGGTAACATGACCCGTAATCGGAAAGTTTCTCCTTCTGAATGGAATGTTCACTATAAAGAAAAAATTGAAAAGACAATTGAAGAAGTAGAAAATATAACTGAAATTCCTGAAAGTACTTTTAAAATTCCAAACAAGTTTAAGCAGTTTAAAGTATTTATTACCCGTGATGTTTTGTCAAAATTAACAAACACACAATACGTTTCGATTAACTTATTGGAGGCTCCATTGCTAGCTTTTATCCTTGCTTACTTTATTAAGTTTGTAAATTTAGATTTATCAAATAAAGTTGGTTATACGTTCCGTGAAAATGAGAACATCATCATATATATGTTCATGGCGGTAGTTGTGGCGCTTTTCATTGGATTAACAGTAAGTGCGGAGGAAATTATCCGCGACAGAAAAATCCAGAAACGAGAATCGTTTCTCAATCTGAGTAAAGGAAGTTACATCTGGTCAAAGATCATCATCATGTTTAGTTTGTCGGCAATACAAGCATTTCTGTTTGTGTCGGTAGGGAACTATGTTTTAGAAATACAAGGAATGACTTTCCAGTATTGGGTGTTATTATTTAGTTCATTCTGTTTTGCAAATATGTTAGGGTTAAACATTTCATCCAGCTTTAACTCTGCTGTTACAATTTACATTTTGATTCCTATTTTAATTATCCCACAATTACTTTTTAGTGGAGTAATGGTTAAGTTCGATAAGTTAAATCCAATCATTACATCTCAAAGTGTGGTGCCAGCTATTGGCGACATGATGGCTTCTAGGTGGGCATTTGAAGCACTTGCTGTAAAGCAGTTCAAAGAGAATAAATTCAATAAAAAAACATACAAATACGACAAAGCAATACATATCGCTACCTACAAAAAAGATTATTGGATAGTCGACATGGCGAAAAAGATTGATTTCTGCGAGGCAAACTACAACAAACCTGAAAGCAAGCAAGAGGTCATTGCTGCTTTAAAAATGATTCAGAATGAACTGATGAAAGAATTAAAAGTTCCAGGAAATGAAAAATTGAAAGTAAGCGGAATAGATAAATTAAAAATCGGTTCTTTTAGTCCAACTATTGCCAGTGACATTCGCGACTTTGTATCAAATACACTAAGAAATGTTTACCTGAACAACTTCAAGCGCGCTTCTGATTTGAAGGAAAAAGAAGTAACACTAATGAACAAAGACAGTGTTTCTCGTTTACAATACTTAAAAGACAAAGATGATTACGAGAATGAAAGTTTATCGGATCTGGTTACAAACAGAAATACACCATATCGTATACTGGACCTCAATGGGGCTTTCGTTCAAAAAATCGATCCAATATATCTTGATCCAGTTGATTCGGATGTAGGGCGTGCTCACTTTTTTGCACCGCGTAAAAAATTCTTTGGCAAATATTATGACACCTATTGGGTAAATATTTGCGTAATATGGTTAATGTCTATAATACTAGCCATTACACTCTATTTTGATGTATTAAAAAACCTAATAAATGGATTAGGAAATATATTCGGCAGGTTTAGCAGAAAAAAAGGGCGTTAGAAGAAATTAATCTTTCAAAATGAACTGCTTTACCCTTAAACAAGGTAAAGCAGTTTTTTATTTTAAAAGGATACCATTTTAAATTAGGTCCAACTTTGATTTCAACGCATACTTGCATATGTTTTGATGCTTTAATGAGTTGAGCGACTTTCAGCTCTTCTACAAACGGACGGATAATAAAAAAAACGAGATAAACGCATCTGCATTTATCTCGTAAAGTATAAATAATAAAATACTATTCAGCTACCTGAACCATTTTAAATGGAACATTGATGATTGCTTGGTAATCTTCACCTGCTTCTAACATATCCTCATCATCTTCTTCATAAAACCAATTGATAACAACAGCACTTCCATTTTTATTGATTGCTTCTAATTTTTTGAAAACATCCAAAATACATTTAGATGAACTCGTATTAAAATATTCTAATTGGATATTTACGTTTGTTGCTGCTTGAGGTTTTCCTGCATATTTCTCTAACCAATCTACTAATGGTTTGTAAAACTCTATAGAGTTTTCAGGAATTGATCGACCTTTAATTTCTAAAAATCCTTTCCCTGTATCAAATGTAATGGTTGGTGTTTTCGGTGTTCCTTCAATTGAAATTGTTTCCATAATCTTATTTTTATTGTGATATTTTAATGTTTAAACTGAAAAATGAGAATTTATCGTCAACAGGAGAAAAATTAAAATTAAGTTTTTCACCTGTTTTGCGAGCAATGTCTATCATCCCTAAACCACCTCCACCTTTCATGGACATCTCGCCGTTATTTAACACCGCTTTGTAATATTCTTTTAATTCTTCTTTGGAAAGTAAATTGATATCTTCCAAACGTTTTTTCAGGCCTTCTACGTTTTCTTTTCTAATGTAATTTCCTGTAACAATATTGTATTGGTTATCAATCTTACCAATCATAAAAATGGCAGAACGTATAACATCATTTTGTTCGGGTGCAACTTCATCCATATGGTGATACAAATTTTGAAGGCACTCCACCAAAACATTGTACACTTTCTTTTTGATCTTTGGCTCTTCCTGCAAATTATCCAATTTGGATTCCATTATTTGCAAGATGGATGTCAGCAATTCGGATGTGATATCTCCCTTAAATGATAGCATAATATTATTACGCTCCATTTTATCGTAAAAATCGTAAATATCTAACATCATAAACACTAAGTTAAATCGATAAAGCTGATACTGATTCTGTTAATTATTAATTAAGCAAATATATAAATAAGTTTAGTTACTCATACATGGAACTTCTGTTTTTTTAAATCTAAATAATTTAACTTATGAACCAAAAGTGAAAATGGAACTCAAAACGAGTTATAAGTAGAATCAATTCATATTAAAAACAAACGTATTCCCATTTATAGTAAGTGTAGCCTGGTTATCGCAAACACCGGTCCCAAAATCAACAGTACGAACGGATAATCCCTCGGGGGTAATATCAATTCTACCGGAATCAACCCAAGGACAAGAAAACTTCTTCACAACAGGAACCACTACATTAACCGTATAATTTTTCCCTTCACGATTTTTCCCTACGGCAGTTCCAGAAGATTGAAAAACATCATTACTTGCAATTGTATCGCCCATACCAGCAGTTTGAGTCAATAATCTTGTACATGCCCACTCCAAATTCCAGCTGGCAGCAATACATTTTCCACCGATAATAGTATTCGTATAGGAATAAGCAGCATTGTGAACAATCATCATACTGTCGCAAGTATATTGCACAAAATTAGCTGCTCCGGCATTTTTCACATAATAGTTTAAAAATTTGACAGTAACAATTGCGCCTAATGAATCCCAAGAACGATCAAAAGTTGCCTGAATCTGACCTTTACGAGTTTTACTATCTATCGCATCAACAGTTCCAACAGTACCATAATCAAGGATTAATGTGATCGGGAAACCATCCGCAGTATCGGAAGGGGCAATAATAATAGTAGGAGAACCAGACATCATCGATTTCACACCTTGTTCTTTAATAGCAATACTATTAATAACAGGCATACGAGATGTAAACTCGCCTTCGCAAACGCTGTTATCAACAGCAGATTGAGTTTCAGTATCCGGTTCTTCTTTTTTACAAGAGGTGAATGTAAATGCAGTGATTGCTGAAACAATTAAGAGAGCAGTAAAAAGAATACGTTTCATATTAAGTAAGTTTTGTTTTTTAGCTTCATTTATTTCGTAAGCGTCAAATATATGAATATTTAACAAGTAGTCAAAAAGGATTCAATGAATTCCGAATTGTCTAAAAACGAATTCCGATAACAAGAATGTCATCAATTTGCTGATGCGCCCCTCTCCAATTTTCAAAGGTACTATCGAGCGTTTTCTGCTGATCATGCATACTTTCCGACTGCATAGCAAGGAGCAATTCGTTAAATCTTTTGACCATAAACTTCTTCCCTTTTTCGCCTCCAAACTGATCGGCATAACCATCTGAAGCCATATAAACGGTATCCCCTTTCTGCAATTTGATTGTATGCGATTTAAATAACCTATCCGCATCTAACTGGGAGCCTCCAATCGGATTTTTGTCTGCATCTATTTTATTAAATTTATCTTTATTTACAACAAACAGGGGCCGGTATGCTCCAGCATATTCCAAAGTAGTATTTTCACTATCTACACAACAAATTGCAACATCCATTCCATCGCTCGTATCCACTACATTGGATCCCTGTTTTAAAGCAGCCTGAACCCCTCTGTGTAATGCATTTAAGATCTGATCTGGATGGGTTGTTCCATTTTCACTAATAATCTGATTCAATAAATTATGTCCGATCATACTCATGAATGCACCAGGCACGCCGTGTCCGGTACAATCTACTGCTGCAATAATTTTTTTACCATCTTTCACACCAAACCAATAAAAATCACCACTTACAATATCCTTTGGTTTATAAAGAATAAAAGAATCCGGAAAATACTTATAGATTTGTTCCAATGGAGGCAAAATAGCCAACTGTATTCGTTTTGCATATTGAATGCTGCTGGTAATGTCTTTATTTTTTTGCGCCAATTCATGTGTTCGCTCCTCAACTTTTTCTTCCAGAATTTTATTTTCACGTGTGATAGCGCTGGTCCTGTATTTCAAAAAGGCCCAAAATCCACCAATAATTAAAAATGCACAAAGTCCATAGAACAATTTTGTTTTCCAAAAAGGTGGATGGATAGTGATGTAAAGCGTAACGCCTTCATTGTTCCATGTTCCATCGTTATTTGCTCCTCTTACCCGCAACACATAATCACCACCACTTAATTCGGTATAGCTTGCATATCGCTGTGTGCTCGGTGGTGACCAATCGGCATCAACACCTTCGAGCATATACGAGTATTTATTTTTTCTGGGCATTTGATAATCCAATGCAACAAAATCAAAGGAAAAGAAATTTTGTTTGTATGATAAGGTTAAATATTGCTTATCATAAATGAGTGTATCCAATAATACTTCTTTACCAAAACGCTTATAGGAAACAATATGCACAGGTGGAACATTGGGATTGTCTTTAATTTTATCAGGGAAAAATGCGTTAAATCCATTTACACCACCCAAAAGAATTTCACCGTTTTTGGTTTGATGATAGGCACCCTGATTAAATTCTAAACCTTGCAAACCATCATTCACATCATAGTTTCTGAATGCCGCACCATTTTCATTTTTTATTTCAGGATTAAATTTGGAAACACCTTTATTGGTAGTCATCCAAAAACAACCTTTACTATCAGGCAAAATTGAATATATAAAATCATTCGGAAGTCCATTTTTCTCAAAGTAAGATTCAAATTTCTTAGATTTTACATCGAGTTTATTTAAGCCATTGGAAGTCCCGAACCACATATTTCCGTGTGCATCTTCATAGGAACAGTTTACAGAATTTGAACTGATACTATTTACAATCTCATCTCGATTAAACGTGTTAAAAACCTTTGTGGTAGGATTAAATCGAACTACGCCACCACCATCTGTCGCAATCCAGATATTCTTTTTACGATCTTCATAAACATGATAAATATTATTAATACTTAATCCGTTTTCACTATTATAATTTAAAAAAATCTTAGTAGTCTTATCGTAAACAAACACACCAGCACCGTATGTTCCTATCCAAATTTTACCATTCGAATCCTGAAAGATAGAAACAATTGTAGCAGCGCTCACTGTATTAAATTGAGGATAAACGCTTATTTTTTTTGTTTTTTTATCATAGGAAATTAATCCCGCTCCCCAAGTTCCAACCCAAATTATTCCATCATTATCTTCCATCAAAGAGAGAATAGAATTATTGCCAGAAGGAGATAATTGAGGATAATGCTGGTAGGTATTTGTTTCCCTATCGAGTGAAGACAAACCGCCACGACCAGTTCCGATCCATAAAAGACCATCTCGGTCCTGAAGCAAGGCATATACAATATTGCTTTTAAGTCCATTTGTGGAAGCGGAATTATTTGTATAAAACTTAAATTTATTGGATGTTCGAAAATATGCATTTACTCCCCCACCTTCGGTCCCTATCCAAACAGAACCTACTTTATCGTGATAGATGCACTTAATTTGATTATTTGAAATACCTGAACTGTTTTTTTCATCAAAAGAAATATTCCGGAAACGTCCTGTTTTTTTTTCGTACAAATCAATACCTGCGCCATAGGTTGCCAACCAAAGGAAGCCATTCGCATCTTCGGTAATACTCATTATTTGATTATTAACTAAGGAATTTTTTTCTGAATCCTTTTCTCTTAAATTACTGATGAATTTACCCGTTTGAGGGTTAAAAACCTGAATGCCTGCACCGAAAGTACCAATCCAAAAAAGGCCATCTTTATCTTCGTATATTGAACGGATTAAATTGATATTCTCAAATAACAAATTCCCTGAATTATCGAACTGATTAAAGTGTTCGAAGCGGCCAGTTTTTTTATCGTATGAATTTAATCCTCCCCCATAGGTTCCGATCCACAATTTCCCATCTTCCGTTTCGTGCAAGCACCAAGCATTGTTATTGGAAATCGAATTTGCATTTTTGTAATCGTTATAGTAACGAGTAAATTTCTTTGTTTTTGGATGATAGGAATTTAATCCGTCATCTGTTCCTATCCATAATAATCCATCTCTATCTTCTAATATGGCTTTTACATTATTATTACTTAAACTATTTTTATTACTCGAAACACCAATATGGTGTGTAAATTTACCAGTACTTAAATTATAAGAATCGAAGCCTCCGCCATTGGTTGCAATAATTAAATCACCATTCCGGGTTTCATATAAGGCATTTATAAAATTGTTTGAAATCGAACTTGAGTCGAGCTGATTGTTTTTATAAACAACGATATTATATCCATCATAACGATTAAGTCCATCTTGGGTTCCATACCACATAAACCCTTTACTATCTTGCAGAATACAATTCACCACCCCCATAGACAAGCCTTGATCAGCGGTTATATGACTAAATTTAAATTCCTGGGAATTCGCAGAAATTGCAAATCCAAAAAAAAATGAAAGGAGTGAGAAAACTCTTAAATATGTGGAGTGAATTTTATTCAAAATAGTTTATTTGGAAGTAAATATATAAATTTTTGGGAAAGGTAATTGAGTAAAGGGGAATTGTGTGAATAGATAATTGGGTGGCAGAAAAGCAGCAGAACACATCTGTCTCAAATTATTTAGTAAGCTTTTTACTTCATCACTTTATAACCTTAATTACTTTATCACCCCTTATATTCTAATACCAATAACCAAAATATCATCGACTTGCTCCAATTGGCCTTTCCATAATTCGAAATGATCGTTCAGAATATGCTTTTGTTCTTCCATGCTATGATCCTGTTTCTCAATCAACAATTCTTGAAATTTCTTATATTTAAATTTCTTTCCTTTCGGGCCACCAAACTGGTCGGCATAACCATCAGTAAACAGATAAACTGAATCCCCTTTTTCCAATTTTATTACATGATTCGTAAATACTTTTATTAGTGCATTTTCTGTATCAGCGCCTATAGCCAGTTTGTCTGCCTTCACTTCAATACATTTTTTGTTACGGACAATGTATAAAGGGTTATTTGCCCCAGCATATTGCAGTTCCAGGCGATCGAAATTGATTGCACACAAAGCCATATCCATTCCGTCTTTAATAGAATTGAGGGTTTTGGTAATTTCCTTATTTAAAAAGCCCAACGCATCTGCAGGGGTATTAACTGCAGCATCAGAGGTTGTTTGATTTAAGATTGTACTCCCAATGATGCTCATCAAAGCACCAGGTACGCCATGTCCGGTGCAATCAACCGCAGCCATAACAATAATCCGTTCGGATGGGTTCCCATTTTGAGGTGTTGTGTTGACAACAGCATGCCAATAGAAATCGCCGCTGACAATATCTTTGGGTTTAAATAGGATGAAATAATCCTCCAAAACTTGCTTAATTTTATCTTCAGTTGGCAAAATAGCATGTTGGATGCGCAGCGCATAGTTGATGCTGTCGCGGATATCTTTATTTTTCTCTTCAATGATTTCATTTTTGATCTCCAATTGTTTATTAGATACAGCCAACGCCAAACGAGCAATGATCTCCTTTTTAGTAAGATTTGTTCTGGTATGAATCAGCAAAATAGTAAACAAGGCAACCGAAATTGTAAGCATTCCGCCATTAATAAGCATATCAGTGACCGACAAATGGCCAAAAATAAGAAAGCAGACAATGTTTGCAAAAAGAGAAATAGCGACAACCCAGTAAGAAAAAATTGGACGCCACAAAACAAACATCCCTGCACCAATAAACAAAGCTATATAAGCAAACGTGTGTTTTTGAAGTTCAGAAACATTTAAAACACTGAACATATAAGCATTCTGAACCGAAATGCCAACAAAAGGAATAAAAGCAATTATCTCAGGATGTTCTAAAAATTTGCTCTTCCGAAGAAGAACAACAAGAGTAAGAAAAGTAACCGATATACGAAAAATAAAAAAATCAGTAAAATGATTGGGGCTATTAAAATAATCGGCAATGGCCCAAACAGGATTTAAAGCAACCGCTACCCATGCAATAAGAACGTGGTATTTAAAAGCTGCTGCTTTTAGTTCGGGTTTCCAATCAAGGGGAGTAATTTGACTGATTTTCGCCATAATTATTTTTAATGCAATCAAATTTACTCTTTAATAATTGTACAAACAAATCTTTTATTTTTGGATATACGATCAAATTGAAGGCAAACACAAAAAAAGGTTCAGTTCATATAAAAATAGTTTTATCAATTAAATGATTGTAAAAATTAACAAAGTGGTTTTAAACAAGGTTGATACGTTTAATAATTTCTATTTTTGCAACAAATAATTATAAATGTCCGGAAGTAAACATACAGAATGGTTTGAAAGTTGGTTTGATTCACCCTATTACCACCTGCTCTATAAAAATAGAGATTTTACTGAAGCTGAATTGTTTATCGACAATCTGATTCAACTTCTTCAACCTGCAAACGAAAGTCGTTTTTTGGATTTAGGTTGCGGGAAAGGACGTCACTCTTTTTATCTCAATCAAAAAGGTTTTGATGTAACAGGCGTAGATCTTTCTGAAGAAAGTATTCGTTATGCAAAACAATTGGAGAATAACAAGCTGCATTTTTATGTGCACGATATGCGGAAACTATTCAGAACAAATTATTTTGATATTATCGTAAATTTATTTACAAGCTTTGGATATTTTGAACATAAACGAGATGATCAGTCAACATTTGATTCCGTTTGTAAAGGATTGAAGGCAGAAGGTATTTTTGTAATAGACTTTATGAATTCAAAAAAAGTAATTTCTAATTTAACCTCTAACGAAACAAAAATTATAGAAGGAATTGAATTTAAAATCAGTAAAAAAGTTGAAAATAATTTCATTATCAAACAAATTGAGTTCACAGACAAAGGCAAAAAATATTTTTTTCAAGAGCGTGTAAAAGCATTAATGCTTCCCGATTTCGAAAAATACATTGATGCAAACAAACTTAAAATAGTACATTTGCGGGGCAATTACAACCTGGAGGAATTTAATGAAATGAGTTCGGACAGATTGATAATAATTGCAAAGAAAAATATAAGATGACTTCATAACAACCTTTGAATGAGGCAAATTGAATAAGCATAAAAAACAACGTTAACATCATGAATTATTTAATGTACTTCATTCTTTTTTTATCTGTGATCATTAGTGGAACAAGCGTGCTATTCATTAACATCAGCAGCAAAAACCTAAAACTACTTCTCTCCTTTAGTGGAGCATTCTTATTTGCAATAAGTGTACTACACTTAATTCCTGAAATTTATTTATCAGGAACTCCGGATATAGGCATTTATATTTTAATAGGCTTTTTCGCTCAGATATTATTGGAATTTTTCTCTGAAGGAATTGAACACGGACACATTCACGTTCACAAGCACGACGATCATCACACTGCATTTCCTTATGCCATGATGATCGGTTTATCTATTCATTCATTTTTAGAAGGAATGCCTTTGGCGAATATGAAAGCAGATGCCCATAACTCTTTACTTACAGGAATAGTTATGCACAATATTCCTATTGCAATTGCATTGATGACCATGCTATTACAATCGCACATCAGCAAACAAAAGGCCATCCTTTGGCTTTTCATATTTGCTTTTGTTACGCCATTAGGAACCTTAACAAGCTTTGCGATCGGACAGAATCTATTATTTGATTTTTCAATCTATTTTAACAAGATTATGGCGGTAGTTATTGGAATTTTCTTGCACATATCCACTACCATCTTATTTGAAACAAGTGAAAATCACAGGTTCAATTTGATCAAATTTGCAATGATTTTAATGGGAGCAGGAACTGCAATTGTGCTGATGTAATTAATTATTGTTTATTTTACACTGCTATAAAAAATAATTTTCTTATGCATGCGAAAAGTTACAAATGAATTTGTGAATAGATATCGAATAAATATTCAGGAGTCAAATAAAGAAAAGAGTTCCTAACTTATTTCAATTCAGCCAACACTTCTTTAATCTTAATAAAATTAGGAATTTCAGCAGCTTTTTCAAGCACTTCAGCATATCGAACAATACCATCTTTATCGATTACAAATGCCGAACGTTTTGAAACACCATTCATACCGAAAAATGTTTCATACAAAGAACCATAAGCTTTTGAAACCTCCTTATTAAAATCAGAAAGTAAAGGAAAATTCAAATTTTGTTCTTCTTTAAATTTAGCAAGAACGAACATGGAATCTACAGAAACACCATATACATTGGCATTCGCAGCATTATAGGAAGCTATATCATCGCGCATAGCGCACAATTCAGCAGTGCATGTTCCGGTGAAAGCCAAGGGAAAAAATAATAATAATACATTTTTTCCTTTTTGTTGTTCTAATGAAACTTCATTTTTATCACTGTCTAAAAGTGTGAATGAAGGAGCCTTCTGTCCAATATCTAATGCCATAGTATTAATTATTTTTTAAATTGAACAATAAAAATAACTAAATGTTTAAGATATAAATCATTTTTGATGGATCATTTTTTTGTAAATTTGGCCAGAATAAATTGTTAAACCTTAAAAAACACATAAAACAATGTCATTAGTAGGAAAAAAAGCGCCATCATTTAAAGCGCAAGCAGTAGTAAACGGAGGAGAAATTGTTGCAGACTTCTCACTAGATCAATATATCGGAAAAAAACATGTGATTTTCTTTTTCTATCCAAAAGATTTCACATTTGTATGTCCGACAGAATTACATGCATTTCAAGAAAAAATTGCGGAGTTCGAATCACGTAATGTTGCCGTTGTTGCTTGCTCAACAGATACGGAGCAATCTCATTGGGGTTGGTTACAAGTACCGAAAGCACAAGGAGGAATCCAAGGGGTTAACTATCCCATTGTTGCTGATACTACAAAAACAATATCGATGAATTACGATGTATTATTTGGTGAATACGAAGTAGATGACAACAATCAATTAGTAGCAAACGGACCAATGATTGCTTTCCGCGGATTATACCTGATTGATAAAAACGGAATCGTGCGTCACCAATTGATCAACGATTTATCTTTAGGACGTAATGTAGAAGAAGCCCTTCGTATGGTTGATGCCTTGCAATTCAATGAAGAGAATGGAGAAGTTTGTCCTGCAAACTGGCATAAAGGCGATACTGCAATGAAAGCAACACATGATGGTGTGGCAACTTATTTAGCAAAAAACTAATTGTTAACATTTTTTAATAATAACAGAAACGTCCTTCAGTAATGGAGGACGTTTTTTATTTTATCTTTGAGTATTCAATAAAACTAAAAATTAATGAACAAAAATTTCTCACTCATCTTGAACGCGATCATAGCAGTGGCTATTGGCGTATTGTATTATTTACATTTTTCTGCAGGCTCAACTGCAGATGAAAAAATAAACGTAGCAGACACTTTAGCAGTTGAGAAACCAATTATAATGGCTCCTTCTGAAATAAAGGCATCCAAGATTGTGTTCGTTAATTTAGATATATTAAGTGATGGTTATGATTTCCTTAAAGATGTGAGCTCGTCAGCACAGGCAGAGCAAAATAATTTACAAAATCAATACCAAACTAAAGGAGAAAAATTGCAACAGGATTATATGCAGTTTCAGGAAAAAGCGAACAAAGGATTGTTGTCTGAAAATCAAATAGCTACTGAGCAGGAAAAATTTACAAGCAGAAAAGAAGAACTCGATCAGCTTCAATTAAAATCAGAAGCATTAGGAGAAAAAATTCAAGCAAGAACAGAAGAAGCAAGAAAAAATCTTACAGATTACATCAAAGAATATAACAAATCAGGCAACTATAATTATGTTTTAGCATATAGCGAAGGTCCATTAAGCCCTGTTTTACTCGCTAACGACAGCCTCGACATCACAAACGACATTCTAGAAGGAATTAACGCTCAATACAGAGCAAAGAAGAAAAAATAAAGAAACGAGTAAACATTATACAAGTACCCATAAACAATACTATAAAAAAATGGAATCGAACGCAACGACAGGGAATTTAATTCACAAGATCAGACATGTTGAAATATTTCACGATACATTTAAGATCGGTAACAGATATATACCTACGGCTGAAGTTGGTGAAAACGAATATACATTACGTTATAACCTCATCAAAGAAGAAAACGAAGAATATTTAGAAGCTTGCAAAAATAATGACTTAGTAGAAATTGCGGATGCATTGGGCGATCAGCTTTATATTTTATTCGGTACAATTTTACGTCACGGTTTGCAACATAAGATAGAAGAAGTATTTGATGAAATTCAACGAAGCAATATGAGCAAATTGGATGAGAACGGGCAACCGATATTTAGAGAGGATGGAAAAATTTTGAAGAGTAATTTATATTTCAAGCCAAACATTAAAGAGATTCTTGAAAAATAATCATGTTACACAAACACTTTATAAACCATTATCAGTCCTGAAATCATTATAATAATTCCGGCTATAATGCTTATAATACGTAACACTTTGTCACTCAAAAATTTACTTATTTTATTGGCTGAATAAGCTTTTAATACATCTGTAAAAAAAACAGTTAAGAGAGAGGCAAAAAAGAAAAACAATATATGAATATAAGTATACTCTTTATTAGAACTCACTGTTACAACAAAAGCCATCCACAAACCAATCACAATTGGATTTAACAGATTCAGAAAAAAACCTTTAATGATGTATATAGGAATACTTACCGCTTTCACCTCAAGATCTTTTTCCTCGACTTTTTTGCGTTGAAATACGCTAAAAAAACCAAACATAACCAATACGGTACCTCCTACTAAGCCGATATATAGTTTATTTTGAGGATTATCAAAAAACTGAGCTACACCAAAATAAGCTAAAAGAACACAAAGCACATCACTGAGAAAAATACCGAATGCAAGTCCAAGTGCGGGTTTAAATCCTCGCTTTGTGCTTGTTTGTATCAATGCAAAAAACGAAGGGCCAAGAGAAAGTGCTAATGCAAAACCCAATGCTAATCCTTGAAAAATAGCTTTAAAAATCATAATATTACTTTTTTATTTTCAAGTAGGATTCCCATTCTAACAATTGATTTTTTTTCAAAACACGAGGAAACTTAAATGAAGAACCAACCTTCCCTTTCGTTTTCATGTAATTGTAAAAAGTGCTAGACGGAAGTACATCCACAATTACATCTTTCAAGGCAGCTATCCGTTCCACTTTATAGTCATCATTCAAGTCCATGAGCGTTTCATCCAAGCGTTTTTTCAACAACTTAATATCAACGGTGTCATCCGTTCCTATAAACCAATGATGCGCAAACATGGTATCATAATTTATTCCAGCAACTGAAAATTCCTTAATATCGATATTCAATTCAGCAGAAACCAATTCAACAGCACGGTTCATATTATCCTGAGAAAGATGTTCGCCACACAAACTCAAAAAATGCTTCGTTCTACCTGTTATAATGATTTCATTTTTTTCTACAGACGTAAATTTTATAACGTCACCAATCAAATAGCGCCAGGTTCCAGAGCATGTTGTAACCAGTAAAGCATATTCCTGTCCTTCTTTAACCTGATCAATGTGAAGCGTTTCAGGATTTTCAAGAATATTACCATCATCGTCAAAATTCTTTTCATTAAATGGAATAAATTCAAAAAACAATCCGTTATCAAGCATCATCTTCATTGATTCAGACTCTTGACGAGTCTGAAAAGCGATATAACCTTCTGATGCAAGATACGTATCGAGATAAACAATGGAGCGCGATAATAATTTTTCAAATCCTTTTTTGTAAGGCGCAAATGAAACACCACCATGTATGTAAACATTTAAATTCGGCCATACATCATGAATCGTTTCCACATTATAATCAGCAATAATTTTTTCAAATAAAATTTGTATCCAAGCAGGAACGCCGCAAACAATGCCAATATCCCAGTCTTTGGCTTTTTTACTGATCTCTTCTAATTTGGCTTCCCAATTTCGTTCCCGTGAAATTTTTTTTCCAGGCTTATTGAAGCTTTGCACATAAAAAGGAATATTACTGGTAGTGATGCCGCTTAAATCACCTTCATAACAATTACCATTGTATTTTAAATCGGTACTACCACCTACCATCAAAACACCTCTTTCAAAATGTTCTTTAGGTAATCCGCAATGAACCTGAGAAATCATGAGACGCAAACTCACTTTCTGAATCACTTTGAGCATGTCTGTTGTAACAGGAATATATTTACTTGACGATTCGGATGTACCGGAGCTGAGTGCAAAATATTTTATTTTATTCGGCCAACAAACATTCGGTTCGCCTTCTTTGGCACGATACCACCAGTTTTCATACATCGAATTATAATCATGTGTTTTCACTGTTTTTTGAAAAGCACTTATCACATCCGCTTGGCCTAATATTTTTGAGAAATTATAATGCGAACCGAAAGCAGTAAATTCTGCTTTAGCAAGTAATTTCTTCAATACTTTTGCTTGTTGTTTATAACCGTCTTTCTTTCGAATTTTGGGTAATTTCTCCCTTAACTCAAACGAACGCTTTATAACAGAACCAATGATTGCCATCCTTTGAATTGATTATTCCTTTTTTTAAAAATTTTTACTAATGTAACAATTATAAAATTAATTTAAAAGATTTTTTCAAATAAATATTGTCTGAAAATTTGATTCTTTACAGCGAAGCTAGTTTGGTGTTTGCAATTTTTAAATTCTCTTTTTTTTTAAAGCAAGCATCGCATTTAAGCAAGGTGAAGGGTATGCCACCTTAATCAAAAGATGTTTTTTTGAATATGAACAATTTAGTTCAATTATTTTTCAATAAAAAAAGGGCCAGAGCCCTTTTCATTATTTTTTATTGTATTTAAAATCGTGATTATTTTTAATAGATTTCAGTGTTTCGAAAATCAACTTAATTACATTCTCTACATCCTCTTTATGAACACTTTCAACCGTAGTATGCATATAACGAAGGGGTAATGAAATTAATGCAGAGGGAACACCACCGATTGAGTATGCGAAAGCATCCGTATCAGTACCCGTTGCTCTTGATACTGCTGATCGCTGAAAAGGAATTTTTTTGTTTACTGCAGCAGCGATAATTAATTTCAACAAATTATTTTGAACAGCAGGTCCATAGGTCAAAACAGGACCTTTACCACATGCCAAATCTCCACTTGCTATTTTATTCATCATAGGAGATTGCGTATCGTGACAAACATCTGTAATAATAGCAACATTTGGTTTAATTGTATGCGTGATCATTTCTGCTCCGCGCAAGCCAACTTCTTCCTGAACCGAATTGGTGATGTATAAACCAAAGGGGAGTTTTGTTTTACTTTCTTTAATCAATCTGGCAACTTCTGCAATCATGAATCCGCCCACTCTATTATCTAATGCACGTCCAACATAATAACGATCATTCAAGACCATAAACTCATCTTCATAGGTAATAACACAACCAACATGAATACCCAATTCCTCTATTTCTTTTTTTGTTGAACATCCACAATCAAGAAAAATATTTTTTAAAGAAGGGGGTTCTTCTTTTGAAGCATCTCGAACATGAATTGCGGGCCATCCAAAAACTGCTTTCACAATTCCTTTTTCTGTATGAATGTTTACACGCTTAGAAGGAGCAATCATGTGATCACTTCCACCATTTCTTCTCAAGTAAATAAATCCATCGTTAGTGATATAATGAACAAACCAAGAGATCTCATCTGCATGGGCTTCAATCACTACTTTAAAATCCGCTTTGGGGTTAATAACTGCAACAGCTGTCCCATAATTATCTGTAAAATAATCGTCTGTATAGGGTTTAATATAATCCAACCAAAGTTTTTGTCCTTCACTTTCAAAACCTGTTGGAGAAGCATTGTTAAGATATGCCCTTAAAAAATCTAAGGATTTTGAATTCAAAATTGATTTGGATGCTTTTGTTTTTGACGTTGTTTTTTTTGCCATAATCTTTATGTATTTAATGTGAACTATTTTACGAGTTTCTTTTCTACCCATGCATTTACCATTTCTTCTAAAATATCCATTGGAACAGGACCGGATGTTAAAACAACGTCGTGAAATTCTCGAATGTCAAAAGAATCGCCTAATTTCTTTTTAGCATTTTCACGGAGTTCAAGAATTTTGATCATTCCTATCTTATAGCCGGTTGCTTGTGAAGGCCAAACAATGTAGCGCTCAATCTCTTTTTTATTATCACCAAGAGGATTCGGGGTGTTTTCTTTAAAGTAAGTCAATGCTTGTTCACGCGTCCATTTTTTACGATGAATTCCGGTATCTACAACTAACCTTGCAGCGCGAAACAATTCCATCGCTAATCTTCCAAAGTCGGAATAAGGATCTTTATAAAAACCAATTTCCTTGGGTACCAATTCTGAATAAAGCGCCCAACCTTCGATATAAGCCGTGTTACCTCCATGCATTCTGAATTTCGGAATTCCTTTTAATTCCTGAGCAATGGCGATCTGCATGTGATGTCCGGGAATTCCTTCGTGGTAAGCCAATGCTTCCATCTGATAGATTGCCTGATCAGCCATATTATAAAGATTAATGTAATAGGTTCCTGGGCGGGAACCATCAATTGCAGGATCTTCATAAAATGCACCACCTGCAGACTTTTCGCGAAATGCTTCTACTGGTTTCACCACAATATCAGCTTTCGGTTTTGTAAGAAACAACTTATCAAGTTCCTTTTTCATATCGTCAATAATCTGAACTGCTTTAACACGATAGGCCTCTTTCCCGGCAGCATCATTTGGATAATAAAATTGTTTGTCGTCACGCATAAAATCAAAAAAGGACTGCAGATTATCATTCTTGAAATTTACCTTTTTCATGATTTCTTTCATTTCCCCGTGAATACGAGCAACTTCTTTCAATCCAATTTCATGTATTTCATCGGCCGAAAGATTCGTAGTAGTTGTTTGTTTCAAAGCAGCATCATAAAAAGCATCGCCTTGAGGCACCTTCCAGATCCCATCTTCCATTGTTGACTTTTTTTCCAGTTCAGCTAAATAAGAAATTAGTTTTTCATATGCAGGTTTAACAGAAGATAAAAGGGATCCGCAAGCATTTTGTATGAGTAGTTTTTTTTCAGCTTCACCAATGTCTTTTAAGGCATTTACTTTTTTTGTAAAATCATCTAACAAAGGATTAGCAATTGAAGAATTATCAAATGGCTTTCCGCTAATCATACTTTTGCAATCGTTTAGTAAATAAGGAAAAACAAAATGAGGAGGAATGATCTGTTGTGTTTCACGTAATTTTAAACCCTTTATTAATTGATCAAAAAGTTTATTAATACCTGATAACCTTTCAATATATGCTTCTGCATCACTTTTAGTATCAATCAAATGAACATTTATCAAAAATGTTGGTATATCTGCATGTAATCCGCCCATCTGGTTTACAGGATAATCATATAAATGCCATTTAAAATTTGCTATCTCATCAATACACGCTTTTTCGAATAACCGATAACTGATTTTTGTTTGCTCATCGAGTGCTTCAATAGAAAAATTTGTATGAAGTGAATCCAAATTCAATTTAGTAATTTCCAATTCTTTCAATGAATTTTCCTCGCTAATATCGGGCCATTTACCGTAATCTTTTTTAATAGAAAACAAAGATTGCTGCATAGGATCTCTATCTATTTGCGCATCAAATACCCGATCAAAAAAAGCGTTTGCCATTTTACTTTCTGCAACAATTTCGTCTTGCGAATAGCTTTTGTTTTTTGCAGATGACTCCTTTCCTGAACCACAAGAAGTAAGAGCCCCAGAAGCAATAAGTAAACTATAAACTATTTTTTTCATAATTGATATTTATTTAAATGAATTGACGGACGTAACGGTCCTGAAAAATAAAATTAAAATGATCCACCCCAAAATAATACAGAATGATGCAGTAGCAATTGGAAGATTAACATTTACAAGGTTGATGTAACTCGCAACAATTGGAGGAATTGCCATTCCTAAAGATTGAATTGATTGATTAATTCCAAGTATTTGACCTTGCTCTCCTGGTCCGGCTTGTGAAGAAACGAGAGAAGTAATATTGGGTTGCGTAAGACCCTGAAAAATAGCAACAAAAGGCAATACAAAAAATATGTATTTAACTTCCGATGGCAATAGTAACATTGGCAAAGCAATACCTAATGCCAATCCAGATACTTTAAGAATTTTTAGAGGGTCAAACTTTTTGGATAATGGTCTTTGTAATCCGCCTTGAGCTATAACGATCCATATACCAATAAATGCAAAAATATCTGCAATTTCAGAAATTGAATAATTGAACTTACTAAATAAAAAAACTTGAAAGAATTGAGTAAAAAAATTAAAACCGAATGTAAGAAGAAAAACAACTAAGAAGAGAATACGTAAATGTCTTAATTTAAAAGCTTTTCCGATATTATGAAATCCTGTAAAAAAACTTACAACAGTATTTCTTTTTTCAACTAATGTTTCCGGAAAAATGGTTAATACGAATAATAAATTCATTGCCGTTAGAATTGCAGCAAACCAAAAAGGTGTAGCAGCATTGAACCATGAAACAAGGGAAGGGTCAGCCAACTTTCCACCGATATAAGGACCTAAAATAAAGCCCAAACCAAATGCTGCACCAACCATACCAAAGTTTTTAGCTTTCGATTTTTCATCACTAGAATCAGATATTGCTGAAAGCGCAATGGAAATATTTCCACCTGTAAATCCATCTAATAAGCGACTAAAAAACAATAAATAGATGTTTTGCTCCAATATTGCAGTCGCAAAAAGGATGTAGCCAATAAAAGTTCCGATTAATGAAATAAACAACAATTTTTTTCGGCCATAACGATCGGATAAAGCACCTAACATAGGGGCCCCAAAAAATTGAGCGAAGGGATATGCAGAAATAAGAAAACCCAATAAGATTGTTCTTGTTTCTAATCTAAAATCAGCGGCAAGCATATTATGAAAGGGGTCCAGCAATAAGGGAGCTATTACAGGAATAACAATCCCAACCCCCAGCATATCAAGGAAAACAGTTAAAAATATCGTTAAAAGTGTTGATTTTTGAGTATTTAGTTGTCTCATGAGATTCAAAAAAATAAGTACAAACTTAACCAATTTGTTTGGTTTAATGACATAACTTTTTGAATTATATTTTGAAAGAATTGGAGCTTTTTTGTATCAAAAATTTTTTTTATATTTAACGTATTCTAAATTGATAAAAAAATGAATATTAAGAAATTAATTTTGGGTCTGCTTTGCTCCCTCGCAATTCAAACCATAATCAAGGCTCAGACGGATAGCATTATTAAAGCAAAAATTCTGGACGATGGTTCTCAAGATGCAGAAAAATTTTACAATAGCGGAATCTCAAATTTTGCGAATAAAAATTTCAGTGACGCATTGAATGATTTCAATCAGGCTATTTCCTTAAAACCAGATTTCGAAAGAGCTTATTACAACAGAGGAACTACAAAATTTGAAATGAAGGATTACAATGGTGCAATTGCTGATTTTGACAAATCACTTACTATCAATGAAACAGCCGATAGTTATTTTAGTAGAGGCCAATCGAAATATGCTTTGAATAAAAAGGATGAAGCGCTGGCTGATTACACGAAAACTACTGAAATAAAAGCAGATTATGCTCAAGCTTACTATTATCGTGGTGGAATAAAATTCGAAAATGCTGACTATAAAGCTGCTATTGAAGACTTCACAAAAGCTATAACTATCAAACCTGATTATGCTTATGCATATAACGATAGAGGAAGCGCTAAGCGGCAAATGGATGATATCAATGGCGCTATATCCGATTATAATAAAGCTTTGGTAGCTAATTCTGAATTGGCATTTACATTGAATAATCTAGCTAGTGTAAAACGTAAACAAGGTGATTTTAAAGGTGCGATAAATGATTACACAGATGCAATCAATCAAAAAAAAGATTACTATGTAGCATACAATAACCGTGGAAGCGCGAAACTGGACAATGGAGATTTTGAGGGAGCAATTGATGACTTCACGAAGGCAATACAAATGAAAGCTGATTATTCATTTGCTTTTAATAACCGCGCAGTTGCAAAATATAAATTAAAAGATTACAAAGGTAGTATTGAAGATTGCTCTAAAGCTATTCAATTAAATACGTCATATGGCTATGCTTATTTAAACAGAGGCATTGCCAAAGAAATGATTCGTGATAACTCCGGTGCTTGTTCTGATTGGAAAAAAGCAGTTGAATTAGGGGTTGAGTCAGCAAAAAATTACTCAGGCGATTGTAAATAAAATAACAATTGAGGTTTACTAATGAAAAGAAAGTTAAAGATGAAAAAAATAATTACAGTACTAGTATTTATTATTACAGCAAATACCTTTGCTCAAAACATTGAGTTTATAAAAGATAATTTCAAAGACAATAAAGAGGAATTAAAAGAAGCGAAAAAAAACATCGAAAAAGGAGATGAACTTTTTGCACTTGCCACTATTTTTTACAAACAAGCACTAGACCCTTATTATCTTGCCGCTCAAAAATTTAACCCTAACAATGCTTTATTGAATTACAAAATTGGCAAGTGCTATTTATATTCTAACTACAAATTAAAATCTATTCCCTATCTGGAAAAAGCACTCGAATTAAACCCTACAGTTGATCCACAGATTCAGTATTTATTAGGAAAAGCATATCATCTAAATATGGAATTTGATAAAGCTATCAAAGCGTTTCAATCGTTCCAACAAACATTAAAGGGAGAAGAATTAGCCTTACTTATGGCTGACGTAAATGTTCATATCAGCCAATGTTTAACTGGTAAAGAAATGGTAAAAAATCCAGTTCGTGTATTTATTGATAACGTTGGTACTGAAATAAATTCACAGTTTCCCGATTATAGTCCAGTAATTTCTGCAGACGAATCGGTTATGCTATTTACTTCAAGAAGAACAAATAGCACTGGTGGGAAAATAGATCCGGAGATTAATGAAAATTATGAAGATATTTATATTTCCACTAGTAAAAATGGGAAATGGTCTCCTGCTATAAACATGGGCTCACCTATTAATACAGACAACCATGATGCGAATTCCGGACTATCTGCTGACGGGCAAAAGTTTCTAATTTATATAGGCAACAATAATGGCGACCTTTATGAATCAGAATTAAAAGGAGACAAATGGAGCAAACCGGATCACATGAATAAAAATATAAATACTTCATACCATGAATCATCCGCTTGTTATAGTCCTGATGGTAAATCAGTGTATTTTGTAACGGATAAGCCTGAAGGTGGACTAGGTGACAGGGATATTTATATTTCAAATAAAGATGAAAAAGGAAAATGGGGCAAAGCAATAAATCTGGGACCAATAATCAATACGCAATATGGTGAAGAAGGTGTATTTATTCACCCTGATGGAAAAACCCTATACTTTAGTTCGCAAGGACACAAAAGTATGGGGGGCTATGATATTTTCAAATCGGTTTTTAACGCAGAGACAAATGCATGGAGTGAACCTGAAAATATAGGTTATCCTGTAAATACACCGGATGATGATGTTTTCTTTGTGACTTCTGCTAGTGGGAAACATGGATATTATGCATCATTTAATGCAACTGGTTACGGAGAAAAAGATATTTATATGGTAACTTTTTTAGGACTAGAAAAACAAATGATCCAGAATAATGAAGACAACCTATTAGCGAGTAAAGCAGCACCTGTGAAAGAAACAGTTATTGCACCGATAATGGTAATAAAAGAAGCACAATTAACAATTTTAAAAGGTGTAATCACTGATGAATTAACGAAGCAACCATTAGAAGCAACCATTGAAATTGTAGACAATTTAAAGAATCAGGTAATAGCAAGTTTTACTTCAAATAGTTTAACAGGTAAATACTTAGTTTCATTGCCAGCTGGAAGAAACTATGGTATCGCTGTAAAAAAAGAAAATTATTTGTTTCATTCCGAAAACTTTGACATCCCAAATACTGCTGCTTATCAAGAAGTTGTAAAAGATATCGCATTGAAAAACATTGCTGTTGGAAGCAAAATAATTTTAAAAAACATATTCTTTGATTTTGACAAAGCAACACTTCGACCAGAATCAACAAATGAATTGGAGCGTTTGACAAAATTATTAAATGATGTAGCTACCTTAAAAATTGAAATTTCTGGACACACCGATTCAAAAGGAGCAGATGAATATAATAAATCACTTTCTAACAATCGTGCAAAAGCTGTTCTAGATTATTTGGTGAAAGCTGGTATTGCTTCTGGTCGTTTAACTTCTGTTGGTTTCGGAGAAGAACAACCTATAGCTCCGAATGATACTGACGACGGTCGTCAATTAAACAGAAGAACAGAGTTTAAAATTTTAAGTAAATAATCTAACTTATAAATTAGATTATTAAAAATAAAATATAATCCGTCAATACGAACCAAAGGAAGCAATCACAAAAAGAATAAAAAAGTGATTGCTTTTTTACATGATAGCTTCTGAATCATAAATATATATTAACAAATGCAACGCACTCTTATTACCACTGCTGATGGTTCTCATTCTATATATGTAAATGATCTTGATGAAAATTATCATTCTATTCACGGAGCCATTCAGGAATCAAAGCATGTATTTATACAAACAGGATTAAAACACAAGAACTCTAAAAGCAATGCTACCATAAATATTTTGGAAATTGGATTTGGGACAGGTTTAAATGCAATTCTTACTTTATTGGAAGCAAAAAAAATGAATCTATCCATTAATTATACATCTCTAGAAGCTTTTCCTTTAGAAAAAGAGTTAGTGAATGTATTAAATTACATTTCACTTATTAGCGAAACCGAAAATATTGAAGAACAAGAATTGCGAGGAATATTCAATCAGCTTCACGATTGTACATGGGAAAAAGAAAATGAAATTAAAAACTATTTTACTTTAGTAAAAATTAAAAATAAATTACAAGATGTTACGTTCAATAGTAAATTTGACCTCATCTATTTTGATGCTTTTGGGCCACGCGTTCAACCTGAAATGTGGACTGAAGCATTGTTTATGAAAATATTTGCTGCAATGAATGAGCAAGGTTGTCTAGTTACTTATTGTGCGAAAGGAGAAGTAAAGCGAACATTAAAAAAAGTGGGCTTTGTTGTTGAAACACTTCCCGGTCCTCCTAGAAAAAGAGAAATGGTAAGATGTACAAAATTATAATTCAAGATTAGAAAATATGCAAATCAACAAATTCAACATTCGTGTTTACGGCATTTTGATAAACGAAAAAGATCAACTACTTATTACGGATGAATTGATAAAGGGGCAAAAAATAACAAAATTTCCGGGAGGAGGGCTTGAATTTGGTGAAGGAACAATCGATTGTATCAAAAGAGAATTTATTGAGGAAACGAACAATGAGATTGATGTTGTTGAACACTTTTATACGACCGACTTTTTTCAGGAATCTGCTTATAATAAGGAACATCAAATGCTAAGTATTTACTATTTTGTAAAGCCTCTTTCAGTTTTTGAGATCACAACAACCGAGAAAATATTCGATTTTACAAATGACACGCAGTATGCACAAACATTTCGTTGGATAAACATGGTCGATATTTCAGAAAATGATTTCACACTACCAATCGACAAAATAGTAGGAAAGCGCCTCAAGAAAATAAGAAAAAGGCAATAAAAAAATAAAAGTAGTTGAGAAAACGAATTGAATTTTAATTTAAACGAAGCGGAACAATAAGTTCAAATTCGGGAATAGCAACATAAAAAAGTGCTTTATCTACTTTTCGTTCCATCAGATAGCGTCCACTCATTTTTCCAATATCCGTAGTCAGGCTGCAAGCCGATTCATATTCAAAAATCTCCCCAGGCTCTAATACAGGCTGTTCTCCAACCACTCCTTCACCATCCACTTCACTATGTTCGCTGCTGGAATCATAGATATCCCAATGACGTGCGATGAGCTGAACAGTATAATCGCTATTGTTTTCAATAGTAATTTGATATGAAAAAAGAAAATGACGATGTTCAGCAACCGAATGTTCACGTTGAAACTGAGTTTCAACACTTATCTTAATACCTTGAGTTACTTTATTAGTAGGTGTTCCCATAACATAGTATTTTAAAATGTTTGGATTAACAATTTACAATATTAAACAAATCCTATAAGTACAAACAATTAAATCATCAAAAAGTTTTCAAAAGAAAATAATTTCACCTGGTAAATCCAAAAAATATTGCATTATATTATTGCTTCATTGAATTCAATCGCTTTACACCAATCAATTGGTCATAAAAAGTACCAACCTGACGGTGATAAACATAGATTGAATAATCATTTTCTGTGTCGTAATGCATTCCCTCGATAAGAGTTTCATCAGCGGCTACATCACCGTCCTTCAAAAATACATATTCATAGTTATAATAGCCTTGTTTAAGATACAAAGTACATTCATAGCCAAAACGAGCAGGATTATAATGCAATAAATTTTCATTTGTACATTTCCAAGCGTTATAAGTACCAAAGACATACAAATTACCATCCGTCAATGGCGCATCATAAGGAAGAAAAAATGAAACATAACAATAATCGGCTTCTACTTCACTATTATTTCCTTCTTGAATTTTAATTAAAAAATCTCCATTCATATCTGACTGAGAATAATAACGTTTAAACGATCGTTTTTCATCGTTAAAAAGCTCGACATGGTTTCCAGCAGAATCTGTTTTAACAGAATAGATACGTTCTGAATGATAGCGAATACTGCGTATATCAAAAAATCGAAACTCATTCCCTCCAGCAAACACATTCTGCTCATCATAATCATAAACCAATTCCTGATCTTTAACATACACAGGCTTCAAATTTGTTTTTGCATTGTCCCAGCGATTATTTTGGGTTAAAATTATCTTAAGATCACTGTATGGATTATTGATCTGATAACCGGAATAATTAATTTTGAAATCAATTTCATGTTTAAACAATCTATCTTCAATAATACTAGCGGCAACGACATTAGACTCAATGGATATTTTATTCTGAAAAACCAAAAATCGTCTAGTAATAACAATATTATCAGGATTATTGTCCTGATATACTTTTAAAATATAATTTCCGGTTTTTATGATCCGTAATGAATTATTAGGAAAAGAAACATTGTAGTGTGTATATTTTTGAAGTGTATTAAAAGAATATCTATAATCGTTTATTGAGTTGTCAAGAAATCCATCAATGAATTCATTCGGCATCAAATCGGAAGGCTCCCAATTATAATTGCAATGAATAAGTGTGTAGGAATAATTTTTAAGATCCGCATCTAAATCATCAAAACTCAATTTAAGTTTCTCTTCCGAACCTAAATTAAGTATCGCTTTTGTTAACTCGAAACTTTCATCTCTTAATTGAACAGTTTTTATATTTTTTTTATATACAAAATCATCATAACGAATAGTATTGCTTCCATAATAATCATCGGCAACAGAATCAACATTTGCTGGAGTATTCAAAGATCTCCAAAGATTTGTTTTTTTTGGTTTCTGAGCTGATGAAATAGAAGTATTAAAACAAAGAAAAAGAAAAAGAAAAAGAATATGAAAATTAAATTTATGGCGCATGCAAATCATCATTTTTTTTTAGATATATCGTTTCTATGACAAATACTGTACCCTAAATACCAAATATTATTTGTTGCAATATCATTATTTATTTTCCAGTTTGAATACTGGACATTCTTTTCTTTTATTGGAATAGCGTGTAAACCACCACTAACTCCTAAAAATAAAAATACAGGAAAAAATATTAGCTGAGCTATTTTTATCTTTGGGTTATCGTATGGAAGGGAAAAACTTGTAATATGTAAACGATATGAGCGGATGCCGATAAACGCAAAAAAAGTAGATGCGGCCAACAAAAGTAACAAAGACCAGATAGATAAAAAAGTAATCGCTTCTTTCGGATAGACCAAATATACAAGATCTTCAAAATTCAACAACTCTCCGTATTCACCATATATTTTAAGATTAAAAATACTAAATATAGAAACAATTGTAATCAGCATTAAATTAAAAATCATATTCAACTGATGTAACAATCTGCTTTTATAAAACTGCTGAAGGGCCCATAAAACAAATGGAATAAAGATCATTAAACAAACGGTTGCCAAATCTAACTTCAATGCATACAAAAAACTTAAACTCGTTTCTGAGTGATGGCCATCAGGAATTTTAGCGTGGTGATAAGCGATGAACAGCAACCTGAAAAGTGCAAAAAACAGGAACCAGAATATAGAGAGCCTTAGTAAATAATGAATCTTTATTTTATTCCACTTCACGATTATATTTTTTTAGATAAAATTAATTATTCCAAATACAATTGACCTTCGCCATCCTTTTTAGTAAGTTGCACAGAAGCAGGATTTCCATAACAATAAATATCACCTTTGTCGTCAATTCTATAAATAAGCATTCCGGAGGCCTTTACATAACAAAGACCTAAAGTATAAGTATGAATCCATGTATACGTTGTATTCAGATCAGAAGCATACAAAAAAGAAGCGCCACCGATACTGCAAGAGTGTTCAGAGGTTTTACCGTGAAGTGTTAGATCACCTTGACCGAAAACATGGGAAATAATTTTGGAATTATTTAAGGTTAATTCAATACTACCAGCACCTTCTATCTGAACATCGAAAGAATCAAGTGTAATCACATTTAGTGATTTTATAGCACCACTGCCTTTCGAATGAATATAATTCAAACCTGGTGTTTTTATATAAACATTCAATGGTTTATCATACGAACGAACCCAATTACATCTATTCTTATTGCGAATAATCAACACCCCATCTTCAACTACAGTTTCTATCAGTGGAACAATATTTTTACCTGCCTCAACTTTCACTTCCGTATTAATATCTTGGGAAATAAATACATTTACATCCTGCTCTACAAATAAACGATCAAAACCTTTCACATTCCTTATTTCAAAAATAATATCGCCAGTACTTTTAATGCAATCACACATATTTTCTTTCGCACAAGAAGAAAAAAGAATAAAAGAAAACGGAATAAATTTTAAAATTTTCATACTGATTTTTTGTTAAAATTCGTAACCCATGCCCCATTCAAAATAATCGGCTTTTGCCCAATGTGTGTATAACGTAACATTAACTAATACATGTTTAGTGATCAAATATTGAAAGCCTATTCTATGAAAAAAACGTTCAGAAAGTTTATCATTTTGATATACGTAGATTCCGAAATCAATTGGAATAGATAATCGATTTAAAGTATAAGCATACCCTACTTTAGCCCCTATCTTCATTACATCGATTATTCTTACTGTTGAAACAGAATCGCTTTCAAGACTTTTTCTTGTTGCATTGCTATATACAAATTCAGCTCCTGCACCAAACTTATTTCTGCGATTAATCGGATGATAAACATTCCCAATTAATGCATATGAAAAATATTTATTTCCAAGTGGATGTTCCAATTCTTTTATGCCAAATATTCCAACGATAGAAGGTCGTAATTTCTTTAATTTATCAGTAGATGCAAGAGTATCTTTCTTCATTTGCAGATTTTTATTACCAAAAACATAACCGATTCCTAAATTTATAGTTGCCATGTTTAATCCTAAATTCGGTGTTTTAATTGCTCCATTAGAAGCATGTGTAAGACCAATGCCACTATCCAATCGCCAAGACCTATTAAGCATAAAGGAGGTATTTATTCTTAAATTTACATATCCGTTAATATAAGAACCTATCGCATTGTTTTTATTATTGGTAATGCGATCATAAGGCTTTGACATCCATGCAAGACCTACACCAATTCGAAGATTCAGTTTAAACTTTCTTCTCTGTTTGTTCAACCGCAAATTAACAAATGGATATATCGCATCTAGATTACCAATTTCAGATGGATTCGCAAGATATAAGTGCATCGCACTCACTCCTATTTCCGGAAAACCATGGATGGACTGCCAAGATTTTTTCCCATCCGTTCTGAAAAGATAGGTTAGTTCACCACCACCAATATGACCCTTTATCAAATGGACAATACTTCCACGGTGACTGATAATAAAACCATAGTGCCCTTCAGCCGAGATTACAAAATCTTTCTTAGGGGAAGCCTGACACCTTCCTTCAATTTGAATGCACAAAAGTTGCACAAATAATATAAAGGTTGTAAAAATTGAATTACTGTATTTTGGTAAAAGCATCATATTATCTACAAAAATATTAAAATTATTGGCTAAAACACATTGAATTTTCAACTGAATAATGCTTATTTTAGCTGTCAACTTTTAAAAAATCGAGTAAAAAAAGAATAAAATGGAAGCAAAATTAAAGGCATTTGAACGATTATTAATAATAATGGATGAGTTGCGTGAAAAATGTCCATGGGATAAGAAACAAACCTTTGAAAGTTTGCGCCATTTAACTATTGAAGAAACGTACGAACTTGCCGATGCAATTTTAGACAATGACCTTACAAATATCAAAAAAGAATTAGGAGATGTACTCCTTCACATCGTTTTTTATGCTCGTATTGCTTCCGAAACCAATGAATTTGACATTGCAGATGTTATTAACGCATTGTGTGAAAAACTGATACACAGACATCCTCATATCTACAGCGATGTAGTTGTTTCAAACGAACAAGAAGTAAAGGAAAATTGGGAAAAATTAAAGTTAAAAGAAGGGAATAAATCTGTTTTATCTGGCGTTCCTAAATCATTGCCATCGCTTATTAAAGCTTCCCGAATTCAGGAAAAAGTAAGAGCTGTTGGATTCGATTGGGATAAACCTGAACAGGTTTGGGATAAAGTACAGGAAGAAATTAACGAATTTAAACATGAAATAGATACGCATGCGTCAAAAGAAAAAATAGAAGGCGAATTCGGAGACGTGCTTTTTTCATTGATTAATTATGCCCGCTTTGTTGAAATAAATCCGGAAGATGCATTAGAAAGAACAAATAAGAAATTTATAAAACGTTTTCAATACCTTGAAGCTGAAAGTGCCAAAGCAGGAAAATCTCTTAGTGATATGACATTAGCAGAAATGGATGTATATTGGAATAAAGCGAAAGAACTTTAATTTATTCTGCCAACAGATCAGCATTTGGATTTAAATTTTGCTTGACCAAATCTACCCTTAAAAAACACCTCCTATAATGCTCTTTATCCATTTTCTCCGAATGAATATGTGTATATAAACAATTTGTTAACTCGCAAATAGAAATTTAGTAATATTTACTTCATTATTTAGTAATTGAAAGTCTGTTTCTTTGTAAAAAAACAAATGGAATTTTTAAATACATTTCTAATTAATCCATACGCAGCAATCGTTATCGGATTTATTATTTTAATAATATTTATTGCTTCACCCTACGAAATACAATTTGATGACAAAGAAGATATTGAGATCTGATTATGTTACGTTTATTTTTTTTTGTATAATAATTGCCCCGAAAGCAAAAACAGGAGCGGCAATTACATCAATACTATAATGAACATGTTGGAGTAAAACTAAAACGCCAACTAAAGAAGCGCCAAGGGCAAAAAATAATTTTTGATATTTTTTTTGAAATCCGAAAGCAAATAAGAAAATAGTTGCGGTATGTCCTGAAAAGAAAAGATCTTTTAAATTTTCTCTACCTGAATAAAAAAATATTTCCAAGAACGAATCCTTCAAAGGAATTATAGATAAAGGAGGATCAAGAGGAACAATATAAATGGTAATCATCCTAAAAATCGTCATTATTGTATAGCTCTGAATTAAATTAATAAACAAACTAGGATTCCGGATAGAAAAAATAAGTCCTACAATACCAAGAAAATAAGTAAGAATGAAAATTGGTACTGAAAGTTGAATGGGTGCAACTAATTTTAAAAAAGGGTCATTAAAAACAAAACCTTCTCTTTTTTCGATATACGTAAGAAAATCAACGAAAAGCATTAATGTGATGATCAAAATAATAAGTGAAGAAATAAATATTACTTTCTTATTCGGTTGTTTTAAATAATGAAGCCAAACATTTTTCATCAATTTATTTAAATAAAATATTTTAAATATAAACTACAAGTCAAATACTTATTATTTATTTTAATTTATGAGCCTGGCTATTTGATTTATCAAGCTAAAGCAAAGAAATTTAATAAATCCAATCAAGTAATTTTATATGTACTATAACAAATTTTTAATATTTCCCGAAACCAACTGTTTTCATAAATAGATTTTATATGAACCGAAAATAAGTGCTCAAATCAAGCAAAAGATTATGAAAAGAATCCTTGAATAGAATGTGAATAATATGTTTTTTTTGATCTAAAAGAAATGTTTAAAAATAAAGGGAATGGCTTCTAAGCTAACACTCCCTTTTTATAAAAAAAAAATACAAAAAACGCTATCAGTAAAATTAATTTCTAATTTTTTGTAATAAAAACAGTAGTTTAAAATAATTACACAACTTTTATAATTAAATCGACCAGAGAACTAATTAAGCGTTTTCATGAATAATAATTTTCTCAATTACATCTCCCTGATTTATCTGATCAATTACAGGTAATCCATCAACTACTTTACCAAAACAAGTATGTTTTCTATCCAAGTGAGCTGTTTGTGCGCGGCTAATTACAACAAAAAACTGTGACCCGCCAGTATCTTTTCCAGCATGAGCCATAGATAGAACTCCTTTGTCATGAAATTGATTTCCACCATCCAACTCGCATTTAATGTTATAGCCAGGTCCGCCAGCACCTGTTCCTTTAGGGCAACCACCCTGAATTACAAATCCAGGGATAACACGATGAAACGTTAAACCATCGTAAAACCCCTTTTTCGCTAGATCACAAAAATTCTTTACTGTTCCCGGAGCATCTTGTTCAAAAAACTCCACTTTCATTGTTCCTTTTGCTGTTACTATTTCTGCTGTTTTCATTCTATTATAATTTTCTTTGTTAATATTTTTCACAAATATAACATTAAGATTATTTGTAAAGAATTTAAATTGTTTTGAATTGCATTTTTATAGTAATTTGTAAATTACATTTGTATTAAATTATTTTTAATTGAAAACAAAAATATTTCTATTTAGCTTTATTACTCTTATATATAGCATAGCGTGTAATACAAAGGGGACAAAGGTAGCAGTTAAAGAGCCTACATCAAAAGAAGAATTAGGAGAACTACTTTTTAATGACCCTATTTTATCACAAAACAATCAAATAAGCTGTGCATCCTGCCATTTGCCCAACTATGCTTTCTCTGACACAGTTGCCTTGAGCATGGGAGTAGATGGTAAATTGGGAAACCGCAATGCACCTTCTGCAATGAATTTAAGTGCAAGAAGTTTTTTCTTTCATGATGGAAGAGCAGAATCGTTGGAAGATCAAGCTGCTGGACCAATCGAAAATCCAGTAGAAATGAATTTGCCTGTTGCAGAAGCCATAAAAAAATTAAATGAAAATAAACAATATGTAAATTATTTTAAAAAAATATACCATGAGACTCCCAACAGAATAAATTTACTAGGTGCTATAGCAGCATTTGAACGCACACTAGAAACAGGTAGTACTCCTTTCGATAGATTCATGAAAGGCGATACCACAGCAATGAGTGAAGCTGCTATTCGTGGACAAACAATTTTCAACATAAAAGGAAAGTGCTTCAACTGCCATTTTGGACCAGATTTTACGGGAGATCAATTCAGAAATATTGGACTATACAATGGAAAAGAATTAAACGACAAAGGAAGGTTCGATGTAACGAAAGACAGTCTTGATATTGGGAAATTTAAAGTTCCTGGCCTAAGAAATATTACTATTACTGGACCATACATGCACAATGGAATGTTTACTTCACTTACAGAAGTAATTGACTTCTATAACACACCCGATAAATTTATAATGGGACGTATTAATTCTGATTCACTTCTATCTAAACCCCTAGAATTATCGAAAGGAGAAAAATCAGATTTGCTAGAATTCTTAAATAGCTTAACAGACGAGAGATATAAAGGCATTTCAAAAAAATAAAATCTTAACTGTGGATAAAAAAAATAGCTTAACATAAATTAACACTTGCATAATTCAAAAAAATGCACATATTTGTATATCCATAAAAACAAAATGGGGACAGTTCGTACACAATTTCTTGTTTTACAAATATGCACAACAACTGTGGGTCTTATTAAAAAAACATTTATGTAATCAATAAGAGTTTTACCACTATTTAGCTTTATTGTTGTGGTAACTTTATTTTTTATATGAAACGATTACTCTTAATAATTTTCATTTTTTCAATCCGAATTTCATTTGCAACGCTCTGCTCACAAACAAGTATTGTCGAAATAGCAACTGATACCATCCCCTACTCTATTGATGAAGAGGAAATGATGGATTATAACGACTCACTAATTTCTTTCCCTGCTTATGATCTTTATTGTGGTTGGGATACAACTCGAATACACTCCATTAAATTTGATATAGCAACACTCAAAGACAGCGAAAAAGAATTGACACTATTTGATGAAAATAGTTGCGGTTACGTCCACCCTTTCTCTGGTAAAGTAACATCTAAATTCGGTCCCAGAAAAAAACGTTTTCACTATGGAATTGATATCGATCTAGAAACTGGAGATGCTGTAAATGTTGCCTTTGACGGAAAAGTAAGAATCGCTAAAAAAAGTAAAAGTTACGGGAATGTTATTGTAATCCGTCATAGCAATGGATTGGAGACATATTATGCACATTTATCAAAAATAAATGTTACTGTTGACCAGGAAGTATTTGCCGGAGATATTATTGGCTTAGGAGGAAACACCGGAAAATCTCGCGGGAGTCATCTCCATTTTGAGATCAGATATTTAGGACAACCCATAAATCCTACAGAGATCATTTCTTTCGATGATCAAAAACTAGTTTCTAATACTCTTTGCTTGAATAAAGAAACTTTCGGTTATGTAGCTGAAGCAAAAAAAGCTGCCGCAAAAATATATGGCAGTTCTAAAGGCAAAAGGGTTCATGTGGTTAGAAAGGGAGATACTTTATCTGCAATCGCAAGAAGGTATGGAACAACAACGAAGTTGATTTGTAAAAAAAATGGAATAAAAACTACTTCTACTTTAAGACTCGGACAAAAAATCCGTTTGTAATTCCGAATCTAATTTTAATAACCGTTTTCTCTCCAGATGTATGAACGAGTGTTTGGATTATAGTAGGCTAATTTATTATTCTTTTCAAATTTAAGAACACCATTTAGATCCATCGTAATGTTGTCGATTTCACAAGCAACAATTAGCGTACCCGACAAATCAATTAAACCACTTTTTTCTTCTTTAGCAACAATATATAAACCATTACTAAGAGGGGCAATAGGTCTAACCTGATCGTACAAGAAATCAACAAGGAGCTTTCCGCTATTATTAATCAAACCGCACCGATTGTTCTTCGTTACCACTGCTACACAGTTATTAAAAGGGTCTACCACGTCATAAAAATAGGGCATTATCAACTTTTGTTTCTCATCAAGAAATCCCCATTTTTCTTTTTTCATAACAGGAGCCAATCCTTCATTATAGGGTTCAATCCTGTCGAAATCTTTTGATGTTACATATTTTCCAGATTTATCGATTAAGCCTTGTTTTTTGTTTTTTTCAGCAACGACTACTTTATTTTTAAATTCTAAGGGCTGTAAAAAATTACCACTATAATCAAATTCAATAGGAATAATTAATTTACCACTTCTGTCAGCAAAACCATATTTCTGATCTTTCATAACCATCACAACATCGTCTTTAAAATCGCCAATTAAATCATACTCACAAGGTAAAATAAAATTTCCAGCCCTATCAATCAAGCCCATTTTCTTTAAGGATTTAACTTTTGCAATACCATTTTTAAAATCACCTACCCAATCAAATTTAAATGGGATTGATACCTCGCCTTTTGTATTGATAAAACCAGACTGCCCTCCAAGTTCAACCGCTGCAATACCTTCGTGAAAATCAAATGCTTTTGTGAAAATTAAAGGAATTACATTTTCACCTTGTTGGTTTACATAACCAAATTTATCTTTAAACGAAACAGATGCATATCCCTCCGAAAATTCTGACACGTCATCAAATTCATATGGAATTATTCGTTTTCCCATTTTATTTATGAGTCCGGATTTACCATTGAAGCGAACAACTGAAAATCCCTGCTTAAAGGATTCTACCTCTTCATAAATAAATGGTATGACAAGTTTTCCTGCTTTATTTACAAAGCCTGATTTACCGTTTAATCCACATTCGGCAAACCCCTCAGCAAAAGGTTCTACCCATTCATAGATGCAAGGAATAACCGAAAAACCGGCTCCGTCTATAAACCCCCATTTACTATCTTCACGAATAGGAAGTAATATTTTATTACACAATTCCATATCCTCACTTAATAGATTCTGAAAAGGAAAATCAGGAAATTCAGTTTTAAAATCTAACAATGAACTCAAATCGTATTTTGCTGAATACATTGAATAGATAGATAACCAGGCGTATTCAAAATTGGGATTATCAGGGTATTTCTTGACAAAACGATAATATTCTTCAACTCTTCCTAATTGAGTTGACAAAGAAAATATTTTATTTTTTGCTTCATCAGCAAAGGGACTATTGGGTTGTTCAATTAAAAATTGTTCAAACTCTTCTATTGTATTGTTTTTTGTAAGAGACATAAATTTTGAAAGATGATATTGCTCCTTCGCTTCCTTCAATTCAATTGCAAATGGATAACTTTCTATAAATGTCTGATAGGCCTGATGAGTATCAATCATTTTTACCTGGCTATACGCCAAACTATTTCTCAATGCAATTGCTTCAAAACATTCTGGTGCAGTAATGTACATTTCAATAAATTTATTGAATGCAGAAACGGTATGCTGGCTTTTATAAAACTCAAAAGCCTTTTTTTCAATTTTACTTTTTAAAGAATCAATTGAAGAGAAGGATACACCAAAAGGTAAACAAGCTATTTTATTTTTCTCAGAAATTAATAGAAAACTTCCCTCAGAAATAATAATATATTTATAGGCGCTATCTATATTTGAAAAAGGATTATCTGATCTAAAGTAAATAATACTTAAACCAAAAGCAGCTGAAGTTTTTTCTTTACTCAGCGATTTCTCAAACAATCTTTTCGCTTCAAAATAGTTGTATATTTTCAATGCCTGATATCCTTTTGATATGCTACCAGCATTTAATTGACAATTCACAAAAAATAACAGAGACAAAAAAAACACCCTGAGCCTAATCATACTGCATAATAATTTCCTGTAAAATTAATCCAAAAAAGTGCAATTAAATATTTTTTTATTTAATACATAACGTACAGATTTATTATAGTATTTTTGAAAAATTAAATTTTAATTTATATAAATATGTTTTCAAAAGGACAGATTGTTTTTGCTTTTATTTTTTTTGTAATGTTTATAATTGGAATCATTTGGGCATACCGAAAAGATAAAATACACAATAAAATAATGTTCAAAGGAAGCTATAAAGTATTACTATTTGCTCTTTTTATCTTTTTTGCCTTGTATGGTCTCGTTAAACTGAAACATTTTTTAGTTCCTTAATTCGATGTTAAAGGCTTAGAAATAAATGAAATACAATTATTTATAACAACTTAACGTCATAATAATTAATTAATATTAAAATATTTTTTTAATTATTATCGTTAAAATACATATATTTGTAGACGAATTTACTAATATTGGCTGATAAAATGAAATTATTTCCACTTCTAACTTTTTTATTTCTACTTTTTTTAAGCAACACTTTTGCTGCAATCATTGTAGTTGAAGGTAAATATCAAAATGAGAATTTATACATTCAAAATGGGTATGCCGGAAATGGAGTAGGATTTTGCACCTATGAAGTAACAGTAAATGGTAAAACATCCACAGATGAATTAAATTCATCTGCTTTTGAAATTGACTTTTCTGCCTTTTCAATTAAACCAGGAACACCTGTAATTGTTGAAATTCGACACAAAGATGATTGCAGTCCGAAAGTTTTAAATCCTGAAGTTTTAAAACCAAAAGCAACATTTGAAGTCATAAATATTGATATTGATAAAAATGGAATATTAAGTTGGTCAACAAAAAAAGAAATAGGTTCTTTGCCATACATTATAGAACAATACCGATGGAACAAATGGATTGTTATAGGAGAAATAAATGGAAAAGGTTCTATGGATAAAAATTCTTATTCATTTCAAACAACTTCACACTCAGGTGAAAATAAATTCAGAGTAAAGCAAATCGGTTATGGTGGTGTTTTAAAATCATCAACTAATGTGGTTTTTATATCTGCAAAAATACAACCGACATATACGATTGCTAAAAACAGAAAGTATATTGATTTTTCTTCCGAAACGAATTACGAAGTATTTGATATTTATGGCAATGTCATTAAACGAGGTTTTGGAAATAAAATAGATATTGATAATCTTGAAAGGGGAAATTATTATTTGTGTTATGATAATATTATGACCGATTTTAAGAAAAAATAATTCGAGCTTGTTGAACAACTACATTCAGTTCACTTATAATCATTGCTGTAGCACCCCATACAATTAAACCATTTATTTCATAATAAGGAGTTTTTATATTCTCTCCGCTACTTTGCATAATTAGTCGACTATCAAAAAGTCTGCTATCATAACGATATCAACAAAAAAGGTTTAAAAGATGTTATAAAAATCTGCAAGAAATGAATAAAGATATTCATAAATCTTGCAGATTTGCGTATGCTATCAAAACCGAAAAACACTTCACAACTTGGTTTTTTCATCACATTTGAAGACCAGTTAAATCATCAACATCCTTTATTTAAATTAGGCAAAGCGATTCACTGGCAGGTGTTTGAGGATTCTTTTTCAAAACATTATAGTGCCACAATGGGAGCTCCAGCAAAGCCAATTAGGTTGATGGTGTCTCTACTGATTTTAAAACAATTGCGTAATTTAAGTGATGAAAGTATTGTTGAACAATGGAGTGAAAATGCCTATTATCAACACTTTGGTGGGGAACAAGTTTTTAGAGCAGAGCAACCGTGTGTAGCAACAGAGCTAGTGGAGTTCCGCAAAAGGATTGGACCAGAAGGGATAGAGTTAATTTTAAAAGAAAGTATTCGTGTTAATGGGAAAGATTCAAATGATGATACATTAAGTGGAGATACAACTGTTCAAGAAAAAAATATCACTTATCCAACGGATGATAAATTGTACAAAAAAATCATTGATAAGTGCCAAGCGATTGCGGTAAAGGAACAAATAGAGCTACGCCAAAGTTATAAACACACAGTAAAAAAGTTGAGTATTATCCAGCGACTAAGACGTAACAAAGGCGGTGATGTTAAAGCACGCAGGGCAAGTAAAAAAGTAAAAACTATTGCAGGCAGATTGGTAAGGGAGCTTAAACGAAAACTGCCAGCAACTATCCTGAATAAATATGCAATGGATTTAGAGTTGTACACTAAAGTGTTAGCTCAAAAAAGAAGCGACAGTAATAAAATTTACAGCCTACATGAGCCTCATGTAAAGTGCTACACCAAAGGTAAAGAGCATAAGAAATTTGAATTTGGAAGTAAAGTATCCATACTTATTACACAAAAAACAGGAGTGATTGTTGGGGCATTAAATTTTAATGATACGTTACATGATTCAAAAACATTACCAGATGCATTACAACAATACGAACGGCTAACGGGGAAGCAAGCAAAGGATGTGTTTTTAGACAGAGGTTACAGAGGTCCAAAAACAATAAACCACACCAACTTACATACACCTAAACCAAATCCAAACATAACCAAATCAACACGCAGAAAGCACAAACGAAGAGCTGCAATAGAGCCAACCATAGGACATTTAAAACATGATTACAGAATGATACGCAACTACCTCAAAGGTGCGATTGGTGATGAAATGAATGTGATGTTATCGGCTGCTGCAATGAACTTTAAACGAATAATGAATCTCTGGAAACAGGGACTTGAATTTTTTATTGAAAATTTATGCTTCGTTTTAATCACCCAATACTTAAATTTATTTGCTCGAAAAGTAAAATTGACTTTTTGAGGTGCGACTA